>JASBUS010000086.1 GCA_030147745.1 Alphaproteobacteria bacterium
ACCCTACACAATGTGAAGCGATGACCATGGTCTGTGCACAAGTGATGGGCAACCACACAACGGTCACAATCGCCGGTTCAAATGGTCATTTTGAACTCAACGTCTTTAAGCCAGTCATGGTTTTCAACGTACTTCAATCTATCCGCCTCCTCAGCGATGCATGCAAAAGCTTCACCGAGCGCTGCGTTGTCGGTATTGAGCCAAATTACGAACGTATTGATGAACTGCTGCACGGCTCATTAATGCTTGTGACCGCGCTTAACCCACATATTGGTTACGATAACGCTGCGAAAATCGCTAAGAAAGCGCATTTGGATGGTTTAACACTCAAAGATGCCGGCCTATCGCTTGGCCTCTTCACCGAAGAACAATTCAAAGAGTGGATTAAGCCAGAAGAAATGGTGAAACCAAAAGACTAATGGATATTCATATCCCCAATGAACAACCTGAAAAACGTTCTGTGACCATCGCCGGTCACAGAACGTCTTTATCATTAGAGCCAACATTTTGGAAAGCCTTAAAACGCATCGCCGATGATGCCGACATGTCCCTATCCGCCCTCATCACCGCCATAGACGACGCACGACCAGAAACTACTAATTTATCGAGTGCAATTAGGCTGTATTTGTTTAATTGTTTATAAATTAGTTTCTAATTACACTTTTAAAAAACAAAGGGTCGGTTACGCCATCTTTATTAAAGTAAAATGTTTCTGTACACATCTTAACAACAGCTTCTATTTTTTCTTTCAATGAATCATAAAGCTCATTTTTTTCGACCAGAAAAGCTTCAAAACAATGATTTTGCATCCCTTCCGCAGAAGTTTTGTTACCGCCGAACATTCTGATGCTTATTTTCACCATATTTTGATCCAATTCTAAATTAGACCAAACTGACAAAATATGCTCTTGCTGGAATTCTGGCCAATAAAACATATGATTTTTTCTTTCTTTAATTACCTCAACAGGTACATCCACATACCGCTCTATCTGTTCTTTTGTAATCTGCCCAAGATCCAAGCGCAAAATTCCATACTCAAAATCTGCATCTTCATAGAAGCTCCGCGTTGGCCAGATTACAACTTTGTCTAATCCTTTATACATAGATTCAAGACTGTTATTTTTTTCAACAGCAGGGGAAATCAATACGTAAGACGGGTATTGCCCATCGGGGGTATATCTATTGGCGAAACTATTTAATCCAAACGTTATTACCGCGAAAAAAGTAACAATTATAAATAGCAATGTCCTTGATATCATTAAATTATTACCTTTTATATTTTTCTAAACTTGCAACTTCCAGACAATACTCAAAATTATAAACTATATTTATAAACCAAGCCAACTTTGTATGGATGTAGACTTCTTCAAATCCTTCACGCCATCAAATTGATGCGCTTCCCAGCCATGGGCGTTGGCGGCATCAATAATCGCTTGTGTATCATCAAAGAAGATGACCTTACGTGCGGGGTCGCGGCCGAGCTGTTGATCAACACCTTTAAAATAACCATCACTTGGTTTTCTGTGGCCTATCGCAGCAGAATGAAATATCGCTTTGAAATACTGCCCTAGCCCCAAATCTTGCATCAAATAATCCGCACGTTCATGCGCTTGGTTGGTAGCGATATATAAATCCACCCCATCAATCGCGGACAAAGCTTTGACCTGCGCCAGTAAATCCTGATTTAAACGCGCATCGTTTTTAAGCCAATAATCAATGAAATCCTGCGGGTTGCCCGTATAACCAATGCGTGGCAGCACAGCGCTTAATGTATCGAGCATATTGGCCTTACCGACCAAGACCTCTTCCACAAATACACCCGAGATATAATGATCAAAAAAATCCTTACGGCTTATACCGAAATCACGCTCAATATGCTCATCCCAACAATGGCGAAGTTCAGGCTTTGCGTGATAGCCATTAATCAAAACACCATCAACATCGAATAAGACATAGGTCATCAGAAAATCCTTAAAAATAAAAAAGCGGGCTACATGAATACGCAGCCCGCTTTCGTTAAACACTTAAGTTCATGCTGCTTGCGCTTGGTCTTTCAATTCCGCGCAGGCTTTTTGAATGCGGCTACATGCGTCTTTCAATACGTCAACTGATGTTGCATATGAAATGCGGAAATGCGGTGAAAGGCCGAATGCTTCGCCATGCACACAGACAACACCAACCGCGTCGATAAGGTAAGCAGAGAAATCAGCATCGCTTTCGATCTTTTTGCCTTCTGGTGTATATTTACCGATTAAACCTGCGCAGCTTGGATACACATAGAACGCCCCTTCTGGTGTTGGGCAGAAAATACCGTCAATCTCATTCAACATAGATACAACCACATCACGGCGCTCTTTAAAGGCCGCGTTACGTGCTTCAAGGAATGATTGATCACCATTAAGCGCTGCGGTCGCTGCAACCTGGGTAATCGAACATGCGTTAGATGTGCTCTGGCCTTGGATTTTCACCATGGCTTTAATCAAATCACGTGGCCCACCCGCATAGCCCAAGCGCCAGCCTGTCATTGAATAAGCTTTAGACACGCCGTTTACAGTCAATGTACGGTCAAACAAATCAGGGGCAACTTGCGCCATTGTTGTGAATTCAAAACCATCATAAGTGATATGTTCATACATATCATCGCTCATAATATAAACATGTGGGTGTTTACGCAGCACTACTGCCAAAGCCTCTAAATCTTCACGTGTATAAGCCGCGCCTGATGGGTTACCCGGTGAGTTCAAAATCACCCATTTGGTTTTTGCTGTGATTGCCGCATCAAGTTTATCAGCTTTAACTTTAAAGCCCTCTTCTGCTGTTGTATCAACAAATACAGGCTCGCCGCCCGCAAGCAATGTCATATCAGGATAAGACACCCAATATGGTGTTGGGATAATGACTTCATCACCTGGGTTAATGCTGGCGATCAAGGCGTTATAAAGGATTTGCTTACCACCTGTACCTGCAACAATTTGGTCAACCGCATAATCAAGCTCGTTTTCACGCTTGAATTTTGCGCTAATTGCCTCGCGAAGTTCTTTTGTGCCTGCAACATCAGTATAACGTGTTTTATTTTCCTGAATGGCTTTAATGGCCGCTTCTTTAATGAAATCAGGCGTATCAAAATCAGGTTCACCTGCTGAAAGGCCGATAATATCTTTGCCTTGTGCCTTAAGCTCATTCGCCTTAGCAATAAGTGATAATGTTGGTGATGGTTTAATCTTACCGAGAAGATCTGATACTAGCGCCATTTTTATGCTCCCATATATGTGTCAATTTCGCTAAAGATTAGTTAGCAGCTTTCCTAGCAAACAACAAGCCTCAGCCCATATAAAATTACAAATTTTAGGAGGTAAAAATAATTTTCATAATATTATTGACAGAAACATTAAAGTTATGTTAACAATCAAGCCAATATTTTTATGAACTAATAAGGTGTGTAAGAAAATGACCACGGAAAACATCAAATCAATTCTAGGTACACTTAAACCTGAAGACGCTAAGTCAGTTAATGCAATAAAGACGATTGTTAACGGCGAATTAGACAGCGCAGAAACAGAATTAAAACAAACAACAAACGATTCACTAAAACAAATCGATACAGAATATGACGAATATATTCTCGCTCTTTTGCAAGAACGCGATGCCCGCAAGCAAGGCGTTCTTACAGAGCAGCAAGAAAAAGCAGATCAAATTCGTAAAGAGCGTGATTCACAAATCGTTTTCTTCGCTGTTGCGAAACAGCTTGTTGAAAGTTTTGATCGCAGTGATAAAGGCCTCCCTGTCCCTGTCGCAGACTGCATAACATCGAAATTAGATATTCTCGCTAAATACGACTATGACATCACAGATGATGAAACAGTTGCATTACTTTTCTCTGAAGATGTTTGCGGTGCAGCTAATTATAAAATCGAAACATATGCTGACCTAGAAACACAAATTGCAAAGGTTGATGAAAATAACAAAGATTTTTCAATCAAACAAACAAGCGAGCTTGCCCTTCCTAAATTCACGGCGATTGCTGACCTTCCAAAAACAACTTTGCGTGATGTTGCTGTAAACGTGACATTATCCAACAAAGAAGGCACTGAAAGCTTTGTCGATGTATGGCAGGAAGAAAGCCATAACGAAGATTATTATACAGCTCTTACATCTGCCCTTGCGGCATTTAAAGGCAAGCTTGACGCCGCCGTTGAAAAAACAGGCCGCAGCCCAGCTAAAGTTTACGGCGCATTCTTCAAAGCTGCGAAAAGCGAAGGCGTTGATACTGGCCTTAAAACAAAAGCAAACTTTGATGCTTATGAAGCTGACTTACTTGCTGAAGCACAAAAATTGGATATTCAATATATCACAGACCTCTACAACGAAATTCGCACATTGCCTTACGATACAGCGAATTTTGAAGGCAAAATCCAAACAAATATCGTCACAATCCAAGACCAGATTGCTGAAGTTTCAGCACGCTATGGCCTAGATAAAGACGCTGTGATCACAAAAGCTTTTGCTAAACAAAACATCACAAACGAAGCGGAATTGAACAAACGTCTTCTAACAGACAGCTTTGAAATCAACATTCGTGGTATTGTTAACGGTATCCGCGCCCTATCAAACAAAGACGCAGCATCAACAGGCGAAACACTAGCACAAGTCCAAACAATTGACTTAAGTGAAAAACGCCTGAAAGCCGCTGGCGTTTCTAACGATAGCATCAAAACAATCGTCACATTGAAAAGCGACTTCATCGACGCGCTTTCAACTGGCAAGCCAACAAGCGAAATTGAAAAGCAGCTTGGTACTGTTGCAATTAACGCGCAGTCAGAGATGAACAGCAAGCATTTGAAACGCACATTTGCTTAATATCGCTTTGTAAACGAATACGTAAAGCGGCCTAGGCCGCTTTACTTTTATCCAATAGGCCAAAAGATGATTTTAGACGCATTAAAAGAATATGTAACAGCAGAACCAGACGCAGAGTTATCTGACGAAGAAAACTTCAGCGCCGTAGCCGACCGTATCCGCAATAACGTAATGGACGAGCTCGCAGAAAAAGAGCGCGAAATAGAAGCCGCCTATCAAAAAGCGCGCGATGAATTTAAAGCACTTCGTGACGCTAAATATCAAGACCTAAGCACAATGGGCCGCGCCCGTCGCTGCGCTTCAGGCTTGGAACATCTTATCCTCACAAGCCTTAATGCAAATGAATATGTAGACCTTGAACATAAATTTGATGGCGAATTAAACCGCCTCACCCATAACTGTGAACTCGATATGGATTGCGATGAAGTCTACGCATTGTTATTCAGCAAGAAACTTATGCCATCTTTGGAGCTAGAGATTAAATCCAAAGCGGATTTTGATGCCTTACGCATTCAACTCGCTGAAAATAACACCGCCGTTTTGCGTCAGCAACATTGCAAAATCATCCAAGACGAATACCGCATTATTCAACAAGAAGCTTACGGCGATAAATTTGCCGAACGCTTAATGACAGGCTTCGTCAATTTAACGGAACAGATTAAAGACAGCGCGGAAGTTTTAGCGCTCGATGAAGATCAACTCACGCAAATGGCGCTCAATATTTTTGATATGCGCAGCACAGCCGACATTGCCGCACGTTGGCAAAAGGCGCAGCATAAAATTGCCGCCAATGCCATTTTTCAAGATGTCGATAAATTCGACCTTGGCCGTGAGGTCGTCATTAACGATGAATTGATTTTTGCACTCTCTCAAATCAGCTTCACAGCTAAACGCTTTAAACACGCTATGCTCACCAACAAAGCCGAAGAACTGAGCGCCCTACAAAGTGAGTTTTTGGACGCGATCCAAAATAAGCGTAATTATCGTAAACCTGCACAGGAAATGAAGCAGTTAACCCAAATACTGAAAAATCCTGATTTTATTGTGCACTCAATATTATAGTTAAGCGGCGACTAAAGCGGCATCATTAACTAAGTCAATTTCAACGACATGGTCAAAATCCATGCCTTGCGCCTTTAACCACGCATAAACTGGTGCAAGCACTGGCGCGCGCATATCTGCCTTAAACTGCTGTAGCAGCCCCGGTAAATATTGCAAATATTGCGGCTTACCTTTGAAGGCAAGCTCAATAAACTGCCCTAAACAGCGGCTATGAAACTGCGCCGCCAAAATCGCGTAATGCGCATGGAATAAAGCGACCTCGTCATCCGACATTTCAGACGTAAAGGCCTGCTTCGCCGCTGTCTTTATATGATCAGGCACAATACGGCGCGCATCATCAAGCAAATTGACCAAGTCATAAACATAAGGCGCATGCATCGCCCCCTGATAATCAAGCACGCCAACGCAATCCACGTCAGATGCACCATCCAAATACATTAAATTCATCAAATGAAAATCGACATGTGAAAAACATGCGCGCGGCGCGGCGACGGAGGCCTCGACCTCATCCCATACATGCAGATATTCCGCCGTAAATTCAGCGCTGACTGGACGTTTAAGCAATATCGGCAAATACCATTCAGCCAATTTACTACGCCCCGCATGAACATGGCTGGCGCGATAATCTATCAAACCATCGATATCATCAATCTTCGCCATATTGCGGGCAATCTCTGCTGCATATTGATAAGCAGCTTCCATTGAGATTTTACCCGCCGCAATCGCCAAATCCATCCGCATATCGCCGAAGTCTTCGATCAAGACAAAACCATGATCAGGCGCCGCGGCGAATACCTTAGGCACACGTATATTATGACGTAGCAGAGCTTTGGATAATCGGTCTGTATTACGCACCAAATGGCCAATATGAGCGCTTGGGTCATTATCAGGCGGGCCAACACATAATAATTTGCCTTCTGCGCCCTGCCCGCTCATGCGGTAATAACGGCGCGGCGCCATATCTTCACCAACCGATGAAAATTGATCCACCACGATGCCTTCAGCGCACAAAAAAGCCTCAAGCGCACGCATGTCATTCGTAATCGCCGTCATAGAAGTCATCATCACATTATCAATTAATAATTATCGTCAGATTTTGGAATTTTGCGCGCAATTTTATGGATGGCATTAATATGCTGCTGCGAAGCTTGTTTGCGCTTATGACGTGGCGCGGCGCTTTCATGGCCAAATTGCGCGGTATCTTGCCCTGACATCGCGCCAAGCAAACTTTTCCCGAAACTACTTGGCCCTAAATCCATAGAAACTGGTTCTTCTGGCAATGGTTCGTCATCGCGATCCATTTGTGTCATCACACGGCCAACTGCATGGGCTGTGATACCGTTCAAATGCGGCTTACAAAGCTGCTGCAACAGCTTGGCATCACTCAATGCCCATTGAATGACAAGCTTCTGTGCCTTCGCAGAATTTCCACTCGCGAGGACCAATGCATCTTTGATTTTATCTTCGAGATATTTGCGGCTCATTATAGACTCTCTTTCATCCATCTGCAGCAAGCTTATCTATTAAGCATGACATAAATTTGCGTTTACAGCAATGGACAAGCAAGAATTGTGCCGAAATGCCCTAACAGCTTTCGGCATCAAATATTATTTTTTACCGCCAACGATGTCGATACCTGTGAAGGTTTTCATTGTGCGCTGGAAAATATCCATATTGATTTTGTTCATTTCCTCAAACGCACCGAATGGGAACACGCCGCCAAATGATTTATTCAACTGGTCTTGGAACTGTTCTTGGTTAGCTTTGAAAACTTCCATAGTTTGTTCCAGATAATTCGGGATTACGCCACCAATATTATCGCCATAATAACCAATGATATCTTTCAGGAAGTTAATCGGCAGAAGATTTTCGCCTTTTGATTCTTGTTCCATGATGATTTGTGTCAAAACTGAGCGTGTAATGTCTTCGCCGCTTTTGGCATCAACAACAACAAAGTCATAACCTTCTTTGACCATGTCACACAAATCTTCGAGCGTCACATAGGAGCTGCGTCCTGTGTCATATAGACGTCTATTCGCATATTTTTTAACGACTGTCGGCTTATCTGTTTTTGTCTTTGCCATTTCTAGCCTCTCCTATTATTTTAAAAGCTATTCTCTATAAAATAGTACGCTACGCAAAAAAGTAATAATGCTATTATGCACAAATGGTACAAAATTAAAACAAGAATATGATGCAGAGCACACAAGCCCATAAAACCAAACGTCACGGCCCTATGCCAATCATGATGCATCTGGCGTTGATGGCCTTAAGCCAAGAAAATATGCAGCATATTTTACAGGGCATACATAACTATCATCACCATGATTTTTATCGCGGGGACGACCTTCCACCGCTCGAATCGGTTTGGACATCGGGGGCATCACGCTTATTAAAAGCGCCTGCGACATCTGCACAAAAACAGCCCATCCCGATGCTACTGATTCCCTCTTTTATCAATGGCGCTGAAATCTTTGACCTGACGGCAGAGCGGTCTTTTATACGCTGGCTTGCCATGCAAGGTTTTGATTGTTACCTCTTCGATTGGGGGCCCCTAACCGAAGAGACTGAACAACAAAGTTTAGACCGCCTAATTAACGGCAAATTAGCAGCGGCGTTATCTTTCATATCTGATGAACATAAAAGCTCTGCCCATATTTTGGGCTATTGCCTCGGCGGCAATTTAGCGCTCGCCCTTGCCACCGTACAGCCAGAAAAAGTGAAGAGCCTCACCCTACTCGCAACCCCGTGGGATTTTCACCATCGCGATAATACATTACGCCCGCTGCTATTAAATAGTGACAAAATGGTGCGCGCCTTGGCCGATAAAAATGCTGCGCTTTCGACATCTTATTTACAGTCCTTATTCATTCAAACCAATATCATGCAGAGCGCTGAAAAATACGCCAATTTTGGTCAGCATGATCCACAATCTCCAATCGCCAAACATTTCGTTGCAACTGAAGATTGGGTCAATGGCGGCGCAGATATTCCCGCCGAACTCATCGCTGAATGTATCCGCGTATTCTATAAAGACAATGCCGCATCAAAAGGCCATTGGGCGTTAAACCCACAGCATATAGTCAGCGCATCCGCCCTGACCTGCCCATGCTTAATTATCGCCCCACGGAACGATTCCATTGTCCCCTATGCCACATCCATGGCTTTAGCGGCGCAAATCCCATCTGCAAAAGTGATTGCGCCTGAAAGTGGTCATATTGGTATGTTGGTTGGACGCAAAGCGCAGGATATATGCTGGCAGCCCATTTTTGTTTTTATTGCGATGCAGCAATAATAATCTGTACCCCCAGTGCATATTGCGCTTGAAATAAATAAGCGTGCTGCTAAAGTCGTCGCAATATTTATATATATTTTTATTTCTGGAGGGAAAATGTCTTACGAAGATCCAATCGTTATTGTATCGGCTAAACGCACGGCTATCGGCAGCTTTGGCGGCAGCCTATCAAAAATCCCAGCATCTGAACTTGGCGCGAAAATTATCAGCGCCGTTTTGGAAGACGCTGCAGTCAACAGCAATGAAGTTGATGATGTTATTATGGGTCAAGTTTTGACCGCGACAACAGGTCAAAATCCTGCGCGTCAGGCCGCAATCGCCGCCAACATCCCGTCAGAAAAAACAGCGCTAACCATCAACCAAGTTTGTGGCTCTGGTTTGCGTAGTGTTGCCCTTGGCATGCAAGCGATCCTTTCAGGCGACAGCAATATCGTTGTTGCAGGTGGTCAGGAAAATATGTCCCTTGCCCCGCACGCCATGAATTTGCGTGAAGCCACAAAAATGGGTCCAGGCACAATGATTGATACCATGATCGTTGATGGCCTTTGGGACGTTTATAACGATTACCACATGGGCATCACAGCTGAAAATATTGCTGAGAAATACCAAATCACACGTCAAGACCAAGACAACTTCGCAGCAGCCTCTCAGCAAAAAGCTGAGAAAGCGATTGCCGCAGGTAAGTTTAAATCTGAAATTATGCCCGTGACCGTTAAAGAACGTAAAAGCGAGTTTGTTTTTGAACAAGACGAATTCCCACGTGCAGGCGTAACAGCGGACGGTCTTTCAGCCCTTCGCCCTGCCTTCAAAAAAGACGGCACAGTCACTGCAGCGAACGCATCAGGCATTAACGATGGCGCAGCCGCTGTTGTCCTTATGCGTCAAAGCGAAGCAGAAAAACGCGGCCTAAAACCATTAGCACGTATTGCATCTTGGGCGACAGCAGGTGTTGACCCAAGCATTATGGGCACAGGCCCAGTTCCAGCATCTAAAAAAGCGCTTGAAAAAGCGGGCTGGAACATCAGCGACCTAGACCTTGTTGAATCAAATGAAGCATTCGCTGCACAAGCATGCTGCGTGATGAAAGAACTTGGCCTAGACAGTGAGAAAGTCAATGTTAACGGCGGCGCAATCGCCCTTGGTCACCCAATTGGTGCATCAGGTACACGCGTCTTGGTGACATTGCTACACGAAATGGCGCGCCGTGATGCGAAAAAAGGCCTAGCGACACTCTGTATTGGTGGCGGCATGGGCATCGCAATGTGTGTTGAGCGCAGCGAAGGCACTGAATGGAAAAAAGTGGCTTAATTTAAGCCCCTTTTGAAAAATCATAGAAATTATACGCGTAGTCTTTGTTGCTGACATACGAGAAACGGAATTTATCATGAGGTCTAAAATGGTAGGACAAGTAGCTATCGTTACGGGCGGTACACGGGGTATCGGCCTTGAAATCACACGCGCATTAACCAGTGAAGGTTACAAAGTTGCGGCAATTTACTTCGGCAATGACGAAGCAGCCAAACAATGTGAAGCTGAAACAGGCGCAAAAACATATAAAGTGGATGTATCTAAATTCGCACAATGCCAAGCCGTTGAAAAACAAATCGAATCCGATCTTGGACCGATTGATGTATTGATCAACAATGCTGGCATTACACGTGATGGCATGATGCATAAAATGGGCGAAGATGACTGGCATGCCGTCATTGAAACCAACCTTACATCATGTTTCAACATGTGCCGTGCCGTGATCACAGGTATGCGTGAGCGCCAAAGTGGCCGCATCATCAATATCAGCTCGATCAATGGTCAAAAAGGCCAGCTTGGTCAATCAAATTATGCCGCGGCAAAAGCAGGCATTCTTGGCTTTACCAAGTCACTTGCCCTTGAAAGCGCACCAAAAGGCATAACCGTTAACGCGATCTGCCCAGGTTATATTGAAACGGACATGACCGCACATATTAACCCAAAAGTTTTGGATAATATCATTCAGCAAATTCCAGCAGGCCGCATGGGTCAGCCACAAGAAATTGCTGAAATGGTGCTTTATCTTTGCTGCGAACGCGCCTCATTCGTGAATGGCTCAACATTCTCGATCAATGGCGGTCAATATATGGCAGCTTAAGAATACGCAATTTAAAACACCCAGCGGATTAATCCTGCCGGGTGTTTTTTTATGCCTAAATAATCTGAATTATTGACCCAAGATTTGTTTCAGCAATAGCTGCGCAGGATCAATTGTTTTCTGCTGCGTTGGCGCGGGTGCATTATCTTTTGCCGCATCGCCGCCTTCGGTGCTTTCACCACCGCTCGTTTGCGGGGCTTGCTGCGCTGGCAATAAATCCTGCAGCACGTTATTCAATGCTTTGTTCAGTTTGCGGTTAATCTTGTTACGAATAAACTCTTCAACAATGCTGCTCGCCAAATCTTTAACAGGCGCTTTAAACGGCCCTTTAACAGTGAACGCCACCTGCGGCAAAGCTTCTTCCCCATCAGCCTTATAAGTGATCATATTTTTGATATCGAGGGTCTTATTTGTCAGTAAGATTTGCCCTTTGCTCCAAAGCTCAAAGCCATCTGCTGTAAATTTTGCATCATCAAGCTGCACAATACCGCCTGCAATTTTATATGGGACATTAACCGTTTTGAAGTTGGTCTTACCTTGGTTCATTGCGCCACTCATCAGGCTATCAATCGCCTTCAAGTTATTCTCAAGCTTGGTATCAAGGCGCAAGACTTGACCAATTTTAGCAAGGTCAACACCATTGACGGTAACATCTTGCCCCGAAATTTTGCCGCTGCCATTTAAACCATAAATCAAACTTGATGCACTACGGCCAACACTGGCAAACACACCTTCACCGCTAAATACACCTTCAGCAAATGGCGGCTTATTATTGTTCGTCTTCTTATCAATCGCTTTGATCAATGCACCAATATTAACATTCGCAGCTTTATAATTCAGGTCAAAACGGCCATTTTCAGCCAGTTTATAGCTGCCCGCGCCACTAACATTGCCGTCATAGGCATTGAAGTTGAGCCCCGTCACCATCAATGTTTTATCTGATAGCTGCACCTGCCCCACGACATCGCGCATCAAGATATTATCGATCTGTAATTTTTTGACATCAAAATCAACGGCGGCTTTGATATTCGCGGCAACAGGCCATGTGATTTCTTGACGCGACCATTCCGCCTGTTTCGCGGTATTTGATGAGGATTTATTCGCGCCGCGCGGCGTATAATGCAGGTTATCAGCCTTCAATGTCAGGCTATATTCTTGTTTTTGCGCCACAAATTTTGCGCGCCCGCTTGTATCCAAATTCGTGTTACCAATTTTCCCTTTCAGATAATCAAGCTCAATTGATTTATCTTTCAAAACGCCAATCTGCGCCTGTAAATTCGCCTTGCCCGTCAAATGTGCATCCTGCAATGCTTGGCGGAAAGCCTGATGATTTGAAAAGGCCTGAAGGTTTGATGCATCAACATCAATGATCAACAGGGATGCATGATCCTTCGGTAGCTGCGCCTTATGTAGCGCTTTAAATTTCAGAACATTCGCACTGCCAACACTTGTCTGCCCTGCCCAGCTATATTTAACCGGATCACCCGACAAATTCAAAGTCACATCAGCGGCTTCTTTTGGCAGATAGCTATATAACCCTGCGGGGTCTTTTACCGTCACACCGAATTGTAGGTCATAGCTTGGCTGCTTATCGTTATCGACAATATGACCTGATAGGCGCAAAGCATCGCGCCCTTTATAAAGGCCGCTTAAAGTCTTCACATGAATATCGCCATTTTTGTTAAACGAAAAATCAGCCTTAATATTCGTCAGGTTATTTTTCTGATAGGTCAAATTGCCTAAATCAATAGTCCAGTTTGACAGCGGCAAGACCGGCAATTTACGAATATAATCGAGGACCATTTCGTGGAAATAATCTTGGCCTTTTTCCAAATACACATCGAATAATGGTTTATTTTCCTGTGCAACGACCTGACGTTTTTTATAGATCTCGCCAATATTTAGACGATCACTTTTAATCACGATATTCGCGGCCTTGTCAGGCGCAGGGCGTTTAAAAGCAATGTTAAATTTATGTTGCACGCTATCAACATCCGCGCGCACTGATAAGCCCGCGTCGCGGCTAACATCAATTCGTGATGCGGCTGAAAGATTCCCCAAAATACGTGCCACAACGCTATCTAAGACGACATCAGCATCAAGGTCACTTTGGATTTTTACATCTACGCCTGCGAGCTGATCCCCTTTCAGCAATGCACCTTCAACACTGCCGCGGTAACGATATTGACCGCCATTAATTTGCAGCTTGGTGGCTTTAATGTCATAGCCACCATCTTTTTGCGCAACCGATAACATCGTGCTCGCGGCTAATTTTTTATCTGGTGTGATATGCGCCAACACGTCAAAGTCTTTTACATCAAGGCGTGTTTCCCCTTGGTAAGACACGCCATCCATCCATGACAAAATACCTGCGCCGCCAAGTTTAATGCGATCATCCTGAAGCGCGATAGAGCCATCAACACCAAGGATCTTATTCGCGACATCTTGAATATTGACCTTCAACTGGCTTTTAATCGCCTGCCCGCTATGCTCAGCGCTTAAATTAACATCATAATGCCCCAGCAATAAATTTTGCGCCAATTTAACATTCAACGCACGGACATCTTTACGCGCATCGCCCGCACCAATTTTTACCGCGCCATCCAGAATTTCAAAACTACGCAATGTGAAGGATGAACCTTCTTTCACCTGCGTGCTTTTATCTTTGTTCGCGGAGCTCATCGCTTTAATTTCATCGGTCTGCCATGACATAAAATCACTCAAGACCAAATCAGGCTTATTGAGTTTGAGGCTATCGACAACAAATTGACCTTTAAGCAAATCCATTAATGAAATATAGAGATCAACCTGACCGACTTTGGCTTCAAAGTCATCCTTATTGCCAGTGACCTTATTGATCACCGTGTCATTCACGCGCACATGCGGCGCAGGCCATATTTTATAGGCAATTTCACCATTAATACTGACATTATAGCCGAGGCGATCATGCACCGTATCGACCACATAAGGCTTGATACTATCCCCTGAAATCGCGCCACTAAACAGCAAAGCCGCCCCTAGTGCCACCGCAGAAAGGATAAGAAGAAAAACACCTAAAATGAGTCGTTTTATACGCATCGCCGCAGACAAGAATTTGGATTAAGTTTAGGCTTTCTGCGCAAGACACAGAAACATCACCACCACTTAATTAAATATGGCGTAGGCGTTATAAAGTAAAGTCGTCTGAAGAGTTATCCGCGTCTTTTTCTAACGCACGTTCACGTGAGAAGCGCGCGACCGCATCAAGGAAGTTATTAAGCTCTGGCAAGACCGCATTTCTGAACTGACGGCGCTCGTCTTTTTCCAATGTTTCAACAACATTGTTATATATATTTAGGACGACGTCTTGCATATCATCAAGGCCATCATTTTTATTCAGCAGCGCATTATTCGTTTCAAGAATACGCTTCGTCAGCATATTCACAATGGCGCGGATCGTCACATCACTGCGGGTCAATTTATCATTAAAAACATTGCGAGTAATGACAATCAAATTACAATGTTCCGTCGCACGCACGGACGCTGAACGTGGGTGATCAAACACCAAGGACATTTCACCAAAAATTTGCCCCGGGCCCATTTTGCCAAGGATAATTTCACGGTCACCGGCCATTGAAAAGACTTCAACTTCACCACTCTGCACCAAATACGCGTTATTGCCGCGCTCGCCTTCTTGCAGGATAATCTCACCACAGGGCACAAAGCGACGCTCTAATATCGTCATATCTTTTGATGATTTAACCATTCTGCTCACGCCTCATAAAAATTATTATTATTCAATAACATAATAAATAAATTATATTAACAAACTCTTATGATACAGCAAAGCGCAATTTATGCGTCTTTCTTATGTGCAGCTTTCTTTGGCTTTGGCACTTTTATGTGCTCTGAGTCAGGCGTAATGATACCTGCAGACACCACAAGCTTCACACCTTCTTCGACCGTCATGTTCAAATATTTAAGTTCGGACTTTGGTACAAAAAGTAAAAAACCTGATGTCGGGTTTGGGGTCGTCGGAACAAAGACATTCGCGGTTTCTTCTGATGTTATATCCTGCACCTCACCATGTGTTGTGCCCGTGACAAAACCAACAGCCCAGCAGCCTTTACGTGGGTATTCAAGCAGGACGACATCACGAAACGCTTGCGATTGGCTCGCCATAATCGTTTCAATAATTTGTTTTACAGCGGCATATAGCTTTGAAATAATCGGCATGCGATGCATCACATAATCCGACAGACGCAATAATAAGCGCCCAAGAACATTACGTGCAAACCACCCGACCAAAATAAAGAAAACGATTGCCGACAAAATGCCGAAACCTGGCAAAGCATAGGGTTGATAATGCGTTGGCAACAAATCAAGCGGCAGAATTTTCTTTACGGTCGTATCAATGAAGTTAAAGAAAATATAGGTCAGGTAAATTGTAATGGCGATCGGCGCAGTAACCAGAATACCTGCAAAGAAATAGCCACGCAAACGTCCACCAAAACCTATTTTGCCTTCAAACTGACTTTCAATCGGGGTCATTTACACACGCCTTTCTTTGTGATTTATATGACTATAGATCACCTATAATTAACTTCAACAATTATCGGTGTAAAATGGTAAAAACATGCACATAATGCATGATGTAACCTAAATTTAACTCTTTTTGCATAAAATTACCCTACGTAAGTGGGTAAGGAGTTTTTAAATTGCCATATAATCCATCTGAAATCATGCATATGAAAGAGCTTGAATCTTGGGTTCAGCCTTATGCGGAGCTAAGCGGTCAAAGTCGCGAACAGGTGATTGGCGATATCATCAATATTTGGCAAGATGAAGGCAAATTAATCGACTCTGGCGAGCTCGCCGTTAAGCTCACCGAGAAATATCTTGATCAAAAAGACGTTAGTGAAGCCGCGAAACAACAAATTTTAGCCGATGTCCGTGACGCAGAAGCAATTAAACGCTCAGCAGACGGGACAACAGGCGTCTTGAAAAAAGACCATAAAGGCGTTGAAACCGCCCTATCCCATATTTACGCGAAAGAAACAGGGAAACCTGTGATGATGCTCGAAT
Organism: Alphaproteobacteria bacterium; assembly: GCA_030147745.1. GTDB lineage: Bacteria > Pseudomonadota > Alphaproteobacteria > Micavibrionales > Micavibrionaceae > UBA2705. The sequence continues at coordinate 16,404 of JASBUS010000086.1, forward strand.
TCGATTTCGGCAATATGGGCGGCACAAACGAACATTTCCAAAAGAAATACGCGATTGAGAAATTCCAGCAGGATCATGGCCATGCAACATTTGCTGATGCTGAAAAAGCATTTAAAGCCCTGCCCCTAGAAGAACAAAAAGTCTTATCTGATGCCATCAACATCAAACAGACTTTTTCAAAAACCGACATTGCCGCTAAAATTATTACGCAAAGCGTATATTCAGATCTGCAAGCACATTTCCCAGATAGCCAAGTCACCGCCATTCGTACAGGCGGCGATGAGCTGCGCTTTATTGTCGAAGGCGTTGAGCCAAGTAAATATAACGACATCATTATGGCGACCACCCATAACGTTGAAATTAAAATGGCCGAGCTCGGCCTGTTAGACCACGAACATGCGAAAGGCCGCAATAACCGATTTAAGGATGGCTTCGGCGGCGGTCTTGCTGCAAAAGACATGCGCGAAATTAATGACCCAGATAATATCATCGCGCAAATGGATGAAGATGTAAAAGCACATAAAGACAGCATCGGCGAGGTCCGTGTCGGCCGTCATATGAATATCGAAGAAACAGTTAAAAGAAACTTTGGCCTTGCTAAAGATGCAGATATATCCGCATTACCTGCCGCTGAACAACAACGTTTCAATGAAGAAGTTAAACGCCAAGGCGAGTATCTTGAGAAAAATGCCACGAATATCCGTGCGCATGCGCCAGAGCCTGCAGCAACCATTGCTGATTATGATGAAAAAGCCGCGAAGATTTTAGCCGAAGTTGACCGCACGCCACAAAACACGGTTAATGACCCGAATTTAAAAGCCGCAGATGTTGATGGCCTCGCCTATGATCAATATGCCACAATCGAAGAACGCCGCGCCGCTTACATGGAACAGCAGCGCGTTCCAGAATACGAAAAAGCCAATGGCGGCCCACTTGATGAATCCATCAAAAAATTTATGGATCACGAAGTTCGCAGCATTAACCCTATGGATCCTTCCGCGGGCGTGCATACCGTCAGTGATTTTTATCAAAATGCTAAATTATGGCACGAAGCCGCTGGTGATGGTCCAAAACCAAGCACGATGTTTGTCGGCTTCCAAAACCTTGGCGGTTTAAACAACTTACTGGGACACGATGGCGCCGATGCTGTCCTAACCGACATGGCCAAAATTGTTAAGACATCCCTTAACGAAGCAGGCATAGAATCCGATAAATTCGTGATCGCCCATAACGGCGGCGGTGAATTCCGTTTACTTGTTCAGCCCGGTTATGAAGACCAGTTAATACTAGCCCAGCAAACAATCGCGGATAAAACCGCTGATCTTAACCGTGGAAATATATCTGAATATCTAGAGAAGAAAGGCATTAATCTTGATGCCGATACACAAGAAAAAATCGTAGGTAAAAACTTTTCCGTCGTGGAAGATCCAAAGGTACGTGAAACCGCGATTAATGGCCAAAAAATTGAAGGCTATGCCGATGGCTTAGCGGTCATATCAACCCATAGCGAAATAGAGATCGCGCCACATGGCACGCCAGATAAATCTTGGGATATGGATCACGTTCTCACCGATCAGAAGAAACATTTAGATGCCGCCACGGATCAATTCCGCCACGAAGAAATTCTACATTATCAAGGCATCAACGAAAACAACCCGCCTGACCCGAATAAAGAATATAAGGCCACACGTGAGGCAGCAGCCAAACCAGAAGTCAAAAACATTCAGCCCGAGTTTACAAAGGTTGTTGAACAAGGCATTGAATCAAATGCCGAATTAGCCAATAAAGCCGATAGCGCCTTAAAAATAAGCGATGAAGCAGCAGAGTTATCTGTAGATGCCGCGCGCGGCCTCATTAAAGCAGGTAAACTCGCCAAACTTTCTGTAGTCGGTGGTATTGCCTTAACTGGTGGCGTTGGCGCGTTAATCAATTATGTACATGAAAACCAGCGTGAAGACGCTAAAGACATGCTTGATAAAGGCGATATTTCACAAGAAGCATATGATGACTATATGAAGCTTAGTGAAAATGTAGAAAATATGATGCAAGCTGAAAATATTGGCGGGCAAGGCTTTTTCTTTATTGTCACCACGCCGCTTGTCGAAATTGAAGCCCAACGAAAATTCGAAGAATTTGCCAATCGTCACAGCGATATTCCGCAGCATCTCCTCGAAAAACTTAACGTCAGTATGCTTGATACACAAACACAGCGCGGCGCATTTAATGATGTCATTCTGAAAAACCTACCGAATGATCCCTCAGCCGTATCACCAGAGCTCCGTGATTTAATCGAAGCCAAAAATGATATGGACTCTATTCATAACCGCTATAAACAAATGCTGCGCGTAGAAAATAGAAATGGCCGCATCGTTAATGATTTAATCCAAGAGGCAAAAGAAAAATCAGCCGAAGCCAAGCAGGGTTACGAAACCAAGTTAATCGAAAAATTAGGTGATCCGCAAACTGCGCGTGAAATACTGAACATGCTGCCTGAAGACGACAAACTCGATATGGCTTTAACCATCGCGAAATTTGATAAATCCGTGGGCACTGAATTTCCACAAATTGCACGCATCAATGAGCTACAAGAAAAAATTGATAATATTAAAGGCGCAGGCCGCGGCGTAAGTGATCGTAAAGCGCCCCTTGAGAAAGAACTCCGCGCATTATCTAATGAGCTTGAGAATAATCCAGAGCTTGTCGATCAATTCTTAATAAGCCATATGGAACAAGATGATGATTCCACAATGGAGGCTGATCATAATAATGAGGGCGTAAATCCACAACGTGATTTCACCGCTATTGTCCAGCAAACCAATGATACGCCCAAAATTGATGACAATAACAACCAGAATAGAGCCCCTTCATCTTCTGTGCAAAACCTTGGGTTATAAAGCACCAAAGCATACAATATTGCTCCATGCGTATAAATTCGTTGCTTTTTCTTTGATTTCATGGCATCACTATATCAAACATCTACGAAATACCTTGCTTTAATGAGAATTAGGCAGACTTTCTACGATGCCTAATACACTACTACTAACTACAAGCAAGGAGTCCTTAAATGGCAACCGGTACAGTCAAATGGTTTAACCCTGATAAAGGTTTTGGTTTTATTCAACCTGAAAATGGCGGCAAAGACGTGTTCGTTCACATCTCTGCAGTTACAGAAGCAGGTCTTAATACACTTAACGAAGGTCAAACTGTTGAGTATGATATTGTTGAGAGCCGTGGCAAAGAAGCAGCAGGCAATCTTAAAGCTGTTGCATAATTCTTTCACGATATGCAATTTTCAAACGCCGTTGTAACCCAGCGGCGTTTTTTATATGATAAAGCTATGAAAAAGCTGCGCGCCTTATTGCTACTCACCCTATTTTGTTGCCTTGGCGCCTGCCAGTCACCAATATCGCGGTATCACGGTGCGAGCAAAGATGAAATCAATGCTGAAATTCGCACTCAAAAAGAAATGGCCTTTCAGCAGCGCATTAAAGAAACATCACATCTATATGGCATCTTTTTTAACATCATCCGCAAAAATGCCGATCTATGCAGCAAAACAAAATATTCCTTAGGCTTTTCGACGTGGAACATAAATACACTCAGCGGTGAACAGCAAGAAATTGCCGAAAATCTCTATGGCCTAGACCATGTTCATCAAGTTCATGAAGTCTACCCTGGTACAGATGCCGCACAACATATTCAACTGGGCGATAAAATCATTGCGATTAATGGCACAGATGTATCAAGCAGCAAGAAACATGCAAAAGCCATTAAATCATCCGTGAAGGATGATGATGAAGAGATCGAATTCTTGATGTTACGCGGTAACAAAACCTTTACCTTTAAACCCAAAGCCTACAAAGTCTGCGATTATAAATTCCACTACCAATATCACGCCCCTGAAATTAACGCCTATGCCCATGGCACAACTGTCATTTATGCCCGCGGCATGTATCGCTTTAACAAAACAGATGAGGAAATTGCCAATATCATCGGCCATGAAGTTGGCCATAACCTGATGAAGCATGTTGAAAAATCAACAATAAACAGATTCATCGCCAAAGCAGGCATCCTTCTAACGGATTTAATAATGCAGGACACATCTTATCTTGATGATTACTATGCCAATATCATCGTGGATGCCGCCACAAATATATATAGCGTCGAATTTGAACGTGAGGCCGATTATATCGGCATGTATTTCGCGGAACGTGCAGGATATGATATGCGTGATGCCATAAATCTCTGGCGCCGCATGGCGGTCGAAATCAGTGCCGAAAGCATTGATAAAAGAAGCTCTCACCCTGCTACGGCTGAACGTTTCATTTACTTACAAAAAACCTATGATGAAATTCAGGATAAAAAAACAAAAGGCCAAGCTTTAATCCCAAATATTGATTGGGCTAAGACTGGCCTAGATGTTGATTTAGTACATGAGCCGCAACCAACGCCGCAGCCCACATATAATAATGATTTAACGGCTGTAGAATAAACGTACAGCTTGGAACAATTCACTGTCCAAATCAGGTACGTGGTCAATTTTCACATCACCATTTACAGCTTGTTCAATTTCCGCTTCACCATAGCCCTGTTTACGTGCGATAGACGCCAATGCTGCAACACGTTTATTTGTCGCAGGGTGTGTTGCGTTTAATTCGCCCCATAACTTAGACAATTGACCTTTTTTCGGCATTTCATCGACACCGAAATAGTTACATTTACTACGGTCAACTAATGCTTCCATTTTACGAAGTGATGTTATCAACGCTAATGGACTTGCGCCCAATTTAACTGCACCTGCATCAGCCTGAAACTCATTGCTGCGTGACATGCTTTTTTCAGTGAAGGTCAAACCAAGGTTAATCCCTTTCGCCCCCGCATATATTGGCAAGAACGCAGGGTTAAAGCAGGTCATTGTACCAACCATAGCGACTTGACCAAATATGTTAGACAAACGCTTTGCTTCGCGCACTTCTTCAAAATCATTCGGGTCAACATCCTTGGCCTTCTTACCAATTAAATGCCCTTTCGGATGCATATCGCGGCCAACAAGTGTACCAACCACGCCAGCGGCCATACCTGTAATAAAGCCAACAATACCTGTCTGAATATACCCCAAATAAATCATACATTTATTGCTGATTTTGGTTGCCATAGACACCAAATTTTTAGGTGTCGCAACGCGCTGATGTTCCGCCGCTGCATGGGTAAATTCATGTGCCAATACGGCTTTTTGCTCATCTTCATTCAATAAAGCCAAAAGCTTTTCTGAAATAATGATCACGGGTTTACCGAAGTTAGAAGCCGCCGCATTTGGTGTGCGCTCCGCTTCTTCAAAAGTTTTGCGGAACATATAATCCCAAAGGCCCTTGCCTTTTTCCTTACGGCTTTCCGCTTCATAATCAATATCTTCGGCCAATTGCTTAGGACGGAAGCTGAAAATTTTCTGGCGCTCTTGCGTTAGGCCTGATTCACGGCTCAAATCATCAACCATTTTACGCAAATTCGGCGACAAATTATGTGTATCTGGGTGTTCTTGTAATTCATTTTCCAAGAAACGTGCCGCCGCTTTGGTCATTGCAGGCGCAACAGCCATCGTTACACCAGCGCCAATCGCCAATGCCCATGGTGAACCAAGCACGACCGCACCAGCCGTCAGCGCACCAACGGCGGTATAATGCAGCGCGACGCTCGCATAATTTTTGAAAGAATATAGCTTGGATTGCATCCTGATCTCCCTGTATATATTTATTTTTTTTATTTATTAAATTCTATTTAGCACAGAAAAAATGGCTGTGCAATAGAATATATACAAACAACAACAATATATACAGTTATATAACAGGCGCTAATTTATATCCCAAATTGAGGGCGGCAAGTCTTGATAATAAAGCCGTCTTGCGCTGAATTTGCCTCAACCTTACAAGCAGATGGATCAAAGCCTGCTTCACGCATAGCCGCTTCTTGCGCCTCTTTGATCGCTTGTTCTTGCGCTAGATTAATGAACTTATAACCTTCATCGCCCAATTTCTCGACACGGTAATCATTAATATCCGTACCTTCAGGCATATTCGCAACAAACAGCTCTCTTGCTTGGTCTAAGTGAACTTTATCAAGCACGCTGTCACCATGTAACCAGACACGGTCTAATTCAGCGACGGTTTTAAGCGCGGCCGCTTGGTCTTGTGCAATCGCGTCATTAACGCCAGTATATTGGAAATATGCATAATCAATACGCGCCTTAACATCACCCGTTTCAACGGCATCTTTCAAAAGCTGCGCGCCCCATGCATCGGCATCAACAAGATCCGTAAGCTCACCTAATTGGTCAAAACCATAGAAACCATTAATCAAACCAAGGCCAACATCACGTACCGCCCATGTTTGCCCCTTAAGCGCCGCATCAATCATTTCACGCGCTTGGTCGCTTAAATCAGGGTTTTGTGCCAATAACGCCAATTTCTCATATGGGCTTTCTGGAATAACCAAAGCTGGTTCTTCTGGAATTATCTCTGTCTCTTCTTCTGGAAGTTCTTCAACTGGTGGCTCAACAGGTACTTCTGTGCCGCTTTCAGGGATAATTTCAGGAATATCATCGGTTGGCACTTCAATAATTTCAGGTGCGCCGACAGTAAAATAGTTGTCCGCAATCCAATCTGCCCCACCAAAACCAATAAAGGCTGATGTTGTTGTTAACGCCAAGCGTAATGAATACCCCTTCCAACGTGATTTAAAGAAATCGAGCGCATTATCATGCTCTGTCTGTTGCTTATAATCTTTATTAAAGCTGTAAGCCGTTAAACCGACACCTGCAGCTACCGTAAAGACTGGCCCTAAAATCGCCGCCCCTGCTGCCATCGCGGCAATCTTTGCACCAACACCAGCCGCAATACCCAAGGCCGCAGGCGTGAAAGCTTTTTTCAGCGTATTCTTACTTGGTAAACGCTGCGTAACGCCGCGCCAAACTGATTTAAGTGAAAATTTGCTTTTGCTCTCGCTCGCTTGAACTTCTTGTTTTTCAATATCGCTCATGGTCTTGTCCTAACATTGCGGTAAATTCGGGCATAGTTTTCACATAATCCAAAACAAAAATCAACAAAATTCACAAAAACATAAGGAAAACATAATGTTAAATAAAGTTTGTTGACACACTATACATAATCATGGCATAACCCATCACCGTTGAAACAGTGTCATAGAAGGCGAAAAGCTTTTAAGGGCCCAAAACCCCGAGATGTATAAGCCGAGATTTAATAGAGGAATTTAAAATGACGACCACTAAACTATCGAATTTGAAAAACGCAGCCATCCTAGCAGCAGCTTTGGGCACATCAGGTGCAGCATTTGCAGGTGGCACACAACAAACACAGCCAATCATTAATGTTGGTGGCCCTGAAAACTTTATAACTGTTGAACCTGCCGTTGTTGAAAACAACCCAGTCGTCACAGCAACTGGCACAGCCACAGCACAAGGCGGCGACCAAAATAACCAAGTGAGCATTGCGCCAATTTCATCTGTCTCATCAGGCGGCAACGTAAACGGTACAATCGCTGATTATTCACAAACATTGAACAACGCTGGTGGCGCTGAAGTATTTGTTGGCGACACAAGCGCAACAAACGGTGATGTAAACGGCAATATCAGTGGCACAATCACTGACAACTCACAAACACTAAACAATGCTGGCGGCGCTGAATTGAATGACAATTCAATCACGAACAACAGCAGCATCGGTGGCGGCGCGGAGCTTCTTTCAAACATTGAAAATGGCGGCGTAACAGGTAACATTGCTGATAATTCAACAACCAATAACAGCAACATTGCTGGTGGCGCTGAATTGTTGTCAAACATCGAAAACGGTGGCGTAACAGGCACAATCGAAGATAATTCAACAACCAATATTGATGCATCTTCACAAAACGATCTTGCGCAGAACAACAACCAAGAGCAAAGCAATAGCCAAGCGCAAGAAAACAACCAGTCGCAAGACAATAACCAAACCAACAGCCAATCTACATCAGTAGACAATAGTGGCAGCGGTAACAGCCAAAACCAGAATACACAAAACACATCTGTTGGCGGTAATAACAGCAGCTACACAAATAACAGTGTATACAAAGCGGGTGCGGCATCTAACATTCCACAAGCTGCGGCAATTTTGGCAACGAAGCAGTGTTCAGCGTCATTCTCATTCGGCGCTGGTGGCGGTAACGTATACGCAGGCTACGGCGGCCTATCATTTGGTTTTGTTGGCAGCGAAGCGGTTGCCCTTACAGGTAAAATGAAAGTTGACGGTAAAACTGTCGAAGTAGCATACACAATCCCTGAACTTGCAGATCTTGCGCCGACTGAACGCGCACCAGTATTTGCAAACCTTCGTAAAGGTGAACAGGAAAAAGCGACATGTTTGATGGGCAATTACATTGCACAGGAACGTTCACTGCAAAAAGCTTACGACCAAGCGACTAAAGTTGCAGAAATTAATGCAAATGCCCACACAACAAGCACAAGCATTAACGCACAAGCCAACATGTATATCGCTGAAGTCCAAGCAAACAGCGCCGTTCAAGTTGAACAAACACGTGCAATCGGCCAAGCGTTCAACCAAACAGTGACTCATAGCTGTAACTTAAAGCCAACAGTCATCCAAGACGGTGCAAACAAGCAAGCTGTTGTGAAAGAAACCCTCGCTATTCGCGGTCAAGGCCATGAAAACTGCGAACAAGTTATGTGGGGCACATTTAACGCCCTTACAAACGGCGCGCCAGTAAGCACACAAAAGCCAGACTTTACAAAATACACTCAGAAAGTCGCGCCAGCGCCAAAACAATAATTAGTTTAAATTGAGAATATTATGTTTGCTCTGATATAGACCAAACATCAGAATGATGAGGCCGCTTCCCTTCCCCTATAGCGGCCTTATCTTTATTAAAATCAATGCGTTAACAACAATACTTGATTTTAATATGGAAAATATATAAATTACCTCACGGTAATATAAAAAACTAATGGTGTGTAAAAATGAATCTTAAAAAAATCTTCGTTACAGTGGCACTTCCTGTTCTGCTCTCTGCCTGTGCATCACAGCGCATAATCCATAGCTTATCTGATGACTGCCTGCATGAAGTAAAAGACGAAGACGGCAAAGTCATTAGCGTTGATTTTAGCCAAGCTTGCGGCGAGCATAAAAAAGAACTCGCACGCCTGACCATTACCGAAGAAACCGAAAAAGCGTTAAAAACCATCGAAGCCACACAGCAAGGTGAAATTAACATCATCAATCAGGAAAAAACCAAAATCTTCTGGCAAGCCCTTGCCCAGCGCGCCGCCGTTGAATTGGGCAACCCACGCCAAGAAGACACCGCAACACGTTTGTTAATTGCTGCACGCACCCATGAAGATCCTGAAATTCGCAAGATGCTGAGCGATGCACAGCAAGATTTAGGCATCACAAACGAAGCCCTAAACAGTAAAAACGCAACATGGGATAAAATCCGCGAAGCACAAGCCACACCAGGCATTCAAATTGTCGACCTCGGCAACGGCGAATTCTATATGGATAAATACAAACACAGCTACGGCCCACTAAGCCGCCCGAATTAATTACAGTTCTTCTTTTTGTAAGTATTCAGGAATAACTACATTCCAGCCATAACGCTCTTCTATCGCCGCTTTTAAGCCTAGCGCAGCTTCTGGCTCACCATGGGTGAGGAAGACTTTGCGTGGTGGCTTGGTGAAGCTTGAAAGCCATTTCAAAATCTCGTTACGGTCAGCATGAGCGGATAAGCCGCTTAAGTTATCAACCTCTGCCCGCACAGGGAATGTAAAGCCATGGATTTTAACTTCGGTATCACCTGATGTTAAATTCGCACCACGTGTGCCTGCGGCCTGAAAACCTGCGAACAACATTGTGTTTTTCGGGTCGCCACAGTAATTCTTCATATGGTGCAGCACGCGCCCGCCTTCCGCCATACCGCTCGCGGAAATAATAATACGTGGCATGTTATTCATCTCATTAAGGGATTTAGACTGCTCTGGCGTACGCATATATTTCGCGATTTTGAAAATCTCGTCACATTGCTTTTCTGACAAGCGGTGGTCAACATGATGCTTTTTCCAAAGCTGTGTTGCATCAATCGCCATCGGGCTATCAAGGAATATCGGCACATCAGGAATGGCATTGGCTTCTTTTAACTGGTGTAAATAATAAAGCAAAGTCTGCGCACGTCCGACGGCAAAAGCTGGGATCAACACCACCCCGCCACGCGCTACTGTGCGGTTAATAATCTCCGCCAATTTAATTGATGGATCTTCAGGGTCATGATCACGGTCGCCATAGGTCGATTCTAACACCAAATAATCAGCCTCTTGATGCCCAACAGGTTTCACCATCATCGGATCATTCATACGGCCAATATCGCCTGAAAAGACAATCGATGTTGAACCATCGTCAATACGCACACTGCCTGCACCCAAAATATGGCCTGCACGGCTGAAGGAGAAATTCAGCATATCATTCAGCGCGTATTTCTGACCAAAGGCAACGGGCTTAAACGCTTCCATCGCTTCCCATGCCTCTTCCATCGTATAAAGCGGCTCTGCAGGATGGTGGCGGCTATAGCCATATTTATTGGCACGGCGCGCGTCTTCTTCTTGGATATTACCGCTATCAGGCAGCAAAATATCACAAAGCTCCGTCGTCGCGAGCGAGGCATAAACCTTGCCTTTAAAACCTTGCTTAATAAATTTAGGGATATACCCGCTATGGTCGATATGCGCATGGGTCAGAATCATATCATCAACATCAGCAGGATTTATCGGCAACCCACTCCAGTTACGCTCACGTAATTCTTTGAGGCCTTGAAACAGACCACAATCAATCATTAGCTTATAGCCTTCATCTTCAAGAAGATATTTAGACCCTGTAACCGTGCCTGTTGCACCCATAAACGTTAAATACATAGATTACCCTGTTTTTAAATTATTGAATTGTCTTTATAATACTTTGAAACTGATGACGGAAGCAAAACATGACAAAAAACGGCATTGATAAAGATTATAAACTCTTCCAAGGCGCGGAAGATTACGTCCACGACCTTATGCGCAGCTTCCGTATATGGGGCGAGTTTCGCAAGGGGTTTAACGCCCTACGTAAGGTAGAAAACTGCGTCACTATATTTGGCTCTGCCCGCCTTACGCCAGATAACCCATATTACCAAATGGCTTATGACACTGCCTATTTGCTCGGCCAGAACGGGCGCAGCATCATGACAGGCGGCGGCCCAGGCATTATGGCAGCCGCCAATAAAGGCGCAAAAGACGCAGGCGCATTATCGATTGGCTGCAGTATTAAACTGCCTCATGAAAGCCCAAACCCATATACCGATATTAATATTAACTTCGACCATTTCTTTGTGCGCAAAGTTATGCTGCTTAAATACTCTTCCGCCTTCATCCTCCTCCCCGGCGGTCTTGGCACTATGGATGAAGCCTTCGAACTTGCCACCCTCATGAACACCCAAAAAATCGGCCAATTCCCCTTCATCCTGATGGGCCAAGACTATTGGCGCGAACTTCGCCCCTTCATCAATTGCACCATGATCAAAAACGGCACACTCAGCGAACACGAACTCGGCAACGCCATCATCACCGACGACCCAAAAATCGCACTAGACATCATCACCGATAAACGGATGTATGATACGATTTAAATGCCATATTCTAATTTAAACGGAATTTATCAACACGCCCATCCTCACCATAGGTGAAGAATAAATACTGCCCCTCGGCATCCCACTGGAATGGTTTATTCGTATAAGGATTATAATATGCTGTTGCGTCTTCGATATAAGCCGCAGCTTCATCCAAGGGTACATTTTCCGCCCGCATTGTAATGCCGAGCGAAGCGAGTTTGAAACGAATTTCGTTAACTTTCATGCTTTGCGCTAAAGAGCCCCCTTTAAGCATACCTGGATACAAAATAGCCAAAACAATATTCGGATAAAATATACCTGGTTTCAACGCCCCATAAAGTAGCCATGACTCCTCATCTGTCACCCGTTGAATTGGGCAGTCCTTAAAATCATGTACGTCTAGAGATTGCGTAGGTAAACGATCAAATTCATCATAACAGACATTCATATCATTCCGCACGGCATTGACATTGCCCAAATACCAAATCAAAGATGGCTCGATTAACCCCATATCATCAGACGGATTAAATCTGAAAATTTCTTGATTAACATATAGTACCGAGATCAACGCCTCCTCATATTGCTGCGCGAGCCGCGGCGCAATATGCAATAATTTTTCTAAAGCATGGAAGTGCGACTTAACCGCAATTAAAATCACTGCCTTATTCACCATCGTATCGCGACTTGGCAGGATTTTCTTATAAAGCGTCATAAAACGTAGCCATTCATCCATCGCCGCATCATGTTGCCCTTGTTCAGCCAAATAAATGATCTGCGCTGCTTTCAATTGAGAAAGTGGATTTATCTCTGACATCTGGCTCCCCAAAAACATAGGGACAGAATTATACGCATAATCCAAGTCCGCCAATGCATTAAAGCGATCCCACATCACTGTATATTCAGCCACATAACTTTGCCAATCGTCCCAACTGGCGCAGCTAAAATTAGCTTGCCAATCTAAGTTATAGAGGCAATCAAGTTTCTTCATATTTTTGCTATTAATTTTTAACGCGTTTTGCGCATCAAGCTTAACTGCATCATCGTCTAACTTAGGCACGTCATATAAATATTTAGGGTCAATTTTTGCGTAATGCTTCATCTCCTCAAATATTTTGAACTTCTTATAAGCTGATTTTCGCCCATAGGCATAAAAATCCTCGACTTCCGCAGGCGCAGTTATGCCCTCAACCGCAAAAAATAAATTATCATCCCACACCAATTCATAACCACCATAAAGCCGTGCTTCATAACGCGGGTCAACGTCTGGTGCGCGGTAATTTTGTATAATCAAAAATGCAAAAATCAGCGTAAAGACAATAATGTTAAAAAGACCACCCCCGTGCTCCACACAAAGCACTCCACGACCAAATCGACTTCTCAACCTCTTTTCAAATTTCCCACGAATTCTATCTCGATATTTCTGTGGCAGAATTAGGCGTACACCTAATAAAATTTCGTATAAATTGCGCCCTTTAACATGACGTAATAATATAAGACACCATATAATTTGCGCACCTATGACGCTGACAATAAAGCTCTCAAAGGCATAAACCGTCTGCTCAAAACCAATGGTAAACACATAAATCGCCCCCAATATGATGGGCATATTCTCAACCAATAAATAGATAAGCAGTTGCCACAAACGCCAGTCCTGCCCATCCACGCGCGCTAATTGTCCCAACTTATCTGGATTTGGCTGCTTAAGAATTATTGGAATAAAGCATAAATATAAAAACAGCCACAAAAGTAAAAACAAATGTATCCGTGCCTGTTCCGCATGCACACTGACGTATGAATCCAACCACTGCCGAACCCATTCGTCAGGCGTTTCCAACATTTCGCCCAACACGGGCGGAAGGTTATAAAATTCAAAATAAAAACCCAGTAAAAATTTAGATGCAAAAAAGCAAACGACAATCAAGCCAAGCAAAACGCCCATATATGCTTCGCGCTCCTTTTGAGCCAAATACTTATCAAAGTTTGCTTCCACACCGCCCCACTGTACTTAAGATGTAATTACAAAGAAATATCATGCCCTACAAAAGTGCATAATTTGTTAATGCAGCGCTATTTAACCCTTCATTAGGAGTATTCTTATAGAATAGCCTTACAGTTGAGGGGGCTGGGTTGACGTTTATGCAGGCTGATTTACCAAAGACATATAAGACCCTGACGATTAGTAAGCAGGATCTCATTGATTTTTCTGAACGCTTAGCGGCGTGCATTCCGCCTGATTTCCTCAAACAGCTTGGCCGTCCCCTGCGCGTCAGTATTGAGGGGTCGTTTTCATCTGGTAAAAAAATCATCCCCGATTATATGCGCGATACATTATTAAGCGCCGATGCCGTTAATGGCCGTACAGGTAACGTCAATTATGATGAAAAAGTCTCTGGCCGTCTGGCGGATCAAGAGATTGAAATATCCTATATCGACCTTGCATGGGAACGGCGTCTCTTTTCTTTTTATGATGAAGACGCACATGGCAGCGGCTGTTCTTGGTCTGACCAAGCCATTTTAAACGCGCATTTAGAAGGCCATAGCGAAATGGGTGTTGCCTTCATCCAAAATGCTGATTCTAAACGCGTGCTCGGTCACATAAATGCCGAAGCAGATATCTCTATATGGGTTGAAAAGGATGATTACCGCCAAAACCAACGTTTTTTGAAAAGCCAAAAATGCTACGGCCTAGGTCAAAAACTGGCTGAAAATTTTTCCAAAGCATCAATCGATGAAGGCTGGGGACGATATATAGAGGTCGAACTGCATAACCCAGAATTACAGCAATCTCAGCCGGTGCAGAAGCTATTAAAAGATTTCAAATTTGAACAAAAATAAACACACAATGCGTATCGTATTTATTTGCTCTTTAATGATTTAAGTAAGAAAAGTGGTGACCGCTCGGGGATTCGAACCCCGGACCTACTGATTAAAAGTCAGTTGCTCTACCAACTGAGCTAAGCGGTCACTTTGAATGTTTTTGATGTGCTTCCGAAAAAGCTGACCCATATATATGGATTTCACTTTCCTGCGTCAAGCATTATTTATTAGATAATACGAAATTTCTAAAAAATCCGTTAATTTTCAATGGGCTCAAGATACATTTTTTAATTTATCAAGCACAGACGGCGTGACAAACTCTGAAACATCCCCACCGAGGGCGCAGATTTCTTTGACAAAACTGCTGGAAATAAACTGCCATTCATCCGACGCCATCAAAAACACCGTTTCAATGGATTTATTCAGCTTGGCATTCATGCCTGTCATTTGAAATTCATATTCAAAGTCAGATATCGCGCGCAGACCACGAATAATACATGACGCGTTTTTCTCCGCCGCATAGTGGATCAACAAATGATCGAATCCCTCAACCGTAATCTCGCAATGCTTGTCGGGCATATTGGCAATATCAGTTTGCGCCATAGCCACACGTTCTTCGGCGCTAAAACGTGGGTTTTTACCCGCATTAACCGCCACACCAACAATCAAATGATCGACCAATTTGCTTGCACGGCGAATGATATGCAAATGGCCCTTAGTGATCGGGTCAAACGTGCCGGGGTAGATTCCTATACGCTTTGTCATGAACTTTCTCAAAAAAACACTTTAAATTTATACCGAAAACGGATAATAACGATACGGTGTCAGAATACAATATAATTTTGCCCTGTAGAATACAGCAAAATACTGCGCCATGAACCAATACATATGGAGAATGCCTGATGACGAACTTTGTCCCCC
This sequence comes from Alphaproteobacteria bacterium, assembly GCA_030147745.1. Lineage (GTDB taxonomy): Bacteria > Pseudomonadota > Alphaproteobacteria > Micavibrionales > Micavibrionaceae > UBA2705. The sequence continues at coordinate 31,836 of JASBUS010000086.1, forward strand.
AGCCGAAAAATGCTAATGCACTCATAATGCTAGAAGACGGTACAATATTTTGGGGGAAAGGTTACGGCGCTGAAAAACTCAATATTGGCGAGATTTGTTTCAATACCTCGATGAGTGGCTATCAAGAAATTTTAACTGACCCAAGCTATGCAGGCCAAATCATCACATTTACTTTCCCACATATCGGCAATGTTGGCATTAACGATGAAGACATCGAAAGCCCTGCCCCACAATGTTTAGGCTTAATCACCCGCGAATATCCAACGGCCCCATCAAACTGGCGCAGCGCGAAAACACTCGAATCATGGCTCGCGGAACATAAACTACCGGCAATTTCAGGCATTGATACCCGCGCCCTAACGCAGCAGCTGCGTGATAATGGTTCAGCACGCGGCGCGATTGCTTATAAAGCCGATGGCCAATTTAACCTTGAAGAGATTTTTGCCGCCATCGAAGAATGGAGCGGCCTAAGCGGTCTTAACCTCGCGAAAACTGCACAGCGCGGCGATACATCGAACTGGGATAGCGGCGTATGGCAATTGGGTCACGGCTTCCAAAGCGCCAATGACGCCCATGCCATACAAAAAGGCATCTTTAAAGTTGTCGCTCTTGATTTTGGCGCGAAAGATAACATCATGCGAGGCCTAACCAATGCAGGCTGCGATGTCACCCTCGTCCCAGGCACATCAAGCTTTGATGAAATTATGAAGCATAATCCAGACGGTATCTTCCTTTCAAACGGCCCGGGTGACCCTGCCGCGACATATGCGGAAATTAAGGACACTCTACAAGCAATCATAAAATCAGGCTTACCACTATTCGGGATTTGCCTTGGCCACCAACTC
>JASBUS010000047.1 GCA_030147745.1 Alphaproteobacteria bacterium
CAGGCGGCACAACTATGCTCGATCAAGCCTTCAAACCAAAACGTAAATAATAAAACGAGATTTATGCGGCCTTAATGAAGCGCACAAAGGCCTCAAAAACCTGATCCACGGACAAGCTTGTCATCAAACTACGCTCAAGTGTTTTAGGATCATAACCATCAAAAGTCGTCAATTCATCAAAATTCTGTTCTGTCGCTATATGCGCCGCATGATCACCCCATGGACGATAGAGATGCGGCCAGCTTGGACCATAAAGGCCAAATGTTTTTACGCCGCACGCTGCAGCACAATGCATCAAACCTGAATCATTCCCAATATAATAGGCACATTTTGATAAAAACGCCGCCGCTTCACCCGGTGATGTTTTGGCAATTATATTCATGCCAATATTTTCAGGTATTTCATTTAAGATATATTCAGCATCAGCCTCTTCACCCGGCGCAGCAATAATCGCGATACGATGCGCCTGCAATGGTGCATGTGCATCCAAAACCAAACGGCGTAGTAGCTTAATGAAATTTTCCTTAGGCCAAGTCTTACCAATCCAATTCGCCGTTGGGCCGACGGCCAAAATCGGGCGCTCATCATGCCCCGCAAGCTTTTCAGCTTTATCCAACTGCGCAGGTGTAAACCACAATGCGGGTGATGGTACATTCTGCCCCTGCCCGATTAACTGCGCCGCTTGTTCAACCTTATGCGCTTGTTTATCTAACTTGCGCGTTCCCGTAAAACGGTGCTTTGCCAATATGGCGCGCGAAACAAAGCTATCGCGCAAATCCACCACCATGAACCAGCGCGTGAACATTACCTTACGCCATAATTTGAACCAGTGCTTGTGATGCTTTTCTTTTTTAAGGGCAATAATCTCTTTTAAATGCGGGCAACCTTCAAACAAAGACGTACATAATGGCCCACACACAACGGTCACTTCAAAATCATCATATTGATCTTGTAAGTGGTTCAAAATACCGGTCGATAATACGGCATCCCCAATTCGTGTGGAGGTAATAAACAATATTTGTTTTTTCATGGCGTATTCTTTGCTAAGACTATCCTAATCGTTTTCAAACCATAGAGACATAAACAAGTTTGAACAAATATGCAAATTTTTGCTTTTCCAAATAGACAGGTTATACAGCTCAGCGGCGCAGATGCTGAAAAGCTGTTACAGCGCCTGATCACACAAGACCTAAAGAAGCTAGAGGATCAACCTGCCCTCTATGCCTGCCTGTTTACGCCGCAGGGGCGTTATTATTTTGACTTCATCATCTTTAAAGACCAAAACACGGGTCATTTAATGATAGACACCACACGCGCCAATGACCTTATCGCGCGCTTAGAGCTCTACATCATGCGCGCTGATGTCACACTGACCTTGCGCGATGACCTCACGCCCCTTGGCAGTTTTGATGGTGGCGACTTTAAAGACCCACGCCACGCTGACTTAGGCTACCGCCTATACGAAGCCCCAGCAGATTCTGAAACCATCCCGCTAAACACGTGGGAACAACGCCGCATTAGCCTTGGTGTATTTGATGGTGAACAAGATGCAGAACTTGAACGCAGCAATGCTGACGAACTTCACATCAATTACCTTAACGGCATTGACTGGAAAAAAGGCTGCTATATTGGGCAGGAACTCACCGCCCGCATGCGTTATCGCGGCAGCGGTAAGAAACATCTTTATATTATCGAAGGTGATGACCTGCCAGAAAACGGGGATAAAATCGGAAATAGCGGGCTTATGCGCAGCAAATGCGCTAACATAGGGCTCGCTTTACTAAAAGATGATGAAATAGACGAACTGCCCTATAAAATAAAACAAATCGGACAGGTTGAATAAAATAATGATAAAAGCACTCTTATGGGATTGTGATAACACCTTAATCAAAACGGCAGAACTTCATTTTGCCAAGCATGTCGCCGTACTTAAAGGCTACGGCATTGATTTAGACGACCGTTTCCGTCCAACCATCTATAGCAATAACAGCTTTCAAAACTGGGATATTCTCTCTAAGGCCTTTGACATTCCAACCACAGGCGAAGACTATATCGCCGCAATTGATAAATGGTATCAAGATAATATCCATACCCTACAAATACGCAGCGGCGTTGTGGAGGTTCTAAAATTGGCGCAGGAAAACGGTTTAAAACAAGCCGTCGTATCCAATGGCCGCACAGAATCCGTTATGGCAGGCCTAAACGCCAAAGGCTTAACGCCCTATTTCGACATCATCCTGACACGCGGCGATTATACTGAGCGTAAACCCCATCCAGAATCTTATCTCTGCGCGCTTGATAAACTCGGCCTCGCTCCGCATGAAGCAATTGCGATAGAAGATGACCCTAAAGGTGCAGAAGCATCCATCAGCGCGAATATTCCAACTGTCCATTATCGTTATAGCGAAGATATGCCGCCAGTACTTGAGGCCGCATATAGCTGCTATACTGGCGTAGATTTCATTAATTACATGAATAAGGTGATCCATGGCGAATCTTGTACTTGAAAGCAAATTACGTGGTTTAGTCTGCGGTATTGATGAAGTCGGCCGCGGCCCATTAGTTGGCCCTGTTACGGCTGCTGCTGTATATATCCCTGAAAACGCACGCAATAAATCATTCTGGCGCGTTGTAACGGATAGTAAACAGCTAAGTGAAAAGCGCCGTGAAGAGCTTTTTCCGCTGATCACCGAGCATTGCCTATGGGGCATTGGTCACTCCGAAGCGCAAGAGATCGATAAAATCAATATTCTTCAGGCGACCTTCCTTGCTATGCGCCGCGCCTATGATGATTTAAACCTACCAATGGATCACGCGCTCATTGACGGCAATAAAACGCCAGGCCTAACCTGTAATGAAGTTGCTGTTGTTAAGGGCGACACAAAATCCCTTTCAATTGCCGCCGCGTCGATTATTGCCAAAGTCACACGCGACCGTTACATGCGCGAATTACATGCAGAATTCCCAAATTATGCATGGGATAGCAATGCAGGTTACGGCACAAAGGCACATATTGAAGCCATGCTAAAACACGGCATTACCAAGCATCACCGCCAAAGTTTTAAACCAATTTCTATCATCAGAAATGGCACTATTTAAATTTTATGTAATTAAAGCTTGCTTTTTCATAATTTAGGGCGTATAACTGCGTGCACATTCAATCTTTTACGGAGATACCAATGTCGCTCAAAACCCAATTGCAGACTGCAGTCGATGCATTCACTAAAGCTACCAAACACCCTTCACTTAAATTAGATGGCCGCTACGCAAGCGTTTTTTACCGCGCAGCACAAGACTTTGTCGTTGCCGCTGAACAAGCTGGCGTAACACAAAACAACGTTGCCACAGCAAGAGGCCTAGACGTCGATGGCCTGATCGAAAAGATCAACGCTGTAAACCTTTTTGCAAATGCACCTGTTTATGTCGATGAAAATTATAAAGTTGCCGTACAAAGCGTGGTTGACCACCTAAAGGCGCGCGAAATTACCGCAACAAATAATCCATTTATTAATGCTATGCGCAATCAGCCACCGCATAAATTAGCGATGCCACCTCAACATGTTTGGGGCCCAAAAAACTAATTCATTTTACAGTTAAGAATTCGAAAGCACCGTATAAACATTATACGGTGCTTTTTAATTGACATAAAATTAAATCGCGCTTATACATAAATCCCAACAAGGAGCTCAATGATGATAGATGAAAATGGTAATCTATACGAACGCATCAAACGCGTTTATGTGCATGAAGACTATCGCCTATTCCTGTTCACTGGACAGAGATTGCTAGAACAGCAGCCCATCATACACACAGATTCAACAAAATCTGAATGTGACATGATAATTCCAAATTACGCGAAAAATCCAGATTTCAAAATGAACGGCGTCGTAACCAACCGTCGTGCCATGGTGCTCGCTGTGCCTTTTAACATGTTGAGCACCAGAGACCAGTGCAAATGCCTAGAAATCTCTGAACCATTTAATGAAGAGAGCCGCCTTAACATTACCCACGTAAAACACAATAATCGCTTGTTAGTGAAAGATACATTGACAGGCACGGAAAGCTGGATTGCAGCAAGTACGTTAGACCGTTCTGTACAATTTAAGATAAGCAGACCAGCCGCACCAAGAATGCTTATTGTTTAACGCCGCCGCCATATAACGCATCAGCGCGCGTTTCAAACGCATTCACCATACGCTTTACCGCTTCATGAAAAAAGATATTGATGGTCTTCTGTAAGAAGCTATTCTTAAATTCAAAATCAACATAGAAATCGATCCTACAGCCCTGCCCATCTGGCAAAGGCTCAAAGCGCCAATAATTCGATAAATATTTCATTGGGCCTGATAAATACTCGACATGAATTTGTTTATATGGCGTCAATGTCACACGGGATGAAAACTTCTCGCGCACCATTTTATAACCAATCACCAAATCAGCTTCGATATATTCAGCCGTCGTTTTTGTAACACGGCTTGCCACGCACCACGGCAGAAATTTAGGATAAGCCGCAACATCGGCGACTAATCCATAAAGCTGCTCCGCTGTATAGGGCAGATCGCGTTCTTCGGCATGGGTTGGCATAACTTAGTAACCTTAGGCAAAATCGCCCTTAGTGATTTTATCAACCAAGGCATCATAATATTCGTGATAAACATCAACATGATCCAATGTCTTAACTGCTTCAAATGTTTTTGCAGCAAAGAATAATTCCATGCGGATATCCGTTAGTGATTTTTCTGCCCCAGCAACATCATCATGTGCTTCTTGAAAAGAATCATAACCGCCTGTTGATTCAAGCGATAACGCGAATTTATAGATCGCATCCGCATCATTCTTATCAGGCAACATATCTAATGTTATCAATTCATTAGGTAGTGTGTTCATAAATCTAGCCACTCTTTTTGTTATTATAAAGACTTATTCAGCCGCTAATTTTTTAGCGCGTGCTTCCTTTAATTTAGCAAAATCTGCGTCGGCATGATAGGACGAACGTGTCAGTGGCGTTGCGGAGACCATTAAGAAGCCTTTGGCCTTAGCCATACGCTCTAATTTAGCAAACTCCTCAGGTGTCCAGAAATGAACAACTGGCGCATGTTTTGGTGTTGGCTGCAAATATTGACCTATTGTAATAAAGTCAATCTTCGCGGCGCGCATATCATCCATCACCTGCCCGACTTGTTCAAATGTTTCACCTAAGCCAACCATTAGGCCAGACTTCGTGAAAATCATCGGATCAACATCCTTCACGCGTTCAAGCAAACGCAATGAACGGAAGTAACGCGCCCCTGGACGAATTGTAGGGTACAGCGCCGGCACAGTTTCAAGATTGTGGTTAAACACATCAGGCTTAGCCGCAATCACATGATCAATGGCCTCGATATCACCCTTAAAATCACCGGTTAGAATTTCAATGGTAGTATTTGGCGCTTTAAAGCGAATGGCTTTGATGGTCTTTTCCCAATGATCCGCACCACCATCGGTCAAATCATCACGATCTACTGATGTAATCACAACGTGGTTGAGGCCCATTTTCTCAACGGCAACACCAACGCGTAATGGTTCCATCTTATCAAGTTCATCTGGCTTACCCGTCGCAATATTACAAAAGGCACAAGCACGCGTACAAACTTCGCCCATAATCATCATGGTCGCGTGTTTTTTATCCCAGCATTCACCAATATTCGGGCAGCCAGCTTCTTCACACACGGTTGTAAGCTTCAAGCTCTTCATCACATCGCGTGTTTCGTGGAATACTTTACCCTGCGGCGCTTTCACACGCAGCCAGTCCGGCTTCTTACCCATTGGGCGATCCGGATTTTTTTGTTTCTCTGGATGGCGCTTCTCGCGCTTCAATAATTCTGGATTATAAGTCATCTTCACTTTCCCAAATATAAGAATTAGGGTTTAGCATATTCTATTCAAGAATACCAAGGTTTAAATTAAATTTGACTTCACATAACACAAAGGTTAAAAATTAAGCATCTAGGGAAATAAATGAAAAGATTTAGGGGCGATTATGATAGATTCAATAATAGAAACTTTTAAGGCTTGGGCCGACTTTTTTAAGTTTTCAGAAGCTGATTGTATTGAATCGCGCAAGCCCCTTCAAGGCACACCATATTACGACTATATCATGATTGCAGATCGCGGCCCGAACAGCTACCGTGTAACATTAGAAGAATTCACCGACAGTAAACATATCGACACACGCTTGGTTTTCAAAGCCATTGGCCTCACCGCATCAGAAGCCATTGATTTAGTTCATGCTTTTGACCACATTAGCGGCACAGCAGACCATGAAAGCAGCGCCTATGATTTAAAATTCAAACCAGAAATCGTTGATTATCGCGCATCAAAATACGTTAACATTCGCGATTTTAATGAGATGCTCGACGAAATAGACGCGCTAAACGACAATCAGCTCGCCTATTCTCAGCGCCAGCGCTTAAAAGCAGAAGGCATTCAGCCTTAAATTTATTCTTTGCTCATCACGCACTGTGTTTCAAATTTTTTGACGAAAGCATTGACCGCGTCAAGCGATAATGAAACTTGCCCTTGATCTTGCTGCGCCTTAATTAATTTATCTAAACACGCTTGCATACCATCAGGATTTTGTGATGCGCTGTAAGACGGCGTTGTATAATCTTCACTAATATCAACCTGTATGATCTGACCATTTAAAACACTGACTTCACCCACGCAACATACAGCGCAGGCATCAATTTCCTGATACGCCTCAACATAGGGTGTGCCGTCTTCATAGGGCAG
>JASBUS010000053.1 GCA_030147745.1 Alphaproteobacteria bacterium
AAATAAGTTGCAAAAGCCAAACCGGCAATAGATTTCAAAGAAACGCGCATAATAAAACCACCCTCATTTGTAATTATGTAAATGGGATAATAGTCAAAATGAGGGCGGAAGTAAAGAAAAAATAGTCAGCTTAACTGCGCAGCAATTCATTAATAGATGTTTTGCTGCGTGTCTGTGCATCAACGCGCTTTACAATCACGGCGCAGTAAAGACTTGGGCCTGCTGAACCATCAGGTAATGGCTTGCCCGGTAAAGTCCCTGGCACGACAACTGAATATGCTGGCACGCGGCCCATAAAGATTTCACCCGTTTCGCGGTCGATGATTTTTGTCGATGCGCCAATATAAACGCCCATAGATAATACGGCGCCTTCTTCGACAATCACGCCTTCGGCAACTTCGGAGCGTGCGCCGATGAAGCAGTTATCTTCAATAATCACAGGGCCCGCCTGCAGGGGCTCTAATACGCCGCCAATGCCTGAGCCGCCAGATATGTGAACATTCTTACCAATTTGCGCGCAGCTGCCCACGGTCGCCCATGTATCAACCATTGTCCCTTCACCGACATAAGCGCCGAGATTCACAAAAGACGGCATCAAAACAACATTCGGCGCGATATAAGCCGAATGACGCACGATACAGTTAGGTACAGCGCGGAAGCCTGCGCGTTCAAAGTCGTCTTCATCCCAGTTCTGGAATTTTGATGGGACTTTATCCCACCAATAAGTGTCACGGCCTGGGCCGCCAGGGATAAGATCCATTGGGTTAAGTCGGAAGGACAGCAAGACAGCTTTTTTTAGCCACTGGTTAACAACCCATTCGCCCGCATCGTTTTTCTTGGCGATGCGCATCTCACCACGATCAAGCAATTTCAAAACGCTTGAAACGGCGTTGCGTACTTCACCTTTGGTGTTGGTGTTGATGCTGTCACGTTCATCAAAGGCTTTGTTGATAGTGTTTTCAAGATTATCAAAGGCTGTATTGATTGAACTTTCCAGTTTATCCATTGTTATTAAATCCTCATATTGACGCGCTAATTTTGCTGATAATCTCAAAAATAAAGGCTATTGTCTATGGCAAAGCTAATTGATTAAGTTAAAAATAACCTATGAAGACATGTGAAATTAAATGGAATAGTTTATCAGCCACAGAATGGCAAAGCCGTTTTGATACGATCCGCCGTTCCAATCTTTTGCAATGCTATGAATATGCGCTAGCGGCCTGCCCGATCAATAACCAAACTGCGCGCTGGGGGCTGATTGTCATGGATGGACAAGAGGCGGGTTTAGTGCAAATTTTTGAGGTGTCGATTTTAAAACGGCTCATTCATGTCGTGAGCTTAGATCGCGGCCCATTATGGTTTGATGGCTTTGGCTGCGCCGATGATTGGGCGACTTTTTGGCAGGTCTTTGATATGGAATTTAAACCGCGCCTTGGCCGTATGCGCCGTATTATGCCAGAAAGCGACAAGCAAATTTATCACATGGCGCGTAAGCAAGCGTATCCACCTTATCAAACCATCTGGGTTGATTTGACGCAGGATGAAGACGCATTACGCAAGGCCATGAAGAAGAATTGGCGGAATGCCTTGTCAAAAGCGCTGCGCACTGAAATGGATGTGCGCGAAGATCTGCCTGAAAAACATATCCATTGGCTGCTTAAGCAATATGCAGATGACCGTCAGCAGCGCCAATATAAAGGCGCAAGTGTGGGCTTGATCATGGCTATGGTTAAAAGCTTCCTACCGCGTCAGCAAATGCTGTTAATGCGCGCGATGAAAGATGGTAAAGCGATTGCTGGTATTTTAGTCTTTATCCATGGGCGTTCGGCAACCTATCAAATTGGCTGGACAGATCCTGACGCGGGGCGTCAGCATAATGCGCATCATTTCCTGCTTTGGCATGCCATGCTTCGCTTAAAAGCGCGCGGTATAGCGGATTTTGACCTTGGTGGCGTGAATGATTTTTCTGCCGCGGGCGTTAAACTATTTAAGGAAGGCCTTGGCGGCGAAGCATATGAATTATGCGGCACATATAAATGATTACGCCTTGTTAAGTAAATTAAGCTATAATCATTTTGTGTGCGTGTTAATAAGTTGTGAAGGATTTCCCCTTAACATTGGCATCAGTGCGCGCAATATTTAAAGGAGAGCACCATGTTAAAATTTAATGGTTTAGCGTATCTTGTCGCCATTCTGGCGTTGAATTTCACAGCTTTATCGTCGGCACAGGCCGCGGAAACATCCAAAAAGCTGACTTATGCGGTCTATACAGGCGGCTTACATGTCGTTATGGCGGATTTGGATGTAAAAATGGATAAAAACGGGCATTACAGCGCTTTTGTCAGCGCCCAAACCCATGGCTTTTTGGGTAAATTAGCACCCTGGAGCGGTACATTTAAAACTACAGGTGACATGAAAGATGACGCCTTTTTCCCAAAACAGCACGAATCGGTTGCTGTTTGGCGTGGTGAAGATGACCAAAAAACCTATGATTATGATGGCAAAGGCAACTTGACCGCTTATAAAGAGGTCGAAGCGGGTAAAGAGCAGCCGAAAAAAGACCTCGCCAAAGATCTGATCGATAATACCACGGATATTCTGAGTGCAACGCTAGAAGTTATGCATAACCTTGGTAAAGGTGGCACATGCAGTAATTCAGATGATATCTTTGATGGTAAGCGTCGTTTTGCCCTCAAATTCAAACCTGTTTCTGAAACCGTGCTCGAAAGTTCTCGTTATAACATCTATGGCGGCCAAGCCAAAAAATGTGAAGTGATCGTTGAGCCAAAAGGCGGGAAGTGGCATAAAAAACCACGCGGCTGGATGTCTATCCAAGAACAAGGACAAGAAGAAGGTGCCTTGCCAACCATTTGGATGGGTAAGCTACAAGATTCGGATTTATTCGTGCCAGTGAAGCTTAAAGTCAAAACAGCTTATGGTACATTAATGATGCATCTTGTCGAAGCGTCATAAAGCGCGTAGTCTTATCTGGAACATATTAACCCGTACAATCGGAGCTTAGTCATGACCAATCGTATAATGATGTTTGCTGTTGCCCTTGTTTTGGTACTTACGCCAATCACTGCGAAAGCCGCAGACGCACTTGATTACTATAAAAACTGGGCAGATATTAAATATGGCACGCAGAGCAGTGAGCAAAAACAAGCTGCACTGGAAAAACTTGCTGTTAATGTTGAAGCGTTACTTGCCAAAGACGCTAAGGATACTGACGCGAAAATCGTCCTAGCCACAATCAAATCAACACATGCGTCATTAATTGGCGGCCTGTCGGCTTTACCATTAGTGAAAAAAGCACGTGATTTATTTGAAGAAGCCATCAAACAAGATGAAAAAGCCATGGATGGGCAGGCGCATGCTATTTTAGGGGCGCTTTACTATGGCGTACCAGGTTGGCCCATTGCTTTTGGTGATGATGACAAAGCAGAGCGTCATTTGAAGAAGGCTTTGGCGATTGCACCTGAAAGCATTGATGCGCATTTCTTCTGGGGCGAATATATGCTTGATCATAATAAATATGAACAAGCCAGTGAATATCTTAACAAAGCCATCGCGCTTAAACCACGCAGCAGCCATGACGCCTATAAGGCTGCAGATGCAGGCCGTATAGCAGAGGCGAAAGCCAAGCTAAAAGAGGTTGACGTGAAAATGAAAGAAAAATCTAAGAAGTCAGGCTTGAACGACTAAACGGCTTGAATCTTGACATCGTTTAAGGGCTGCGCTACCAATTATGCGCAGCCTTTTTTAATGGGCTGATGGGGAGATAAAAATAATGTCGCAAAAAATACAATCTGGCCGCCTCGTGCGTTTCGTCTTTACGGAAGACCAAAATTTAACCACGCAGGCCATGCAGGATTATCTATCCGTTATGTTTTCAAGCTTAAGCGCTGACCCTTGGCCAGTTGATAAAGACAAGGTCGGGATGCTTGGGCGTTTAGAACAGGATGTCGACCTAAATAACCTCCGCGAAAAATTGGCGACGAAATTTAACAAAATCGTCTTGAGTGAAGGCTATAGTGAAGAGTGCATTCCATCGGGTGTGCTTGGCTGTAAAATTACATTATTGCCGAATACGCCAAGCAACAAAGCGCATTATGCTTTTGTTGGTGCGACGGTAAAATAAACCGCCTGAACCATCTTGCTCAAAACCTCATCATAGCGTACCCTTATGCCTCGTTATTAATGGATGATAGGGGTATTCGTCATGAAAATTTATTACGACCAAGATTGTAATCTCGATATTTTAAAATCACTCAATGTTGCTGTAATCGGTTATGGTTCGCAAGGCCACGCACATGCGGCGAATTTGCGCGATAGTGGCGTGACGAATATTCGTATCGGCCTACGTGAAGGCAGCGCAAGCACACAAAAAGCAGAGGGCGCAGGCTTTACTGTAATGACTCCAGACGAATGTGCGCGTTGGGCGGATTTGGTTATGATTGCCGTGCCAGATGAATTGCAGCAAGATCTGTATAATGATGACCTGCATGACAATTTAAAAGAAGGCGCAACAATCGCCTTTGCACATGGTCTGAATATTCATTTTGACTTGATCAAGCCGCGCGCGGATCTTGATGTGATCATGATTGCCCCGAAAGGCCCAGGCCACACGGTGCGTGGTGAATATCAAAAAGGTGGCGGCGTACCATGTTTGATTGCCGTGGCGCAGGACGTGTCTGGTCAGGCCAAAGCTAAGGCGCTTGCTTATGCCTCTGGTGTTGGCGGTGGCCGCTCAGGCATCATCGAAACAAGCTTCAAAGAAGAATGTGAAACAGACTTATTCGGCGAACAGGCCGTCTTATGTGGCGGTCTTTGTGCCTTGGTGAAGGCTGGATATGAAACATTGACCGAAGCAGGCTATGCTCCTGAAATGGCGTATTTTGAATGTCTGCACGAATTGAAATTGATTGTTGATCTGCTCTATGAAGGTGGCATGGCGAATATGCGTTATTCCATTTCAAATACAGCGGAATTTGGCGATTATCAAACAGGCCCGCGTATTATTACTTCTGAAACCAAAGCCGAAATGAAACGTGTACTTGAAGATATTCAGCAAGGCCGCTTCACAAAAAAATGGATGGATGAATGTAAAGGCGGGCAAAATATCTTTAAACAAACCCGCGCACAAGAAGCCGAACACCCAATTGAGGCGGTTGGTCAGGAATTGCGCGATATGATGCCATGGATTACCGCAGGCAAATTGGTCGATAAAAAGGTCAATTAATCAAATAAGGACGTAAACGATCACGAAATCAGTCAGCTGGGGCATTGCTTTATTTATTGGGTTCACCTTAGCCGTTACAATGATGAATGGCGGGGCAAAAGAATTACAATCTGCGGCAATGCATCCAGTTGAGGTCGCGTTTATCCGTAACCTTTTGGCGGCGCTTGGCATAACGGCCATCATCGCTTGGGTTAAAAAAGACCATACACTTTTCAAAACACATTATTTTAAAGGGCAGCTTATTCGCGCCGCTTTGGGCAATGCGTCTTTAATTGTCGCATTCTGGGCGGTGTCACTCCTCCCATTAGCGGATGTTGTGGCGCTATGGTTCTCTGTCCCGCTGATTGTTTTGGTACTTTCCGCATTGTTGCTTAAGGAACGCGTGGGGCCTTGGCGCTGGGGCGCAGTGCTTTGCGGCTTTGGGGCGGTCTGTTTAATTGCGCAGCCTGCTGTGGCGCTCGATAACAGCTTTGGCGTGATTGTCGGTTTGGTCTCATCATGTTTAATTGCGGCGGTCAGTATTAACCTTCGCCATTTGGGACAGAAAAACGAACATCCACTGACCACGACCTTTTTCTTTTTGGTCTCTGGAGCGGTGTTTTGTGGCGCGCTTGTGCCGTTTTTCTGGACGGGGGCGCTGTTGAATATGCGGCTCATTTGGACAATATTGCTTGTCGCCGCAGCTGGCCTTACGGCACAAATCTTAAAGACGGAAGCGTTCCGCTTGGCGGAAGCCTCTTTGCTCAGCCCATTTAGTTATCTCAGCATCCTTTGGGCGACATTAATCGGCTGGTTTTTCTTCGGTGAAATGCCCGATATGATGGTGATTATTGGTTGTATATTATTGGTATTAAGTAATTTAATTGTCCTGTGGCGCACACGAAAACTTATGAAAACATAACGTTTTGGGTGTATTACTTTGTATAATTAAGCGTTAATGCTTGTCTGTATTTATTCTTCTGTTAGCCTTAAAGTTGAACAGGGGAATATAAAAATGAAAAAACTGCTCGATATTGATATAGCCGCGGTCGATTTTGTCGATCCGGAGGCTGCGGCGATTTTATCAGATGCCGTCAAAACCGTTAAAGCCATTCTCAAAAGACGTGAAGAACTCGACCGCATGGGGCAAAAAGACCAGACCCTTTACGTGATGAAGGGCGAAGTCCACGACCGTCCAGCCCATATGCTGCATCATATGTTGGTGCTAAAAGGCTTGAATGAGGCAGAGGATAAGGTTCTGGCGGGGATGGAATTACCCGTGGATTCCGTTGATGGCTATTATCTGGATTCTTATTTGAGAAGAATTGCCAAAGCAAAGCCCGCGGAAATCCCTGCACTTAAACAGATTTACCGCAAAAATGCCTATTACCGCAGTGTTGTCGATTTATCTTCATCGTTAGACAGCCGTTATCTGCATGCAGATTATGCGCAGAAGACTTTGTCTTACAATATGCTGAAAATGGCTCTGGATGGTAAGGGGCGTTTTATTGCGTTGAATACAGATGCATCACGCGACGCGCGCAATATCAATATTCAGGATCCTAAAAACAGAGACCTTATGATGAAACTGTTTAATAAGGTTGAATCGAATATCAGCACGACATCAGCCAAAGGTATGTTGATCCGTAATCAGCATATGGCACAGCGTCTTTATAGCGTCGCGCAAAGGCATAAATCACGTATCGCCGTGCAATTATGTGGTATGGCCCATGTCAATGGCACGCATTATGAGTTTCATCATAAAGATGCGCTTTGCCATATCTTCAAAAACTCTGTGCAGCCTGTTATGGGCGTGTTCATCGATGGCGCATTTTCGGAGCGCTATGATGATCTCGCCAAGGATGAATTGCTGCGCTGTAAATCGGTGCCAGACATACGTACGGATTATAATTTGCCGCCCAAACAGAAGGATACATCTTTCTGGGGCGGCTTGAAGGAGTTGTTCAATTTCAATGCCAAAGCATTAAATGAGCAAGATGAGCGTCTCTATGTCAATGAAAAGCTCGAAGCCATGGGGCTAGGGGCGATGCGCTTACCGAAGGTGGTGTGACATGGCGGCGCGGCATAAGAAAATATTGGATATTGATATCGCCGCGGTTGAGAAAATTGACCCCGAAGCCGCCGCAATATTATCAAGCGCAGTGAGCGCTGCCCGTAAAATAATAAAATGTCGCGCTGAATTAGATAAGGCGGGCAAACACGACCAGCCGCTTTATATTTTGGCGGGGGAAAATCATTGGCAGTCAGCGCAGCGCTTACATCATGTCGTTTTGATCGAGGCCTTGCGCCAACAAGATGAATTTATGAGCGTCGCCTATGAATATCCCTTTGTTCAAGGCAGCGAGAAGGACTTAAAACGCCTTTTGCGTTATCTCGGCTGGGTCGATGAAGGGCGCGTCTCTAAAGAGGCGTGGGATTATTATTTAGAAACGCCGCTGGGCAAAGGGAAGCTTGATTTAATCTCGAATGTCTTAAGCACCAGCCATCAATCCCCTTATGCGATGCAAGTCTTATCATCTTATATGTTTAAAATGCATATCCGGAATTATGGGCGTTTTCTGGCATTTAATTCTGATGCCGCGCGTACGCCGAAAAATAAACTTTCTTTGCGTGATGATTTTACCAAGGCCTGTGTTGAAGATTGTCTTGGCGCGGTAAAATCAGGCATATCGCTCACCTCGCAAGAGGGTATGTGGATACGCAACCTGCATATGGTGCGCCGCCTTCGTGATTATGCGGAATGGCAAGGCGCGCGCTATGCTGTGCAGCTTTGCGGGCAAGATCATATCAACGGCGATGGCGAAGAATGCCCACCTGAACAAAGTCTACGTGCCATCTTTAACGATATGGCGCAGCCTGTTTTCTCCGTCTTCCAAATGGCTGATAAAGCCGATATGGCAGGCATCCCCGCGAAGGAGAAAAACAACGGCAAGGCGATACCAGACTATGAAGCCTATTATGATTCTGATGTCAAAAAATCAGAGCAGCCTTACCGCAAGCTACCCGAAGATATGTGGCCAGAATTCCGCACCCGCCGCCAAGAAAAGAAATTCATAGACAGCAAGCTCAAAAATATGGGGCTTGGTTATCTGTTAAAATAATTTACATATTGCTTTTGCGGTAAAGATATGTCACTATGCCCATAATAAAAAGGCAAAATGCCTAAAGAGGGTGGTAATGAATAAGTTTTCAGGCAAAAATTTCGAACAAGATGCACGCGCAATGTTGGATGATGTCCATGGGGCAGTCGCGCGTATTGTTGAGGAGCGTAGCGCGCTTGATGATGCAGGCGAGACGGACCAGCCATTATATGTATTGGTTGGCGAAATTCATAACATGTCGGCGCATCTCATCTTCCATAGTTTGCTTTTAAAATATCTTCAGGCATATGAAGACAATATCGTCGTGGGGATTGAGGGGCCGCATAATTTCCTAAAATTAGATTCGCAGGCGGAGCTTGCGCGTCATGATATGCGCAGCTTTGGGCTAGCATCTATTGAAAAAGCACTGACAACAAGCGCTGGCGTGGATGCCGATCTGGCCAATAAATTCTTCTATCGCAGCCTATTAAATTCTGCGCAGCACAATCCGAATTTCTCCGCGATGTTTAATGACATGGCGACTAAAAATACATGTCTTGATTTTGCCGATACCGCAACCAAAGATGCAACCATCCATTTTAGTAATGCGGATGTTCTAGATAACGATGTTATGGCGACTTCGCCGATGGGTATATTTTTGCGCAATGCCTTCATGGCCTCTGTCTTACAAAATTTTGCACAATCGCAAAATGCGCGCATCGCTGTGCAGTTTTGTGGTGCGGGGCATTTAGCGGGTAATTACGAGAGCTGGCAAAATGAGCATAGCTTATCGGCCTGTTTCCATCATTTGAATTTGCCGTTTTTATCGGTGTTTTTGCAGGATGGACAAGACCAGCCATATGCGGATCAGTTGACCGATGAATTTAAATATTTCGCGCGTAACGTCCCGACCTATGTCACTTATTATAACCCTGAAACAGGGCTGGTCGATCTGGGCAATAAGCATGAGCGCCGCATGTATCGTCGCCATATGCCTGAAATTAAATCGCGTGATGAAGAGCTTGCCTTTATTAATGCCACGCTAGAGGCAATGGGTCTGCCCGAAGATACCATTTCAATTCAGCCTAAAATGGCCTAATAAAAAAGCCCGCTTGTCGCGGGCTTTTCTGTATCTCTTATTTTACTTTTGGTTGTTCAGCGAATTGGTGGAATGGTGGAGGGGAAGAAATCGTCCATTCCAATGTCATTGTGTTCTTCTGTACATCCCAGTAGTTGTCGCCAACGCGGCGGCCAAAGAATAATGTGTAGAACACGATAAAGATGAACAACAATGTCGCCGCACCTGTAAGATACGCACCGTAAGATGAAATCTCGTTCCAGTGCTGCCACTCATCTGGATAGTCAGGGTAGCGACGAGGCATACCATTTAGACCCAAGAAGTGCTGTGGGAAGAAGATCATGTTCACACCAACGAATGTGATCCAGAAGTGCAGTGCGCCCATCCATTCAGGATATTGACGGCCAGACATCTTACCAATCCAGTAATAGAAGCCAGCGAATAGCGCGAAGACCGCACCCAATGACAATACATAGTGGAAGTGCGCAACAACATAATATGTATCATGTAGCGCCAAATCCATACCGCCATTGGCCAATACAACGCCTGTCACACCACCAACAGTGAACAGGAAGATGAAGCCGATAGCCCAAAGCATTGGTGTTGTAAAGCGAATAGAGCCGCCCCACATAGTCGCAATCCATGAGAAGATTTTAACGCCTGTTGGAACCGCAATAATCAATGTTGCCGCAGTGAAATATGCGCGTGTGTTCACGCTCATACCAACTGTGTACATATGGTGTGCCCAAACGATAAAGCCAACGAAACCAATCGCCACCATCGCGTAAGCCATGCCTAAATAACCGAATACCGGCTTTTTAGAGAATGTCGCCACGATGTGCGAGATGATACCGAATGCAGGCAAAATCATGATGTAAACTTCTGGGTGACCGAAGAACCAGAACAAGTGCTGGTAAAGGATCGGATCGCCACCACCTTGTGGGTCAAAGAAGGCTGTGCCGAAGTTACGGTCAGTCAGAAGCATTGTAATCGCACCGCCAAGCACTGGAAGTGAAAGAACAAGCAAGAATGATGTAATCAACATCGCCCAAACAAATAGCGGCATTTTGTGCAATGTCATGCCCGGTGCGCGCATATTGATGATTGTTGTGATGAAGTTTGCTGCACCAAGGATTGAGCTTGCGCCCGCAAGGTGAAGTGCAAAGATCGCCATATCAACAGATGCCCCTGGGTGCCCAAGTGCACTTGAAAGCGGCGGATAAACGGTCCAGCCTGTACCTGCACCAGATCCAACAAAAGCTGAAGCTATAAGCAATAAGAAGGCTGGAATAATCAACCAGAATGAAATGTTGTTCAAACGCGGGAAGGCCATATCTGGCGCGCCAATCATAAGCGGCACAAACCAGTTACCAAAACCACCAATCAAGCCCGGCATAACCACGAAGAAAACCATGATCAAACCGTGTGCGGTAATCCATACGTTCCACATTTGCCCGTCTTCAACCAATTGAAGTTCAGGCATTTGTAGTTCGTAACGCATTAACATCGAAAATGCGCCGCCGATTAGGCCTGCGAAAATCGAAAAAATGATATATAGCGTACCAATATCTTTATGGTTTGTTGAACAAAACCAGCGTTTAAAAAATCCAGGTTTATGATCGCCCATTGTACTTACTTTCCTTGTTTTATAATAATATCTGTTATCGCGTGAGATGGTTTAAATATTACATCTCAGCTTTTTTAGCTTCGATCCATTCTGCAAATTCTTCTTTGCTTACTGCGCGCACTTCCATAGGCATGAAAGCGTGATTTGCACCACAAAGTTCAGAACACTGGCCAAAATAGGTGCCTTCTTTTTCAATGCGTACCCAAGTTTGGTTCATACGCCCTGGAACGGCGTCTGTTTTGATGCCGAATGCTGGCATTGCGAAGCTGTGCAATACGTCTGCCGCTGTCACGTCAATTTGAATTGTTGTGTCAACAGGCAAATACATTGGGTTGTCAACTGAAAGAAGGCGCTTTTGACCTTCTTCAGGCTTAATGTCTTCATCAGGGACCATATAACTCATGAAATTCACGCCGTCATGATCTGGGTATTCAACGCCCCAATACCATTGGTAACCTGTAACTTTAACAGTCATTTCTGGGTCAACAACGCGGTCTGTGAAATAGAGAAGACGGAATGATGGAACAACAATCGCGAGCAAAATCAATACAGGCACTAATGTCCAGATGACTTCGAGCGGCACGTTATGTGTTGTTTTAGATGGTGTCGGGTTTGCTTTCTCGTTAAAGCGCAGAACAACATAAACCAACAAAACCAATACGAAAATGGTAATGCCTGTAATGATATACATCATCATGTCGTGGAATTTATGAATTTCTTCTGCCACGGGTGTAACGGCTTCTGGGAACCCATACTGAGGTTTAATAACTTCAGCGGCGTCCTGTGCAAAACTCTCCAACGGCAGCCCCAAAGTCATGAGCATTAGTGCGCCTAACAAAAAATATACTTTTCTCAGCATAGTCAATCTATCTCTTATTGGTTGTATGATTTTGTTTTCTTTACTTAAAATTTATTTTGGTAAACAAAATTTTCTCATGTTTATATATAAGGTAATTCGATAAATCAAGCAAGCACTGGCTGCAAAGAAACTTTGATTAGCGGTTGAGAAAGGCAAGCCCATATAACGCGGCGGTTTCCGCACGTAAAATATCATCACCGAGTGAAACGCTGACTATATTTTTATGCTGACGGAGCAGGTCAATTTCCTCGGCGCTAAACCCGCCCTCAGGCCCAATTAAAAAAGCGGCATCGCCATCAGCTTTGATCTCGCTTATATGGGGGATGCCATCAATGCGCTCTAACGCCGCATATATAGTTGAATATTCATTCAGGGCTTTGTTCAGGGCGCTGATCGGTTTGAGCGTGGGAATATTTAGGCGCTCGCATTGTTCCGCGGCTTCAATGATTTGCTGCGTGATGCGTTCATCATTCACTTTGCGCACGTCTGTATTTTGGGTCAAAACGGGATGAATGGCGTGGGCGCCAAGTTCAACCGCTTTTTCAATCATGAAGTCCATGCGATGTTTTTTGATGGGCGCACAAAGCAGGGTTATGCCCTTTGAGGGTTCGGGCTGCGGGCGTATGCACTCCATGGCGCGCGCCTGTCCGTCCTTTTTGCCAATATAGTCGATGCTGCAAAGCCATTCGCCATCGCGCCCGTTAAAAACGCGCAGTTGATCGCCGCTATTTAAGCGCAGCACATGCCCCAAATAATGGCTTTGTGCTTTATCCAAGGCAAAGCTTTGATCCGCATTTAACGCGGTATCAATATAAAGGCGCGGTAATTTTTTATGGACAGTCTGTCTCTTCATAACGCATAGTCATAACATAAAAATGGAATATTAGAAATGCTCGAAAATAATAAAAGCGATATCGCCTATCAAGGCTGGCTTCTGCCGAAACTGCCGTCATTCATGCGTCCTTATGCCGTATTGATGCGTGCGGATCGACCTGTCGGCGTAATGCTGTTGCTGTGGCCATGTATCTGGTCGATTTTATTGGCGAGCGGCGGGGCGCTGCATTTGGGGCTTCATGGACTTAATATGCTGATTTTATTCTCCATCGGTGCGTTTTTAATGCGCAGCGCCGGCTGTATCGTCAATGATTTATGGGATCGTAACCTTGATGGCCGCGTGGCGCGCACGGCAAATAGGCCTTTGGCGAGCGGCGCATTATCGGTAAAGCAGGCTGTGGCATTGCTCGCGGTGCTTTTGGGGCTGTCGCTACTTATATTATTACAGTTGCATCTGGTCGCGATATTGCTGGGTGTTGTGTCTGTGGCCTTTGTTGCGACTTATCCGGCGATGAAGCGGCTGACCTATTGGCCGCAGATTTTCTTGGGGCTAACCTTTAACTTCGGGGCATTAATGGGCTGGGCGGCTATGGAAGGGCGCGTATCTTTGGCGGCCTTGGTGCTTTATATTGCGGGTATATTCTGGACGCTTGCTTATGATACGATCTATGCCTATCAAGACCGTGAAGACGATGCCATGGTCGGGATTAAATCAACGGCATTGTTATTTGGTGATAAAGGGCCATTCATGGTGAATGTCTTTTACGGCGTGGCCTTTGGTCTGTTTTTATTAGTTGGCTTGTTAAGCAGCGCATCAATATGGTTCTATGCTTTGACATTTTTTGCGGCTGTCCGTTTCTATTTGGCGCTTAAATCATGGCAGCCTCAAGATGCGGCAGATTGCTTAAAACTGTTTAAGAAGAACATTATATTGGGCTTTTTCCTTGCTCTGGCTTGTGCGCTGCTGTAGCGTCAAATTAAGAATTAACTTGACATACTGTTATTTTATGTTAAATGTGTTTTGCAAGAGTTACTGGGTTAAACAATGAATTTCAGAATAAAGCAAAAAACAATGAACTATAACCTCGCCATTGATGATAAGAAGCTAAGGGGCTCAGCTATGGCTGTGCTTAATGCTTTGCAGCGTTTGGTCGTTGTGATTCAAAATATTGATAAAGCTTTGGACGCAAAAATTATTGCGCCTGAAAATCGTGAGCGTTTAGTTTTTGCACGCAATGCCCTATGTTTGACCGCCAATATCTGGAATGAACATTTGTCAGGTAATATTGGTCGCCTTTACCGTATGTCGGATGAAATGGCTTTACCACAATCATCAGCGGAGCAAGTGTCTTTCTATAAAGAACGCATGCCACGCTCTATCCGTTTTGCAGCAAAAGAGCTTGAGGTCATGAATGTGCCGCATGTCGAAGGTTTCGTCGATAATGCGACTGAAATTTGTGCGGTTATGGCCGAATATGCGCTTAGCTATGCTGAAATCGCCGCTTACCTGAAAAAGCATCAAGAAAATATTGATGATATTCCGATGCTGGATATGATTGAAGCCGAAGTGGTCTTTTCATCTGTTCAAAATAACGCATCAGCGTAAATCTTTTAAAATCATTACACGCTTTTTTTGACCTTTTTGCGCATTCCTCTTTTCATTGCGCGATCTTGCGCTATCATCATTACTTTAGTAACCTTAGGGGCTATATTTGCGAATATAAGCAAAATAACACTAGGTTTTGTGGATCATTAAAGGAGTTCTCATATGTTTCAGCGCCGTATCGGTAAATTAGGTTTGGCTTTGGCCGCATGTTCTGCATTGGTGGCATCGCCAGCAATCGCCAAAGAAAAAAAGGCAGACGCACCAGCGCCTGCATTAAGCGAAGCGCAAAAGACTGAAGTGAATGATATGATTCATCAATTCATCATGAATAATCCAGAAGTGATGCTCGAATCGGTTGAGCTTTACCAAAAGCGTTTGGAAGATGAGCGCGTGGCGCAGTCTAAAAATGCATCTAAAGATTTGGTCGCGGACATTAAGAGCGGCAAATTCGATGTTGCTTTTGCAGGCGACTTGGATTCAGACTTCTTGATTGTTGAATTTGTCGATTATAACTGCGGCTTCTGTAAGCGTGGTTTTGAGGCGGTAAGTGCTTTGATGGATCAAGGTGGTTATAAATTTGCCTTTGTTGATTTGCCAGTTTTGGGTAATAGTTCACGCGAGGCGGCAAAATATGCTTTGGCTGCAAAAATGCAGGGTAAATATGTTGAATTCCATATCGCTTTGTTTAAGCAGCCTAGTGCGCGCACGGAAGTTGGATTCCAAAAAATTGCGGATGAGCTTGGCTTGGATTTTGAAAAGTTAAAAGCTGATGCAAATGGTGAAGCGGTGAAAGCAGAACTCGAGAGCCATCGTGAGGCGGCGGACAAGCTTGGCATTTCAGGCACGCCAGCTTTCATCATTGGTGATGAATTTGTGCCAGGTTACGTGCCGCTCGAAACAATGCAGTCAATGATTGATGAGCAGCTACAGCAATAAGAATATAAATCAATAAGACTCTGGGCGTATAATAAACCGCCCAGAGTGTTTTTATAATAAGAAAGTGGTATCATGCGTATTGTCTTAGGGTCTATTATCGCGGTTCTTTTGCTCATTATCGGCGCTGGCGCTTATCTTTATACGCAAAATTACATGAGCGTTAAAAACAGCCAGAAGTTCACGCCGATCGAGGTCGATGAGGAAGGCTTTGCAAAAAAGACACTGAGCACCGCTGAAATTCAAACCATCCACGATACTGATACGCCTATGACGATTGCGGGGGATGAAAATTCGCCATTAAAAGTCATCGTTTTTTATGATTATAACTGCCCATATTGTGTCATTGAAGAAGCGACAATGCATGAGGCGTTGAGCGGGCGTAATGATGTGCGCGTTGTTTTACGTCCTGTACCTTTTCTAGGGGAAGATTCATATATGATGGCGGCAATGGCAATGGCGGCTGCGAAAATTGGTATATTCCCAGAATTTCATAAAGTTATCTTTAATGCGAGAGGCAAAATGACGCAAAATAAAGCGGCTGCTTTATTGGAGGAAGCGGGCTTGCCTGTCGGGCAGATTCTGGTTGCGGCGCAAGACCCAACCATCCGTAGCGCCGTGCAGGAAAACCAACAGCTTGCTATTGATGTTGGGGCACATTATGTGCCGTCATTTGTGATTGGTGATCGCCTCTATATGCCTTTAGATCGTGATACCACGGCAGAAGAATTCTCTGATATGTTTGATCAGGAATTAATGCGTTAAGCTTATCGATTGATTCCGGAAAATATTTGACCTTTAGCCCGTTTAGGTATACAACAATCCTGTTTGCATAATTAAGAACAGCATTGAAAAGCAAGGCAGGCAGGGTGAAATGACTTTACACGCGGATGAATTTAACCGTATTGGCCAATATTTATTAATTGAAAAAACAGCATTAGCACGCGCCGATGCTGCATTGGTCTTTGGTAATCGCTCGATTTCAGATAGTCTCACATCTGCTGTTGCTCATTATTATCATCAGGGCTTTTTCCCATATATCGTTGTGAGTGGTGGGAATATTGTCGACCCTGATGAAGGGAGAGTAAACATGGTGCAGACGGAAGCCGAATACATGGCGGCACGCTTAAATGGGCTTGGTGTGCCAGAAAATAAAATTATCTGTGAAAATCAGGCAACCAATACGCAAGAGAATGTTGAGTTCTGTCGCGATATATTTAATGATCATGCCGCACTTCAAAATGCCCGTTCGGTCATGTCTTTTGGTAATATCATTGCATCACGTCGTTTTCTAATGACCCTAAAAGCACATTGGCCTGAAATGCTGGCTATGCATGTGGGGGTTAATGGTTATGATTGTCCAGCATTTAAATGGCACACGAATCACGCATTTCGTGATGCGGTGATGGATCAATACATGCGTCTTGCTCCCTATCAAGCCAATGGCTGGATTAAAGAAATCGACCTCGATGCTCTTAACCAACGCATTCTTGACTTGCAATGACATAGGTTTATTTAAGGTAAAGAAATTATATTTAGGGTGTTATGAGACATAAGAGTAAAAAGATAGAAACCGCATTTAATGCGGCGACAATCAATAGTTTTCATCAAGTTGATATTAATGCGGCGCAGAGTTTGAATAAATCAGTGGCGCGCGCGCATGATGCAATTTTAGCGCGTCGCGCCGAAATGGATGCTACAGGTCAATTGGATAAGCCGTTATTCGTGTTGATTGGTGAAGATCATGAAAGCGTTCAGCATTATTTGCATCATATGGTTTTATTAGATCGTTTGGCGCAATATCCTAAAAGCTTGGCCATTGCTTATGAGCAACCATATGATTTGCTTGCGCGCTTTTACCGTGACAATGGCGCTTATGAACCAAACCGTCAGCTTGTCCATTATATGAATGATGTCGATCGCGATACGGCTGTTAGTGTCAAATTGCGTTTTAGTGCCGTTGATAATTTTTCGGCCTATTTCGCGCATAAAGCTTTGGCGCATACTGTTGTCAATGTGATGGATGCGCATCTGGATGCACGCTTCATCGGTAGTGATATTTCTTATGACAGTGATGAATTAATCGAAACAGAAGATATGCGCGCGGCAGATTCTTTACGCCGTGCGGGGCTAGATGCCAATGAAATGTACCATATTTCATCACCAGAGGGCATTCATGCCCGTAACCAACATATGGCACGTTATTTGTTAGACGAAACACGTCGTTATCCTGCATCGATTGTTTTGCAGTTTTGCGGTATTGCGCATTTAAATGGTGACGGCGATGAAAATCGCGCTGAATGGGGCTTGGCACAAATCTTAAAGGCGCAAGGCGCTGATGTTTTAATCATGCCGCTTAAGACGGAGTCTTTCGTTATGCCGGAAACAGGCTTGGCGCAGGACGATATTGTTAAATGTAAACTGCCAATCGGTCCATATGCGGAATATGACCCACGTTTTGAGTTAAGCACTAAATATGCAGCGGCCTCCGTAATGCCCAATATCATGCGCAGTAAAGCGCAGGAGGCTTATTACATTAATCAGCAGCTTTATTTGGCGGGTGAAAAACACTTGGCTTTGGCAATTGATGATTATGAAGCGCTGAAAAATATCTATGGCGCCGATGTCGCGAAGCTTTATAAAACGATTGATCGTTCATTTTACGGCATTGAAGATAAAAAATTAGCGCCTGCAATTTAGGCGCTAATCAAAAACTTATTTTATTCATTTAAGCGGTACCGCTTTTCTTTTGACCCGGTGAATTACCGATAAAAGCATCTTCAAAAGCATATTTAAGCTCTTGCCTATTTTTCGAGTAGGTTGCCCAGCTCATCATCATATAGGCGATGAACAAATCCATTGCAAAAGTACGGCGACGGTTATGTTCTTGCTTTTGTTTCTCCTGCGTGTCTTTTTGATACATGAAGGCTTTTTCTTCAAGCATACGACGACGGAGGCGACGCTCTTCCATTTCTTCCAAAACCAAGCGGTGACGCTTCATTTGGATCATAGCGGAAATCTTTTCATCGTGACGCAACTCAATCAAGCGCGCACTAAACGCACTATGGGCGCTTTGGACGCGGTCACTGGCCACAGCTGCCATCGCGTCATAGGCGCTATCACCTTTCTCCGCAAGGCTGTCTAAAATGCCGCAGGCATCCAGATATTCCTTATGTAGGCTTGCCAATAAAGGGTCAATCGACATAAAGAGCGCCATTTCTTGGGAAACGCGATCTAGGCTAGCTGGAATGTCTTGTCCAGCCATTTTATCTAGCGGCTTTACTTCTGGCTTTTCGGCCTTGTCGGCCTCAAGCTCAAAAAGCTCCGGTCTTTTAACGAAAGCCTCCATAGCGGCGGCTAAGGATAGGTTACGCATTTTACTCTCCACACACACAAAGTCTTCAACTCACATTTCGCATGATATAGACAACTTCTTTAAAATTTATTAATACCGTGAATTTTTTTCATGATGACACCCTAGAAGCTTTGCGCTATAAGGGCTTAGAGCTTAAAAAATAACAGAAGAAGGTTAATAATGTCTTTGTATCTTCCGCGCGTCATCGGTCATCGTGGGGCAAAAGCCTACGCACCAGAAAACACCCTTGAATCTATCCATACGGCTGCTGACCTTGGCGTTAAATGGGTGGAGCTTGATGTGAAGCTAACTAAAGACCAAGTGCCGATCATCTTCCATGATGATACATTGGAGCGCACAACCAATGGCTCTGGCTTAGTTGCCAATATGACTTATGAAGATATCCGTCAGCTTGAAGCGGGCAGCTGGTATGCAGAAAGCTTCGCCGGCGTAAAAATCCCGACATTGGAAGAGGCGCTCGACGTTATTTATGATCGTGGTCTTGGCTTTAATATGGAGATTAAACCTTGCGCAGGACGCGAAAAAGAAACCGCCGAAGTCGCGCTTGATTGCATTTCTGCTAGCTGGGATGACCATAAAAATATCCTGATTTCGAGTTTCTCACATGTTTCGCTTGAAGTTGCCTGTGATATGGCGGGCGACTGGGCGCGTGGTTTACTGCTTGAAAAAGACCTGCCTAATAATTTGGCTGAACTGGTGGAATTTTTCGACCCGAAAACCATTAACTTTGATGCCGACACCGAAGAAAGCGCTATTGAAGAATTGCTCGATTTTGAATTGCCGCTTGTGTGCTACACGGTCAATGACCCCATGCAAGCCCGCCGCCTAGTTAATCTCGGCGTAGATAGCTTCTTCAGCGATTGCCCAGACGTGATCGAAGAGAATTTGCCTAAGGCACATTAATCATCACAGCGATCATAAATCACAAAACTATAATCGGGGATGTCTTTGCTGGCGTCCCCTTTGTGTTTTTCGCGGCTAACCTCTTGCCAGATGGTTTTATCGATGGCGGGGAATATGCTATCGCCCTCATAGCTTTGATGCACTTCGGTAATATAGAGGCGGTCACATAGATTAATGGTTTCAGCGTAAATTTGCGCACCGCCGAGGATGAAGACATCTGCGCCCGCCGCTGCTTGCTTGGCCGTGAACAGGGCTGTGGCAATATCGGGGCAGACATCTGCGCCAAGCCCGTCATAATCGCTTTGGCGGGTGATGATGACATTATGGCGGCCGGGCAGGGGCTTTCCGATACGATCCACTATGGACTCAAATGTTTTGCGCCCCATCACCACAGGTTTGCCGCTCGTCGTCGCTTTGAAATATTTCAAATCTTCAGGGATATACCAAATCAGGTCGTTATCTTTACCAATAACGCCATTTTCAGCGACTGCAGCGATGATTGCGCATAGACCCATGAAACAAATCCCTTTTATACTGCGAATGGATATTTAATCGGCTCGTGGCACTCATAGCCCTCAACCGTGAAATCATCGGTGCTCACCCATGTTTCAATATCTTCAAGCGATTTGATCTCTGGATTAATAAACAGCTTCGGCTCAGGGAATGGTTCGCGCTTTAACTGTACATCGCGCATCAAGTCTAATTGATTTTCATAGATATGCGCGTTGACAATTTTATGATAGGCCTTGCCTGCTTTATAGCCCGTAATCTGTGCCATCAAGGCGAGCAATACAAAGCACTGAATTTGGTTAAAGTTAAGGCCAAGCGGCACATCACAGCTGCGTTGATAGCTTGTTAAATAAAGCGTATCGCCAAGCAATGAGAATGTATGTGTGTGCATACATGGGCGTAGGCAGCCAAGTTCAAATTCACCTGGGTTATAAAAGGTCAAAATTTCGCCGCGGTCATCAATACCTTTTGATAGGTTGTCGACAATCTTTTTTAACTGGTCGAGTGTTGAGCCATCGGGCTTTTGCCATTGGCGGCCTTGCACGCCATAAACGCGGCCCATATCGTCTTCGCCCTTGCGGTGTGGGTTGTTGAGCCATGCTTCGTTCAAATTGGCATTGGCATCCCATGTTTTACAGCCAATCGCGCGGAAATCTGCCGCGTTATCGTAACCGCGTAAGTAACCAAGTAACTCCGCAATTGCGGCTTTATAAAAGCTTTTACGTGTTGTGATCAGGGGGAATTTATTATTGGTGACATCATATTCAAGGTCGGCGTTAATGACCGTCAGGCAGCGAATGCCTGTACGTTTATTCTCAATCCACACACCGTCATCGACAATACGTTGGCATAAATCTAAATATTGTTTCATCGGCCTTATCCTCTATTCTTTTCACCTTACACGCTTATATTAGTTTAGGGTTTTGTATGGCTATGGTCTATACTGACGCATAAGCGGACTCACAGGATTTTACGATATGCAGCAGACAAAAAAACCAATTTGGGCGACGATATGCAGTTTGGTGGCGATTGCCATCTTGCTAAAGCTTGGTTTTTGGCAAATGCAGCGCTTGGAATGGAAAAATGCGCTGATCGCATCGATTGAATTTGAATATGATAAGCCGCTCGAAGACGCGATCATCAATACGGATAATATTGCGGCTGCTTATGACGAAATGGCGGCGGGTACAGTTTATCGCGGCATGGTCACAGGCACGCTGAAGACGGACGCGCTGCGCTTTGAAACAGGTACGCCGCTCAATGGTGTGCCGAGTTATAATGTTTGGGCGGGCTTGGCGATTGATCGTCAATTAAGCGTCCCGATTGATTTAGGGCTTATCCCATACACGATAAAAACCCAAACCGAAGACGCTTTGTTACCATTTAATGGGCAGGACTTCACCTTCATCGTTACGATGCGTAAGCCGCAAGACGGTGAAAAACGCGTGCCTTATATGTTATGGGCGGAAAGCCATGACCAGCTTGCCCATATTGTTGAAGGGCAAAGTAAAAAGCCAGAGCTAAGAAATAAACATAAATCCTATGCGATATTTTGGTTCACGATGGCAGGGGTCTTGGCGCTCTTCTATCTGCTGCGTTTTGCTAAAGATTGGCGCAAGTCTTGAAATAATATTTCAATTAACCGCATGATTTCATAGCATAAATACAATTATTTTGACAATATTGTAATTTATCCATAAAATAAACAGCATTACAAAAAGGGTGTTTTTGTTTTATTGGGTGAAAGCGATGACGGCAGGTTTGTCAACTTATTTTTATATGGGCTTAGTGGATCTATATGCGCGGGATACGAAAGTATTCGTGGCGGATAATCTTACCAGTGGCGCGTTTTTAGAAACCGCTAATGCATTTGCACATCAACAAGAAGACAAGAAACTTATTGCTGCAACGGAATGTGCTGCGCCGCAAGCCATACTTGATCGTTACAGCGTCAATAGTGCGGAGGCTGCCTATTTCATGGCGCGCAAAGCATATAATCAAGCTATGGATAATACTGTGGCGCGGAATCACCTTGGTCTTGCCTTCACGGCAGACGCTGAACATGTATATGTCGCCTTTGCTTGCCGCAGTGCCTTTGGCGCGCACGCTGCGCCAGATGTTGCAGTTTACAAAAAGCCGCTAAGTGATGGCGCCGTTAAAAATGATATTGCCACTGCATCAGGGGCGGAAATTTTATTTAATTATGCAAGCCGTGATTTGATTAAAACGGGAGATGTAACGCCCGTTTACAAATTGCCGAGACCAAAACTTGCCTGCGCTGCTTAGTCGCGCATGGATGAAGGGGGAAATCAAATATGTCTGGGGACGAAACAAGAAGCAAATTACGGCGCGCGGTCGATGCGCTGTTCCGTGAAGACAAACGCATAGTCACGGCTGAATCCTTAACCTGCGGCGGTATAAGTGCCGAGATTGTCAAAATGCCGCGTGTGTCTGATACCCTTATTGGCGGCTTTGCGGTTTATAATGATGATATGAAGGTCAATATGCTCGGCGTGCCGCGCAGTGTCATTGACCGGTTCACCGCCGTCAGCGCACAGGTCGCCCATTATATGGCGCGTGGCGCACTCGAAAAAACCGCATCTTGTGCAGGAACCGCGGCAGATGTTTCAATCGCGGTGACAGGCTATGCGGGGTCGCCCAATGGCTTCGCTGATGAAAGCGAGGCTGGAAAAGTCTTTATCGCGCTTGCCACCGCGTTTAATGGCCGTAATGCTGGCGATATTGATGTGAATGTCTATCAGCATAAATTCGACGGGACACGCGTTGAGGTGCAGCAGCAAACCATCGCGCAAAGCGTTGATTATTTATTCCAGCTGGCTTGCCACAATAATATTATTCCATCGACCGCCACGGCGGTGCATCGCATCCCAAATTTTGGTAATGATGCTGTGATTGAGCATATAGCGCGTCCAAAAATATTGGCGCATACATAAAAAATACCGCCAAAACCCTAAGGGCTGGCGGTATAAAAAATATAACTCCCGAAATATTTTTTTATCTTCTTTACACTTTCAAATTAGGCAATTTGGCAAGGGCTGTGCTATTGCACACAATGCCGCCCGCTTCGATAATCGCCGCAATTTTATTAAGGCGACCTTCTGGTGTGATTGAGCGTGTTGCGTCTTCAACAACAATCACATTAAATTTTTCTGTTAACGCATCAATCGCTGTGTCGCCCACGCAATAATCAAGCGCGAGGCCAGTGATCACCAATGTGTCAACACCATCAGCACGAAGCTCTTCAGCCAATGTGTTGCCATTGGCAAAACGTGGCGGTGTCTTTTTGTCGTTTTCTAAAAAGGCTGAATAAGAATCGATATTCACATTCGTACCTTTTTGAATGATTTTATCTTCTGCTTTAAAGATCAAATCTTTGTGGAACTGTGCGCCAGTGCCATCTGTTGCACTTGCCATGCCGTGGTCAGGCCATAACACTTGGTCACCATAATCTGTCGAGATCAATGTGAAGGGTGCTTTGCCATGTGTTGATGCAAATGAAATGTGGTTATCTGGGTGGAAATCCTGTGACCAGTAAACTTTTTCAAAATGCGCGCGCAGGCTGTTAATCACAGGCATGATTTCATCGCCGCCTTCAACGGCAAGGCCGCCATTCGGGCAAAATGTGTCTTGCGGATCAACATTTAATAGTGCCACATTGCTTGCGGCTTTCCATGTCTTACTCATCATAAATCTCCATTCAATCTTTAAATTATTTAAATATTCTGTTTAACCAAGCTGTGCCGCGGCAACGCTTGATGTATTGCGTAACTTACGCGCCATTTTTGTTTGGCGGTCGTTCAGCTCTTCTTCTGCGCCGACCACGTATTTATGTGGGTTCAATTGACGCTTATGGCTTTCTTCTAGCATCGCCATGCGTTGTAAGCCACGTTCACGGGCTTGGTGCACAGTTTCAATATTGCCAACCAATTTACCCGCGGTAAAGAAGCGCTGTAATGGGTGGTAAGCTTGCGTGCCCTTGGTAAAGTCTTTTGACATTGTGTGGTTGTCACGCTGAATAGATGTAATATCACGTGTCAACACGCCTGAAAACTCATTGCTTGGGTCTTTATATTTGATTGGCGCTTTCTGCCAGTTCGACAGGATTGTGCCGCCATCAAAATAAAGTACGCCGCTTTCGGTGCTCTTAAGATAGCGCACAACGTCCAGTTCACCTGGATAGCTCATCTTAATCGCATCGCCTGAGAGTTTCATCAATTCGCGCGCATGCTTGCGAATTTCATCAGGTGACTTTTTGCCTTTTTTAACGGCATCACGCATCGCATCGATTTCTGCTGCAGTGATGTTTTCGTCAAACACTGCGCCAATTTTGTATACGCCGCCAAGGCCTGGTTGTTCTTTTGCGGTGACCAAGGCTGTGCCGACGGTCCAATAATCAATCTTTGCACCATCTTGTTTTAGCGCGTTGATTGTTGCGCGGTCTAGGTCGTTAGATGCCGTGATTTTTGCAGATGTAAAGCCTGCAGCATCAAGCAATTTACGCGATTCTTTTGACAGGTAAGACAGGTCGCCTGAATCAAGGCGAATGCCTGAAAGATGCAGGCCATTGTCTTTACAAATTTTGATGGCATTTTCGACACCTTGCAAAGTGTTATAAGTATCGACCAAGAAAATGCCGTTATATGGCATGCCGTTTGCCCATGCTTTGAAGGCGGTCAATTCGTCTTCGTAACACATGATGAAGGCGTGCGCCATCGTGCCCTTGGTCGGAATATCATAGCAGCGTTCAGCCCAAACGTTAGACGAAATATCTGCGCCGCCGACATATGCGCCGCGGCTAGAGGATAGGCCGCCAACAGCTTGTGCGCGTCGAAGGCCGAATTCCAAAATAGGCGCGCCGCCTGCTGCGGTTTTCAAATGTGAGGCATAAGTCGCGAAGTTTGATTGTGAGTTCACAGTATTCAAAATCGCTGCTTCAACCATCAGGCCTTGCCATAGCGGGCCGTTCACACGGAAGATCGGCTCAGCAGGGAAGGCAAGCTCACCTTCAGGCATTGCATCGATGGTCAATTCTAGCTGTGCGTTTTTCAGCATCTCTAAGAATTCTGGTTTGAATAATTTGTGCTCTTGGCCATCTGGGCCAGTGATGGTCTTTTTCGCCAATGTGTAAATATCGGCGTCATCAAATTTCCAGTTTTTATCAAGCCATTCAAACACCACATTTTGACCAGCAGTCAAAAGATATTGGCCGCTATATGGCGCGGTACGAATGAAGCCATGGAATGTTGCTTGTGCATTATGGCGGCCATCTTCCCATAGCGCCTGCGCCATGGTTAGGGCGTATAAATCAGACCAAAGCGCTGATGGCTCAGCAAGCTTTTCCTGATAATACGGGTAATTTTCTCTTCCAACATAAGGCATAGTTCTCTCCTCTACTCCTCAAAAATAAACTTATAAAGTTAATGCAATTTTTTTAACGGCATCGACATATTGCGTGCCGCAGTCAATTAAGGCAAAACGCTCTTCAATATTTGGGCATTTCGCGGCAAGTGCAGCATCTGTTGCTGCCGCTTTAATCAGCGCCGCGCGCTTTTCAGAAACGCTTGGGATGCTGTTAACAATGCCGAGGCGATCAATCGCCACTGCGCCATCTAACGCCGCCTGCGTGCTTAATAATTTTTCAGCGGCATTGCCGACCAACACGCCGTGGCTTAAATAACATGTGACCGATTTTGCGCCTTTTTTCTTAAGCAGCGTGGCTGCATTCACCAATGTGCCGCCGCTATCGGTCAGGTCATCGATAATCACGCAGTCGCGGCCTTTAACGCGGCCTTCAAATTTGTTGATCTTGGTCGCGTTGACATCAGCGCCATCGGCATGCGCTTTCCAAATTTTGAATGTATCGCTTAATTTCATGACGCGGCGAAGGTCTGCGGCGCGGCGCTGACCGGCGTCTTGTGGCTTATCTGCGCCATCTGGCGCACCAATAACGGCTTTATCACCAAGTGTGTCGCGTAAATCCGCAGCAAAAAGCGCAGAATTCTTCAAAAGGGTAACGTTTTTCTTGCCGAAAACATCATTATAAAACTTTTCGGACGCTTTTGAGTGCATTTCAGAGCTAATTATATGCGTAGCACCTGCATTTTTAAGCATTTCAGCGTAATATTTTGATGCAACAGAACAATAACGGCCATCAAAGCCGCGATCTTGACGGTTATACGGCATGAAAGGTACGGCAGCGATGATATTACGTGCTCCAAGCTCTTTGGCATTCTTAATCGCGAAGATCAATTGCATCGCGCTAATATCGATTGGGTCGCGCATGGATTGAATGATGGTGACATCGTGGCCGTTTAGGGATGCATCGGCAGCATTTGGATCAGGGACGATTTCGGCGAAAGACTCACTGCTCGGGAAGGTCGAAAGGCTGGCGCCAAGCAAGTCAAACGCCCCTTGCTGAGCCGAAGTATTAAACGCATCGCGTAGGCCGATGGCAACGGCGCTCCCGAGAATTACTTTCATTCTATACCCTAATCATTTGTTTTAACTTATAGGTGGGTTATAGAAAATGACGTGCGCTATGTCAAATAAAAACGCTGGACATAATCAATTATTTTTCCTACAACCAATCTATTCAAATTTTATAAATTAAGGGCATGAGGTATGAGCAGTCTTCACAACGCATTTTCACAGCCAGCGAATGGCAAAAAGCGTGTGGTTTTATTTGGTGGGTCTTTTAACCCGCCGCATGAAGGCCATCTTCATATCGCGCATAAAGCTTATGAAGCGATGAATGCTGATGAGGTTTGGATGCTCGTTGCGCCGCGTAACCCATTTAAAGACCCTAAAATTTATGCCGATTTAACGCATCGTATGGAAATGTCACGTTTAATGACTGCGCATCTGCCATGGGTCAAGGTCAGCGATATTGAGCAGCAATATTTAAAAAAGGGCGCGGATTTCATTGAAACATCTGAAACTTTAAAACGCCTGCGTGCCGATTTCGCGGATCATGAATTTATCTGGATGATGGGTTCTGACAATATCATCGACTTCCACCAATGGGGTGGGTGGAAAGATATGGTGCAAAACCACATCATCATGATTATGAACCGCACACAATCCGCCGAAGAAATTGCCGCCGTTAAAAATGCCAAGGCGATTGTTGATTCTGGCCTTCAGGTGAATGTGCACAATAAAGGCCAAGTTTATAATAAACCGAATGGCTTTTACTTGGTCGAATCGCCAGTTCTGGAATTATCGTCAACACAGATCCGCAAAAATTTAGCGCAGCCACAGCCGAATATCATTGGTCTGTTTAATGGTGTTGCACGTTATATCGCGGATAAAGGCCTATATGATTACGGCCAAGTGCTTAAGCCGCAATCCGCACCTGCGCCGAAAAAGCCTTAACGCGCAGCGATATTTAGTTTTTAGCAAAAGCCCCGTATTTACGGGGTTTTTTATTGTTATAAACATTTTGTTGCAAATAATTCTCATTTACAGCTTGACGGCAACCGAGTCTCTAATTAAGAATTATTCTCATTCGCAAGGAGGGTGTAAACATGGCTTTATTTAAATTTTTTAATCGCATCGTTTCGGGAAAAGACGTGTTCAGCGTGAATGAAAAACAAAGCCAAATGGACAAACCGCGCGAAGAGGATGTGGACCTAAAGGCGATGCGTGAAGAGATGCTTAAAAAAGCCCTCACACGCCAAATCACGCCAATGGGTACGATTTACTGGTGATATAAATCAAATAAAACTATAGGGGTATAGTTGAATGGAAAAACAAGACGACATACAAAACTTTGTTCGTCGCAGCTTTGGCACATCTTTAACGCCATGGACGCAAGATCAAACAAATGCGCAAGACGCGCGCCCTGCCTATATTGTCACAGGGGCGTCCTTCACGGAATATGACCGTGACTTACATGGTGAATTTACGACCCATAGCTTTAGCCGTTATGCGCCTTATGGTTCCAAATATTTGATGAATAACACCAGCGCGATTGCTGAATGTCTACTTGACCAAGGTGAGCGCGTCATTTTGCATGTCAAAAATAAAGATTTAGCGGCAGAAATTTTTAAACATGTCGATCCATCAAAATTATATCTAATTGAAGGTGACCTTGGCCAGCCAAAGGTTGTTGAGGATATCTATCAAGGCCTTGGCCATTTTGCAGCGGAAGCCCCTGTAAAAAATATCGGCCTTGCGCTTTATCAATCTTTTGCGCAGCAAGGCGGCATGCCGTTCAAAACCATCGATCAAGAATCTGTTGAAACGGTCGAAGGCGCGGCCAATAAGCGTTTGCGTTTTGTCTATAACATGGCGGCGATGACTTATGACATGCTGCTTAACCGCAATGTTGATGATTTGCGTATTGTCTCACTTTCAGCTTTGGCCTCTAGCCGTGCGACCTATGGCTTGCTTGCGGATGCGGCCGATAAATACATGAATGAATTGGCTTGGCGTACATTCTATCTAGAAGCCCGTGCTCATACTGGTAAAGACATTAGCTATTTTCAGGTAAACCCAGGCATCACCACGGCCTGTGAAGTTTATAAATTGCCAGAGGTTAAAGACTTGGTGATACGCGAAGCGCGCGCTGATGGCTTCCCCTTCTCGAAGAAAATTGAGGAAGGTAAGGCTGAGTTGCCACAAATTAGTGCGGATCATGTCGCATGGGTATCTAAAAAATTACTGACCGCTAAGGTTGGCGATGACCTGAATAAAGATATGCCGCCTTATATCCGTCAGCTGCTTTCTGCCGGTTATAGCATGGATGAGTTGACCAAGAAGTTTAACGCCGCTGTGCAATCTGATGGCAAGAGCCTGTCGATTAACTTGCATAATGAATTGCCAGAGCATATTTTTGCGCCAGCCCAAACCTTGGGTGCATTGCCAGATCGCGTTGAAAAGAATATGTATCGCCGCGTGACCTTAACGCCGCCCGGCCAGAAATTTTAAGAGTAAGAAAGATGGATGATATGAGTACACAGACCATTAAAGTCAAAACTTGGGATGACCTTGTCGGCGAAGAATATATGCAAGAAGGCCATGGCCCATCTTGGCGCGCGATGATTGACCAAATGAGTGAGGCGGATATCAGCGGCGCGAAAGTGCTCGACTTTGGCTGTAACCGCGGTGGATTCCTCCGCATGCTTTACGATATGAAGCCGTTTAAAAATGCGGTTGGCGTTGACATTGCGACCGATAGTGTTGCGGTCGCCAATGCACAGCGCGGCACGCGTCCAATTCATTACGGGCATAATGATGAATTATCCGCCCATAAAGGTAGCTTTGATTACGCTTTCTCGCATGAAGTTGTGTATCTTCTGCCTGATATGGATGCCCATGCCCGTGAAATTTACGACGCCTTAAAACCGGGCGGCGTTTATTATCTTGTTATTGGTGAATATGCTGAAAATCCATTATGGCCACGTTGGTATAACGTCGTGCATGAATTTTCACCTGTACCGCCACAAAATTATAGCCTTAACGATATTGCGTCTAGCTTTGATAAGGCAGGGTTTGCGATCGCCGTCAATCGACTGAATTGTCATGGTTTCTTTTCTTATCAGGCGGGCGGCGATCGTTACATTAAAAATCCGTTGGAATTGGTGAAATTCATGACGGAATATATGATGATGTTCAGATTGCAAAAGAAAGCCTAATCAGACCGCCATATTATCAATTAAACGCGCCTTGCCAATTTTTGCAGCAACAAAAACACGGCAGGGCGTTTTTGCATCAAAATGATGAACGGCTTTGAGGCTTTCAGCTTCGCGGCATTCCAGATAATCAATTTTTTGGAATCCTGCCTTAATGATTTTCTGTGTGGCATCTGCCGTAGCAATATCATATTCCGCGCCGTCACGGATGTCTTGCGCATATTGCTTCAAAATCACGTTCAGCTGATTTGCACTACGCAGCTCCGCCGCATCTAAATACGCATTACGGGAAGAGAGCGCAAGGCCAGTTTCTGCATCACGATATATCGGCGCGCCAATAATGTCACAGTCAATATTCAAATCGGCATTAACGCGGCGGATGACTTGTAATTGTTGCCAGTCTTTTTCACCAAATACAGCAAAATCCGCGCGGCTTTGTAGCAGTAATTTGCTGACCACCGTCGCAACGCCATCAAAATGGCCTGGACGCGCGGCGCCACATAGGCAGTCGGTCAGGCCGCGCACGGATATATTGCTGGCAAAACCCTTTGGATACATTTCAGCCACGCTCGGCGCGAACACGCCGCTAATCTTTAAGGGCTTAAGTTTTAGGGTGTCGGCTTCGATCATGCGCGGATAGGCGTCAAAATCTTCATTTGGTCCAAACTGTGTTGGGTTGACGAAAATGCTGACCACAACATGATCGGCCTTGTCCTGCGCCAGTTTCACCAAGGATAAATGCCCCTCATGCAGCGCACCCATTGTTGGGACGAGGGCAAGCGTCTGCCCCTTGGCACGAATATCCTGCTGAAATGCGCGTAGCGCGGCAACGGTTTGGAAAATTTGCATTTAATAAACCCCTTAGGACTAAATATTTTGAACTGCTTTACTCATAGATGATTATCTGTGCCATGTAAACTTACTCAAGGCCAAGTTGTTCAAAAATATATGTCGCAAGTTTTACCGCGCCATAATTACTTAAATGATCATCATCGCGGTAATAGGGAATGGCCTCATGATTATATGCGCATATTTCATCTGTGCAGAATATATCAACGGGGTTAATCAGTGTGAGATTGTCTAAGCTTTGTAATGTGCTGAACAAGGCATCGACATTTTTATGGCGCGCATCAATTCTGGCTCTCGGTAATGTGACGTCTATCGCTTGGTAGTGATTAGCGCTATAGATCATGCGCTCAGGGACACTCCAGCCCGCTTCAGGTGTTGGGCCGATGATAATTAACTTAGTGCCTTGATCTGCCATGTCTTGCGCCAGTTTTTTGAGATAGGTGCTGTAATAGGCCTCTAGGCTTATATCTGTATATGTAGCATCTATGTTGATTTTTTTGATTTTAATCGGTGCGCCATGCTCTACGCCGCCCTGTTTGTTATCGAAGCGCGTTTTCTCGAATTGCAAAGCCCACCGGCTTTGAATAACAAGATATTCTGGCTTGATCTTTTTTATTATCTGAAGCGCCTTAGCGGCGTTTGCGGGGCAGTCTTTGATATAATGTTGCTTGTCTATACGTGTGAGCTCTGGGCTAAGTGGGCAGGCATCTACGGTGAGCTGTAAACCAGATAATTTTAGCTGGGCGGCAGATTGGTTGATACCATAAGCTAAAGACGCCGCATGGCTGTCACCCCAAAGAATGAAATCATAATGAGCTTTCTGCTCTCCGAGGCTGCATGTGTCTTTTAGCGTGTCTAAACTTTTATCATGATAGTTTTGCAGGCATTTTGTCATGAAGGGTTTAGGCATGATTTGTTGCGCAAAAATATCCGCTGTACCGTCTTTGCTAAAACGCCCGTAAAAACCTTCTTTTTGTATGCCGAGCGCACTAAACCCTGCAAATAAAATGCTGATAAAGCCAAGGGCAATTAACAATGACTTATAACGAATAAGTGTTTTGTTTCTGACCGGTGTTTCAATATATTTCCATGTGAAATGGGCAAGGGCGAAGGTCAAAATGATAAGCGGTAGAAAATTGACAGGGTCAATCTGTTCATAATATTTGGCGCGGAACAGGGCGAATAAGGGTTGGTGCCAGAGATATGCGCTATAGCTATAAAGCCCAATGCGCACGGCATATTTATGTGCAAGTATACGGTAAGTGATGCTGCCTTCTACTGTATAGTGGAT
Source organism: Alphaproteobacteria bacterium (assembly GCA_030147745.1). Classification (GTDB taxonomy): domain Bacteria; phylum Pseudomonadota; class Alphaproteobacteria; order Micavibrionales; family Micavibrionaceae; genus UBA2705. The sequence continues at coordinate 31,842 of JASBUS010000053.1, forward strand.
CAGTAAAGCGGTCGCGAGGACGGGCACCAGCGTGAAGGGGCTTGGGTGATAAATCTTATCCGTAAAAAGCGCCATGGATGCCGCGATGATCGCAAGGCTAAGCAGTGTGATGACATTGGCCACATTCGGTGTGATCTTCTTTGGCGCAGGGAGAAAGGCCAAAAGGCAGCCAATGCCAAGTTCCCAAGCACGTGATGTCGTGAGATAAAAATTAGCATTCGGGTCATAACGATCAGCGAAATAGGTTGTCGCAAGGCTAAGCGTACATACAGCGAGCAAAATAAGCCGAATATCAACCTTCTTTTGCTTCATAATTAAAATCAGGAATATCGGGAAGACCACATAAAACTGTTCTTCAACCGCAAGGCTCCATGTGTGGATGAGCGGAAAAAGCGCGGCATCACTGGCGAAATAATCATTTTGGAAAAGGAAATAAAAATTCGAGACATAAAGCAGTATCGATAACACGCTTTCAAATTGCGCGGTGAGCTGCTGCGGCGTTTGGATGAACCATGACGCTGCCAAAGACGCGGCAATAACAACATATAATGCGGGCAATATTCTACGGATACGGCGCTCATAAAATTTAGCGATGCTAAAGCGCTCCTCCAAAATTTCTTGGCGAATAATAGATGTGATCAGAAAGCCGCTTATCACAAAAAATATATCAACGCCAAGGTAGCCCCCTGACATGAAGGAAAAGCCAGCGTGATAAAATATAACGGTGAGTACGGCGATGGCGCGTAGGCCATCTATTTCAGGACGATATTGCACAGAAAATCCATTACCTTGCATAAGGGGGCGATATGCCAGCCCTTATGATAACGTATTCAGACGCAAAGGTCTTTAAGAAATCTAGCTAAGCCTTATTCAACCGTGACGGACTTTGCCAAGTTGCGAGGTTGGTCAACATCGGTGCCTTTAAGGACGGCAACGTGGTATGACAATAACTGCAATGGAATCGCGTAGAGGATTGGCGCCACGAATGGATGGACACGGCCAAGCTCTACTTGCCAGCGGCTTTGGTCTTTCAGGTTTTCGCAGCCTTCTTTGTCAGAGAACAGCAAGACCTGACCGCCGCGCGCGGTGGTTTCACGGACGTTTGATGCGGTTTTCTCAAATAAATGATCTGTCGGCGCAACTACGCAAACAGGGACGCTTTCATCAATCAACGCGATTGGGCCGTGCTTCATTTCACCTGCGGCATAACCTTCGGCGTGAATATATGAAATTTCCTTCATTTTCAATGCGCCTTCAAGGGCAAGCGGGTAAAGTAAGCCGCGACCAAGATAAAGCATATCTTTCGCTTCGATCATGTCCTTGGCGATGTCACGAATGGCATCATCATGATGCAAGATATGCGCCGCTTCACTTGGGACGTTACGTAAGGCTTCAGCGAAGTCTTTTTCTTTTGCTGCATCAATCTTGCCGCGCTTCACGCCAATCGCGAGTGCCAAGCAGGCAAGTGTGGTTAGCTGTGTTGTGAAGGCCTTGGTTGAGGCAACGCCAATTTCTGGCCCTGCTAATGTGTGCAAGACATGGTCACTTTCGCGTTCAATAGTGCTTTCAATTGTGTTGACGATTGACAGGATTGTCTGGCCTTCGCGTTTACAGTAGCGCAAGGCCTCGAGCGTATCGAGCGTTTCGCCAGATTGTGAAACGAAAATCGCTGCGCCGCCTTCAGGCATTGGCGCTTCGCGGTAGCGGAATTCAGATGCGACATCAATTTCACATGGAATGCGCGCAAATTGTTCAAACCAATATTTCGCAACCATACAGGCATAGAAAGCTGTGCCGCAGGCCACCAAAGTTAGGCGCTCACATTTATAAAGCGATTCAACAATCTCTTCTGGCAGGGTGATATGCCCTGTTGATGGGTGAACGAAGCTGTTGAGCGTGTCGCCAATCACGGCTGGCTGCTCATAAATTTCTTTCAGCATGAAGTGGCGATATTCGCCCTTGCCTGTCGTTGCGCCAGATTGCGCCGTGATGCGGATCGTGCGCTCAACTGGGTTGTTGTCATTGTCGAAAATCGTCACGCCGTCACGTGTGACAACAGTGCGGTCACCATCTTCAAGGAAGCTGATTTTCTTGGTCAGTGGTGCAAGCGCATAGGAATCAGAGGCGATGAACATTTCACCTTCGCCATAGCCAATCGCAAGCGGCGTACCATGGCGCGCGCCAATCATTAATTCTTCTTCACCTGAGAAGATGATCGCCAAGGCATAAGCGCCTTCTAAACGGTCTAGCGCTTTAAAGGCGGCCTCTTTCGGGGCTAGGCCTTGCTTGATATAGCTTGTAATCAAGTGGACGATGACTTCTGTGTCGGTCTCGCTTTCGAAATGCACTTGGCTTTGACCAAGTTCTTCTTTCAAATCGCGGTAATTCTCAATGATGCCGTTATGAACAACGGCAACTTTATCAGTCGCATGTGGGTGGGCGTTTTCTTCATTCGGGACGCCATGTGTCGCCCAGCGTGTGTGCCCAATGCCAACACTGCCGCGGATTGGCTGATTTTTTAATTTGTCTTCAAGATTGACTAATTTACCTTGTGCACGCAGGCGGGTAATTGCACCGTCTTGAATAGTGGCAATACCTGCGCTGTCATAGCCGCGATATTCAAGGCGTTTTAGGCCTTCAACCAAAGTGCTTGCTGCATCGCGTTTCGCGATCATACCTATAATACCACACATAGGGGCTTATCCTTCTTTTTGCTGTTTTTTCTTTGCTTGGAAACGGCTGACCCAGCCGTCTTTAATCATCGGTTTGCTGCGTGTCACATAAAGCGCATCGCTTGGCGCATCTTTGGTGACGACACTGCCTGCGGCAATAAGGGCGTTATCACCAATATGGGTCGGCGCAACAATGGTGGTGTTTGATCCGATGAAGGCGCCATCACCAATGACGGTTTTATGTTTGTCAAAACCATCATAATTACAAAAAATTGTGCCTGCGCCGATATTCACGCCCGCGCCAATTTCACCATCACCAGCATAGCTTAAATGGTTAATCTTGCTGCCTTTGCCAACTTTGGTCTTTTTGATTTCAACGAAATTGCCAATGCGTGCGCCTTCGCCAATATCCGCACCAGGGCGCAAGCGTGCATAAGGGCCAATATCCGCGGCTTCACCAATCTGACAATCTTCAAGATGCGAGAAGGCTTTGATGCGGACATTATCGGCAATGCGCACTTTAGGGCCGAAAAAGACATGTGGTTCAATCACGACGTCGCGGCCAATTTCAGTGTCATAAGAAAAATAAACACTTTGCGGGTCAAGCAAGGTTGCGCCGCCATCCATTGCGCGTTGGCGCAAGGCATTTTGCACAACGCCTTCAAGCGCGGCAAGCTGCGCGCGGCTATTGATGCCCGCCACTTCGTCTTCATCATATGTGATGCAAATTTCAGTCTTAACGCCTTCACGCGCCGCAATTTCAGGCAGGTCAGTAAAGTAATATTCGCCCTGTGCGTTATTCGGGGTCAGCTGATCAAGCCAGCCCTTAAGGCGCGCACCATCGACGCAGAAAGCACCTGTGTTAATCACGTTAAACGCGGCTTCTTGTTCAGTGCAGTCTTTTTCCTCAACAATGCGGGCGAGCTTCCCTTTTTTATCAGGGATCAAACGGCCATAACCATATGGGTCTTCAAGTTCAACGCCAAGCACCGCAAGGCCAGCATTATCTAAATGACGTGCATCGATTAAATCCTGCATCGTGTCATGCGCCATCAGCGGGGCATCTCCAAGCAAGACAAGGACGTCACCTTCGAAGCCTTCAAGGGCAGGGAGCGCAGCTTTAACCGCATCGCCTGTGCCTTGTGCTTTATGTTGAATGACGGTGTCATGTGGTGCGACCACCGCGCGGACATCATCCATTTGCGGCGCTGTGACGACAATAATCTTTTCAGGGTTTAATTGTTCAGCGGCATCTATTAACCACGAGATTAATGGGCGCCCCGCCAATTCATGGAGAACCTTGGCTTTGCTGGATTTCATGCGTGAGCCAATACCCGCCGCGAGAATAACTATGCGTAATTTATGTTCTTGCATTCAGAAACTTCTATACCTAACCGTTAAATTCATAACTTGTTTTATATTAGCGGCGAATTTTCGCAATGTAAATTTACCGTGAACTCACTCTTTGTTACGCGTTGTTACAAAAACTTGACTTCATATGTAAAATTATGTATTTTAGACTTCTAATATATATAAGAGTTGCTAAATATACAGGTGATCAATAATGGAATTAACCATTCTAAACGCCAATAAAAAAAGTCTAAAATTTGCTGTGATGAGCAGCGTTTCAAATTATCAGATGAAACCATATGCCATAGAAACTAAGGCATTTGGTCCATTCGGCCCAACAGCGGCATTTGAAATTTTGATTTTAGATAAAAATGACCAAGATATCTTGATGGATTTGGCCGTGTGGCGTGCTTCGCCGCTTTATAAAGCGTATCAGCGCTTCGTCACCTTTGACCCAAAAGCACCTGAAGCATCATTAGATATTGGCTTCGCCTTGGCGGCTTTACTCAAACACCCATTCGCTGATTTTAAAGTCAAGGCACTGCAAGGCATGATGCATGGTGATGCCTGCATGCGCGATGAAGACGTCGGCCAAATTATTTTGAATAAATCAGCTCTAAAAGCTTTGGTGAGCGCCATTCGCCCAGCCGCTGAATATGCTTTTTTCAAGGGGGATGATGAGCAGCGTCAATTTTGGCGTGATATTTTTAGCCGCGATAGTGCCCGTTATAGTGATGGGATGATCGCGCAAACATTTGGCTGTGGCAGTACAATGGTGCGCCCATGCCTCGATGATTTAAAAGCGATTTTGCCGAAAATCGAAACGCTGTTTTACACCAAGTTATAAAATAAAGCGGAGGGGGAGATATGCTTTATCCAGGTTATTGCGCAAAATATGGTTCAGGGACAATGTTCGCCCTTGGTTTAGCCTTCGGTGCCGCTGCGGGTATAGGTGTTGAAGCCGCGCTTCATGGAATTGAACAAGCTGGTCATGGCGGTTTTTCAGGTTATATGGGCGGCGTGCTCGGTATGATCGCGGGGTCGGCCACGCATTGGTTCGCGGATGATTATTGCAGTAAACACAAAATGGGCATCACCAAAGGCGGCGCACTGACCAAGAAAATGCAGCTTGCGGCTTATTCAACGATGTTGACGGGGGCCATTGCCTTTCATCAAATCGATATATTTGACGAACATAAGGTCGATACGCCAGAGGCTGATCAGCAAACTACGCTGCAAATCAATCATGCCCCAAAAACATTAGAGGCAACACTGGTGATGCACGGCCTGCGCCTTGCGGCTTAATGAAATTTCACCTTGCCATGAATATCGCATAGACGTTATAAGCTAAACCCAACTTAATGATTAGCGGGAAGCACGAGATGTCGTCTGAAAAACTTCGTATAGCCTTTATGGGTACACCTGATTTTGCTGCTGTGGCGCTTAAGGCGTTGTTGGATGCAGGGCATAATGTCGTGGCCGTTTATTCGCAGCCGCCCCGTCCGAAAGGCCGTGGCAATAAGGTGCAAAAATCCCCTACGCATGAATTGGCGGAAGCTGAAAATATTCCTGTTTATACGCCGGTGTCTTTTAAAAAAGAGCCTGATGCGGTCACCACATTTCAAAATCTAGACCTTGATGTCGCGATCGTTGCGGCCTATGGCTTGTTATTGCCGAAGTCTATATTGGATGCGCCTAAATATGGCTGCCTCAATATTCACGGATCGCTTTTGCCGCGTTGGCGCGGCGCCGCGCCTATTCAGCGCGCGATCCTTGATGGAGACGCCGAAACAGGCATTACCATTATGCAGATGGATGAGGGGCTTGATACTGGCCCGATGATCATAAAAGATTCTTTGCCAATCACGGCGGAGACCAATGCCTCAAATCTGCATGATGATTTGGCGGATATGGGCGCGCGCTTGACGCTTCAGGCGCTTGAAACACTCGCAAAAGAGGGGCGCTTAGAAAACCAGCCACAGCCAGAGGGCGGCGAAACTTACGCCTCGCGCTTAAGCCGTGATGATGGGCGCATAAATTGGCAAAATTCTGCGGCAGATATCGAGCGTCAATTGCGTGCCTTAACGCCATGGCCGGGTGTCTGGTGTGAAGATGCCAAGGGCAAGCGTCTGAAAATCCATGGTGCAGTTTTGCCTCAACAGCAGGGCGGTCAAGATAAGGCTGGCGCTATCCTAAATAAGCAGGGAGATGTTGCCTGTGGCGCTGGGACAATTTTACGCCTGACGCAAATCCAGCCTGAAAATGCAAAGGCGATGGATTTTGCCTCTGCCCTTAATGGCGGCTATATCGCAATAGGCGAAACGCTTCGTTAATTAAAAAGAATTAACGAATTCTATTCGTTAAAGCTTGTCTTTGCGCTGCTGCTTGATGCGTCGGCAATGTGGACTTGGTCACGCAGCATCGCGTAACGTGTCTGATATTTCTTCACTTCCTTCTGGAAAGCGACCATCATATCACCTTTAAGCTTTTCACCAGTTGGCAGTTTAACGGAACGTGGGTTAACCTGTACGCCATCAACCAGCACTTCGTGGTGCAAGTGTGGGCCAGTTGAACGGCCTGTTGTACCAACGCGGCCAATAACCTGACCTTGCGTCACGCGATCGCCATTTTTTAGGCCTTTTTCAAAGCGGCTCATATGTGCATAAGCGGTTTTTAAGTTCGAATTGTGACGGATGCGGATGTAATTGCCATAGGCACCGTTGCGGCCGATATATTCAATTACGCCATCGCCTGCCGCATAAATCTTTGTGCCTGTTGGCGCAGCGAAATCTATACCTTTATGCATTTTGTTGTAGCCCAAAACAGGGTGGTGACGCATGCCATAGCCAGATGACAAGCGACCGCCATTAATTGGGGTCTTCATCAAAGCTTTACGAATGCTGCGGCCATCTTCTTGGAAATAATCAACGCGGCCGTCTTTAAGTTCCATGCGGTAAATTGGCGTATCTTTGCCAGAAAGGGTCAAATTTGCGAAAAGAATTTCTTTTTCGCCTGCAGGCTCGCCTGTTTCTTCAATAATCGCTTCACGATAAAGCACTTCCATACGGTCGCCTTTACGAAGGTCACGTTGGAAGTCGACGCTCCATGAATAAATGCGCATAGCTTCGGCAACGATGCTGTGCGGCACATTGGCTTTTTCAGCTGAACCAAACAGAGAAACTTCAACATCAAATGCGCCGCTGCGATCTGTATAGATCACGGATTTCTCATGTTTGGCGGATTTAAACTTGCCGTTCTCATCAACGGTGACGCGAGCAGATTTGATGTTATCAAATGGCACATCAAGCATCGCGATAGTTTTATATGTTTCACCGTCAACAACGCGATCTTCACCAAATTTAATTTCAACTTCTAAGCCAGGCTTCATGCTGCGTGGGTTGTAAAATTTTGAAAGGGCATCAACAGCGCGATAAGCTTCACTTGCGCCAATGCCTTGTTTACGCAGAAGGCCAGTTAATGTGTCGCCTTTTTTCAAGGTAACTTGAACTGATTTAGGCTCTTCTGGCGCTGCCACAACCTCTTCAGCGGCATTCGTCTTCATGGCGCTAAGGGCTTCGCTGGCGTTTTTGCCTAAAGAAGCCATTTTCTCAGCAATTTCACTGCCGAATGTATCTTGTAATTTATTATAGGCTTCGCGCATGTCTTCAGCAGGCTGCGCAGGACGAATGGTGTCATCTTCATAGCGAATATTTTGCAACGCATCGCTATGCATATTCGCGGCGATTGTTTCACCGCCCATTGGTTCGGTTTCCGCAATATATGATGCAACATCATCAGCGCGGCTATTCGCCATAAGATTCTTGCCATTGGTTAAGGACAAGATGCTAACTAAGGCCGCCGCCGACAGCAAAGACACGTAGCGCAGACGTAGCAAATTATTCTTCGTCACGAAATAACGCGGACGCAAGGGAAGCGGCTTTCCGGAGAAATTTTTTAAGAATGAAACTCTATGCATACCCAATATTATATTTTTGTTTACAGCAACTACTAATATACCACTCTACTATAGCATATCTTTTTGAATCGTTAAATTCATAAGGGATTTTATCTAATTTATGTGGTGATAATCCCGCGTGGCCTTGATAAATGGCGCTTCATGCGCCGTAAAATATGCTTATGCCGACGGTTTAGCATGCTCAAAATGCCGATGCAATGTAAATCATACATCGGCATTTAAGAATCTGTTTATAGGCCCGTGCGCTATATTAAGAATTTAAGATTTCTTACTTTTGCTTGTGCTGGTCTTTTTGGTTTTGCGCGCTGTTTTGGTTTTGGCGTTGCTGGCCTCATCCTCATCCGCAGCTGCGCTTTCTGTCGCAGGGGCGCTTTTCTTGGTGATGCGGCGCTGCTTTGGATATTCAAAGAACAGCTCATCATCAACAAGGTCGATAATCACATCGCCGCCATCAACCAATTTGCCGAATAGTAATTCTTCGGCCAGAACCTTTTTGATGTCGTCTTGGATAACGCGCGCCAATGGGCGTGCACCCATCGCAGGGTCGTAACCCTTCTTCGCCAAATGTTTGCGGGCGGCGTCGCTAAGCGTGATAACAACATTGCGGTCTGAAAGCTGCGCTTCAAGCTGCATAACAAATTTATCGACAATTTGAATGACGGTATCTTCGCCCAAGGCTTTAAACGGCACAATCGCATCCAAGCGGTTGCGGAATTCAGGGGTGAAGCTGCGTTTGATTTCTTCTGAATCGTCTTGATCGGCAATGCTATGCATGAAGCCGATTGGCGTTTTCGAAAGCTCCTGCGCGCCAGCATTGGTGGTCATCACCAGAATGACGTTACGGAAGTCGATGGTCTTGCCGTTATTATCAGTCAGCTTACCGTAATCCATGACTTGCAACAGAAGGTTATAGATATCTGGATGGGCTTTTTCGATTTCATCAAGCAACAATACGCAATGCGGGTTTTGGTCGATTTTGTCGGTGAGCAAGCCGCCTTGTTCAAAGCCAACATAGCCCGGCGGCGTACCGATCAGGCGTGAAACCGCATGGCGCTCCATATATTCGGACATATCAAAGCGAATAAATTCAATGCCGAGCGTAATCGCCAGTTGTTTACAGACTTCCGTTTTACCGACGCCGGTCGGGCCGGAGAAGAGGTAAGAGCCAATTGGTTTTTCTGGATCACGCAGGCCTGCGCGCGCCATTTTGATTGAGTCGCAAAGGCGAGAGATTGCTTCGTTCTGATCGAAAACAAGGGTTTTAAGGTCGCGCTCAAGGCGTGATAAGACGTCTTTGTCTGATTTGGAAATATTCTTAGGTGGAATGCGTGCGATATGCGCGACCACCAATTCAACATCTTCACGCTCGATTATTTTCTTGCGGGCGGATTCTTTGACAAGCTTTTGCGCAGCGCCGGCTTCATCAATCACATCGATAGCTTTGTCAGGCAATTTGCGTTCGCCAATATAGCGGTTAGAAAGCTCAACAGCGGCTTTGATCGCATCGTCGCTATACTCGACTTTATGGTGTTCTTCATAATATTTGCTAACGCCTTTAAGGATCTCGATCGTTTCATCAACGCTTGGCTCGTTCACATCAATTTTTTGGAAGCGGCGGACAAGGGCGCGGTCTTTTTCAAAATAATTGCGGTATTCTTTATAGGTGGTTGAACCAATACAGCGCAGCTCACCATTTGATAGTGCGGGTTTAAGTAGGTTCGATGCATCCATTGCGCCGCCGGATGTCGCGCCGGCGCCAATGATGGTGTGAATTTCATCAATGAATAAAATCGCGCCATCAATTTTTTCAATTTCGTTCAGTACGGCTTTAATGCGTTCTTCAAAGTCACCGCGGTACCGTGTGCCCGCAAGCAAGGCGCCCATATCGAGCGAGTAGATGACGTTACCTATCAGGATATCAGGTACATCTTCATCAACGATGCGTTTGGCAAGGCCTTCGGCGATGGCTGTTTTACCGACGCCCGGCTCACCAACATAAAGCGGATTGTTTTTTGAGCGGCGGCATAAAATCTGCACTGTGCGCTCAACTTCTTTATCGCGCCCAATGAGCGCATCAATTTTACCAAGGCGCGCTTTGTCATTTAGGTTGCGGCAATAAGCGCTTAGGGCGTCTTGCCCTGTTTTGACGGTCTCTTCGCTTGCGCCTTCTTCATCTTCAGCGCCTTTGACGGTTTTTGTAATGTCGCTTTGCCCCGGCACTTTGGCGATGCCATGTGAAATATAATTCACGGCATCAAAGCGGGTCATGTCTTGTTCTTGTAGGAAGTAAACGGCGTGGCTTTCGCGCTCTGAAAATAGGGCGACCAAAACATTCGCGCCAGTGACTTCGTCACGGCCAGATGACTGCACATGTATGGCGGCGCGCTGTAAGACGCGTTGAAAGGCGGTTGTTGGTTTGGCTTCGTCAACGTCATGGTTCACAAGACTTGAAAATTCATTGTTCATGTAAGTTTCAAGCTGGTCTTTCAAATCTGGGATTGATATGCCGCAAGAACGTAAAACAGCCATAGCGTCTTGATCATCCGTCAAGGCGTAAAGCAAATGTTCGAGTGTCGCAAATTCGTGGTTGCGTTCATTCGCGACGCTGAGTGCATTATGGAGGGTCTGTTCTAAATTGCTTGAAAGCATTATTTGTCCTTTTTATAAATACAATCCGTATCGTAATTGTTTTTCGGCCTTAGTCGCGTTCCATGGTGCATTGAAGTGGCTGCTCATTCGCGCGGGCAAAATCCATAACTTGCGTGACTTTGGTCTCAGCAATCTCGTAAGTGTAAACGCCGCAAAGGCCAACGCCGCGGCGGTGAACATGCAGCATGATATCTGTCGCTTCTTGGCGTGACTTATTGAAGAACTTTTCCAAAATATGGACAACAAATTCCATTGGGGTGTAATCGTCATTCAAAAGAAGGACTTTATACATCGATGGCTTTTTGGTTTTTGGGCGTGTCTTGATCAAAAGACCCGTTTGGTTATGGTCATCGCCTTGATTTTCATTTTCATGGTTGTCATCATTGCTGGCGCGAATATTGATCAGGTCGAAATCTGCTGTGTACATTTTATTGCTCGTGAATGTCCGTATCCGGTTTATAATTCTCATTACATTTCATTATAACGCAAAAGCCCGAGCCGCGCATATTTTTTTGATCAGTTGCTGATTTTATCAAAAACATATTTTACGAGCCTTCGCGCTTGAAAAATGCGTCCCTATAAAAAGATAGGTTGTGCGTCCTTATAAAAAAAGGCATTATAATCTTGAATTGTATAAAAAAATCATTTATTCCCATGATGGTTTGTTTGGGGTGGTTTTTTTACCTAATAGATTTTTAGGAGATCTTTGATGAAGGCTTTGAGAGCAATCACATTACTAGGCTTTGGTGTATCAGCGCTTGTCCTTGCTGGTCCAGCGCAAGCTGAAGAGTTGAAAGAAATTCGTACATTGAAAGACGCGGTGTCGATCGGTGTGCTTACGAATCCACGTACGGCTGTGGTGCAAAATAACCGCCGTGCAACTGACGAAGAATTGAATCAGGCAAAAGCACTTTACTTGCCATCGATCGATTTTAACGGTGATACAGGTCTTGAGTATAGTGATGACCCTGGTACACGTGGCGGTACGGATGGTGATGACACTGAAACCATGTGGCGTTATGACGTCGGCGTAACTTTGACACAAATGTTGTTTGATGGTTACGAAACAAAATATGAAGTTGAACGTCAAAAGAACCGTATTAAATCAGCGACAAGCCGTGTTGATGAAACATTGGAATTGGTTGGCTTGAACATCGTTGAAAACTATTTGGAAGTTAAGCGTCAGCGCGCATTACATGCCATTCAAAAAGAAAACGTTGCTAAGCACGTTGAAATTTTGACGATGATTGATGACGGCGCGTCAGCTGGCCGCAGCACACAGGCGGATGTTGAGCAAGCCCGTGCACGTTTGGCAAATGCGAAAGCACAGCTTGCGAATAACACAGAGCAATTACGTATTGCTGAAGCGGCATTCAAACGTGAAGTTGGTTATATGCCAGGCGTTTTAGATATGCCAGTTATTCCTGCGACAGCTTTGGCTGCTGACCTTCAAGTTGAAATCAACAAAGCATTGGCATATAGCCCAACATTAGACGTGTTAGAAGCCGACATCGAAGTCGCGCATTCAGAGCGTATGGGCACAATGTCAACATTCTACCCGCAAGTTGATTTGCAATTAAATGCACGTAACGGTGAAGACCTTGGCGGCGTTGAAGGCGAAGATACAAGCGCATCTGCTTTATTCGTTGTGAACTGGAATCTTTACCGTGGTGGCGCAGATGTTGCTCGCACGAAAGAATTGGTTTACCGCACAGCTGAAGCGAAAGAACGCCGTGCACAAACAGCGCGCTCAATTGAAGACGAAGTGCGTAGAACATGGGCGAGCCGCGATGCCGCACGTGACCGTGCAATTCAATTCCGCGCGCAAGCTGCTGCAAACCGTCAGGTTGTGAATGCATATCTTGATCAGTTCAATCTAAACCGCCGTACATTGCTTGATGTGCTTGATGCGCAGAACGAATTGATCGTGTCACGTTCAAATATGGTCAATAACGAATATCTTGAAATGTTCGCTATTTATCGCTTGCTTGCGGTGCGTGGTGATTTGCTTGGGATTATCGGTGTTGATGCGCCTTCTGAAGCGAAGCTATAAGGCTTAATACTGCATCAATGCAGTGTGTAATTTTCTAAATGGGCGTGTTCGCGTTTAAACGTGGATAGGCCCATTTTCATTTTCTTTCATGCGTAAACTGTAAAAGTGGAGCACCTGCCTCATGTCGGATCAGACAAAACAAGAGCCTCAAAATAACGAAAATGAACACGCCGATGACGTGAATGTGGCAGATACGCCAGATTCGATTCGTACAGACGGTATGGCTGATTATCCGCTGCAGGCTGACCGTTTGGCGCAGCGCTTCCCACGTTTGGAATGTTTGCAAATCCTTGCAGGGCATTATGGTCGCCGCACATCCTTGAATGCCTTGACAGCAGGATTGCCGATTACCAAAGATGGCGTGTCCCCGACCTTATTTATGCGCGCAGCGGAGCGCGCTGACCTCAAGGCGCAGCTTGTTGAACGTGCCTTGGAAGCGTTAGTTAGTTTGCCGATCTTCCCATGTATAGCCCTTCTAAAAGGTGGGCAGGCCTGCATCATTTGGGATGCGAAGCCACATAAAAAGCATGAGTATGAATTGATCGTGCAATTCCCTGAAGCGGCGGGTGAGCGTAAGAAAATTTCGCTTAAACAATTGGCGCAAAGCTATAATGGTTATGCCTTTTTC
>JASBUS010000057.1 GCA_030147745.1 Alphaproteobacteria bacterium
ATCAAACTGCGCTTGTCCATGGTGTTTTAACATTGCTGGGTATCGAAAAGCCGTTGACGCTAACCGTGACGCATAATAAATCAGGCACGCATCCATTTAGCGGTAAATATGTTGCGGGCTTCACGGTTGAGGGTGAGGTGCGCCGATCTGATTATGGTATGACATTTGGCCTGCCGCTTTTGGGCGATATGGTTACGTTAAAGATACAGGTAGAAGGTATTTTGCCTGACGTTGCACCAGATGAACAAGTCGATTCTGACCAATAATGTTAACGTACAGGCGAAAAAATTAGCCTAGCTTTACATTCTGTTTACACTTTTCTGGCACAATATAGCTGTGTGTGAGGGAGATGGAATCTCCTAAGTTTTTATTTTGTCTTTAAGGAAGCCCCTTAGAAGATAAAGCAGAAGAGACCGGACAAATCCGGTAAAAAGGGTGTTGGATAAAGCTGTTATAGACTGATCTATAACAGCTTTATCGTTTTTTAAGGCTTGTGTAATAGGCAAAATCCATTTATTCATGCTATACTGATTACGGATATTATGTATTGAACCGGAAAAAATGCGTAAAACATTTAAAGAAGTCATGAATATGCTAAGCGTACCTAAGGTCTTGGGACCTTATGAGACTTGGCCATGGTCGCATTATGATGAAGCGACCCAGACGAGTATGAGCGCCGAAGTCCGTATGGGCAGCGATATCGATAGCGTTGAGGCGGAAATACAGGTCATTCGTGATGAGCCGAAAGAGGGCGAAGCGCCGTTTGAATGTTTGCTATGGTTTATTGTTGAGCGCCGTAAGGATGACCAATGGTCGACAACTGGCCTAACGCATAAAGGTCAGCCGCATCCGCTTGATATTTATGACTGGGAACAGCGCGCCTTGAAGGTCTTTGCCCGCTGCGCGGTTTTGTTGAACCAGAGCATTATGCCTGACTTTGATGAAATTTATCAGGAAGAGTTTCGCAGTAATGACCGCTTTGGTGCAAAAGGTGGTGCTGGCGGAAGTAAATCCCCGATTATTCGTCCAGAAAAACTGCTCGATATGCGTAAAGATGGCGGTGGGTTTTAAGCTGATCTTTTTAAGATTAATTGCATATATAAAAAAAGGCGCGAAATTCGCGCCTTTATTATTTTGTGCTTAAGAGGCTTGTTTCGCCGAAATCTTACGCTCGTTTGGCTTCAAGAAACGCTTGCGTAGGCGAAGATTTTTCGGTGTCACTTCAACCAATTCATCATCATTGATGTATGACATCATGTCTTCAAGCGTCATGCGACGTGGTGGAACCAATGTTACAGCTTCATCCGTACCTGATGCACGCATGTTTGTAAGCTTTTTACCTTTAAGGATGTTTACGTCAAGGTCGTTGTCACGGTTATGTTGACCGATGATCATGCCTTCATATACATCTGTTTGTGGGTCAATGAACATTGTGCCGCGGTCTTGTAGGTTGAAGATCGCATAAGCAACGGCTTGGCCGTCACCATTTGAAATCAACACGCCATTGTGACGGCCTTTGATGTCGCCTTTATATGGACCATATTCAAGGAAGATACGGTTCATTACGCCTGTACCGCGTGTGTCGGTCATAAATTCACTTTGGTAACCGATCAAGCCACGTGATGGCGCCTTGAATGTAATGCGTGTTTTGCCGACGCTTTGACGCATATCGGTCATTTCAGCTTTACGTAGTTGCATTTTCTCAACAACGATACCTGAATATTCTTCATCAACGTCGATGAATACTTCTTCATAAGGCTCAAGCTTTTGGCCGTTTTCTTCTTTCACCAATACGCGTGGTTTTGAAACAGTCATTTCGAAACCTTCACGGCGCATTGTTTCAATTAGTACGCCTAATTGCAATTCGCCACGGCCGCCAACTTCGTAAGCATCTTTGTTGTCAGATTCTTTAACGCTGATCGCTACGTTGCCTTCGTCTTCAGCCAATAGGCGGTCACGAATCATAGTAGAGGTTAGTTTTTTACCTTCACGGCCCGCTAGTGGGGAATCGTTTACAGTAATTGTAATCGCCATTGTTGGTGGGTCAATCGGTGTCGATTGAATTGGTGTGTTCACTTCAGGCGCACAAATTGTGTCTGACACAGTTGTTTCTTTAATACCTGCGATACATACGATGTCGCCCGCAACAACTTCGTCAACAACTTTGCGCTCAATACCTTCAAAACGAAGTAGTTTTGTAAGGCGGAAGCTTTCAACTTTTTCACCATCAAGGCTGATTGATTTAACAGTGTCGTTAACGCGTGCGCGACCGCTATAAATTTTACCTGTCAAAACGCGCCCAAGGAAATTGTCTTTGTCGAGCATGGTTGCCAACATAGAAAACGCCGCATTTGGGTCGTTTTTAGGGGCAGGGACGTGTTTAACAATCAAGTCCATCAATGGGCCTAGATTTTCGCGTGGATCGGTCTCTAGGTTCTCTACGGCCCAGCCATCACGGCCTGATGCGTAAAGAATTGGGAAGTCGAGCTGATCTTCATGTGCGTCAAGTGACACGAAAAGGTCAAAGACTTCATCAACGACTTCTTCACCACGGCTGTCTGCTTTGTCGATTTTGTTAACGACAACAATTGGCTTAAGGCCTAGGTTCAATGCTTTGGACAAAACGAATTTTGTTTGTGGCATTGGGCCTTCAGCTGCGTCTGTTAAAAGGATTACACCATCTGCCATAGACAATACGCGTTCAACTTCGCCGCCGAAATCAGCGTGGCCTGGGGTGTCAATGATGTTAACGCGAATGCCTTTCCAGTCAACCGCTGTACATTTTGCCAAAATTGTGATGCCGCGCTCTTTTTCAAGATCGTTCGAATCCATGATACGTTCGTTCATGTTTTGGTGGCTTTGGAATGTACCGCTCTGTTTAAAGATAGAGTCAATTAATGTAGTTTTGCCATGGTCAACATGGGCAATAATAGCAACGTTACGAATTTCTGACATAGGTGGCCTTTCACGCAGATTTAACGCCCGATTTTATATACAGGCGGACTTGTTGATTGCTGCGGGTTTACCTGTAATTGCGGAAGATTTCAACACAAATCGTATATCATGTTGAAAAGAATTAAAAAAACACTGTCCGGCAGGGGCCGGACAGTGCTGAAATTAATGCTCAAATTTGTAATCGGGGTGCAACCCTAGGCGATTAGCCGAACAAGCCGCCAATCATACCACCGATATCGAAGCTACCAAGGAGGTCGCCGAACATACCGCTGATTGAGTCAGATAGCATGCTGGTTAGGCCTTCTGTGATGCTGCCTGTGATGCTGCTTAGGTCAAAGCTACCCAAGATGCTGCTCATATCAAAGCTGCCGAATACATCACCTAGTCCATCTGTTAAGCCACCAAGGTCGAAGTCGA
The DNA here is from genome assembly GCA_030147745.1 of Alphaproteobacteria bacterium. GTDB lineage: Bacteria > Pseudomonadota > Alphaproteobacteria > Micavibrionales > Micavibrionaceae > UBA2705. Next base: position 3,373 of record JASBUS010000057.1, read on the forward strand.
AGTCAAAGCCGCCGAAGTCAAGTGAACCAAGGTCGAAGCCATCAAACATGCTGCCGAAATCCATATCGCCAAAGCTGAAGTCGCCGAACCAGTCACCACCAAGATCAAAGCTATCGCCAATCCCGCTGAAGAAGTCACTAGCTGCGCCCGCTGCGGCATCACCCAAAGAGTTCGCGGCGCCATCAAGTGCGTTGGCGATAGAGCCACCTATGCCACCTGGAAGGTTTTGTAGGAAAGATGCATCCGCAAAGCTGCCATAGAAGTCACTTAGAGAGCTAATACCGGCAATTTGACCTGCGCCACCAATTGCAGACATAAAGCTGTTCGACGCTGCGCCTGATTGCGAAAGTTTTGTCACGCCTGTATTCACGCTTGTGCCGAAAGACAATGTGCTTTGGCTTGACGATGGTGTGAAGTTCATGCCAGATCCGCCAAAATAGTTCGACAATGCGCTAGACGCTTGTGAAGATAAGCCATTCGTAATTGCAGTCGATGCACTAGAGCCAAGCGAGCTCGTTAAATTATTCATCGCAGAGAAGTTCAGTGATGACGAGCCGCCTGTCGCGCCGCCTGCTGAAGATGCTACATTGTTATAGCCTACAGAGGCAAGATAATCGCCATAGCCCGCATTTGTTAAGTCATCAATATTATAACTTGATGCTCCTAATGATGCATTTGCAATCGCATCGTTAAACTGGCTTGCACTCATTTGCATTTGTTGGCCGTTTGATGGATCATATAATTCATAGTCACCAGTAAATTCGTTTTGTGTCGCGTAAAGCTGACCTGTTGATCCACCTGGTAGGACATATTGATAGTTACTCATATTATTTGCTTGATATGTGTAACCATAATTGTCATAGGATCCGTAGTCATATCCATCATGCCAGCTATTGTAATAATAATTTGGATTGTAGCTGTCGTTTACAAATTGGCTAGAAAAATCGCCATATTGTCCAGCAAGTGGATCGTCATTACCAATAAGTGGATTATCATCCACATCATAGCCATATCCACCGTAATAATAATCATAATAGGCTTGTGCGCCTGTCGGCAGAGCTGCAACTGATAATGATACCAGTGCGACTGCTGCTAATAATTTTCTCGATTTAAACATTTTATATCCCTCTTCCTAAATTTGAGCCACTTAAGTCAAAAAATGCTGATACATTAATGATAAAGCCTTAGAACAGCTTTTTGCAAAGTTATATCGTAAATCCTTGTTTCTAAACATTTAAATAAAATTTTATATGTTTTTTATATGCATTTACTATTATATGCGCATCTCAAAAAATATAAAACCCCATACAGGCGTTATTAAAACATATAAATGTTAAAAGATTCTTTCACTGTGAATACAAAAAAGTTTTCTGTCTAACCCACTGAAATATAATGGGTTGTGGGATGGTGTGACGATTTTCGTTCCATTTACCATATTTGTTAAATCTTTTTTAATCAAATCAGGACAATATGTAATCACCGACACAGTAAACGGCCAATAAAATCAGCGTGTTCTAATTTATATAGGCTATGTGCGGTGATGTTTAGGTTTAAGTAATTTAACGGGTGTAAAGAAAACGGAGCAATAAGATGCAAGTAAATGTAAACGAACTGATTGAAGCATCAGACTTAAAAGAGCCGCTATACCAAGGTAAGCGTGTTGTGAAGAAATATCCAGTTGCGGGTGATCATAAAAGCCATTGTATGGTGTTCGACTGGCGCGACCAAGACTTATTACATGTCGAATTAAAAGCCGGTTTGACAGGGCGCGACTTAGAAGCCCGTGAATTGGCGAAATATCCAGTTAGTTTCCAGGCGCGAACATATGTAGATATTGAAACCGCTAATGAAAATGAGGATGAAGAGGATCAAGGCACAAGCGGCCGTTCAGGCAAAGGTGGCGGCGGTAAACGTCCAGCGAAGCATGCCTTCAGCAAAGCCCTTGATGCGGAACATAGCGAGCATGGTAAAATCAAAAAGATGATGATCATGGGCAAGGAAATTGCACAAGAAGCCTTCGGCGTCGCATTCGAGAATTTAAAAGAGCAAATCCGCCAGACTAAAGTTGCGGTTATGGATTTGATGAATGGTGTTACAAATATTGAGCGTGCGACCCCAGGTGGCGGTTTGAGCGCGAAAGGTAACGAAACCATCAATTACAAATATAACATTGAGAAAAACTCAACAATGTTCTCTGGTCCATCGTGACCTAAATAAAACGATTTTTTACACCAAGGAAAGGGCGATTATTTCGCCCTTTTTCTTTGTGCTCAACCTGTCGGGGCAAGTTTTAGGCGAATGCCGTCAAGGTCTTCACGCATAATAAGCTGACAAGATAGGCGCGAGTTATCTTCAACATCAACGGCCTCATCAAGCATATCAAGTTCATCGTCGCGTGCCTCTGGAATTTTATCAAGCCATTCGTCTTCTACATAAACATGACAGGTCGCGCAGCAACACGCCCCGCCACATTCAGCTTTGATCGGCAGGCCGTGATCGCGGATAATCTCCATAATGCGCCAGCCTTCAATTGCTTCTAGATGATGTTCAACACCATCAAAATCGGTCACAATAATTTCCATGACTTACTCTTTTTCTATGTTTTTAGGAATAGGTTTACCAAAAAAGCTGCGCATACCCGCGGCTGTCGCGACGGTCACCGTAATGCCGATTAATAAATAGGTGAATTCGGCAATAACCCCGATAAGAATTTGTTCTGCCGCGGAAACGTCCTGCACATTAATGGAAAAGGCGGTGACGAGGAAATTTGTAACAAGCGATAATGCCGCGAAGAAAGGAATTGCGCAAATGATATAGCAGGCCACCATTTTAAAGACGAGACGCTGTTTTATGGCCGTCATATAAAAGTCAGTCATATACATGTTCGCGGCAGGTGCAATATATATAAGTAGTAATGGGAACCAGAATATCGCGCTAAATAGCAATACAATCATTGTAATGATCGGTGTGTAGCTAATGTTCGCACCTTCAGGTAATGTTTCACCAACGCTGATAAGAGCAAAGTTTTGTAAATCTTGTTCCGTGAAATGCATAAGGCTTTGCACGGCATAGGCCGCGATATGGATTAAGACAAAAACAATGATTGAGGCGAGAATGCAGGTCTGACGATTATTGAGCTTTAGGGCGTCACGCTCTTTTTCACCGCTGAGTGCGATTGGCCAGCGTTCATTAAATAGAAAGCTGCGTGTGACTTGTGCATATAGCCAGCCTTCAGCAAAGAAACTAGGTAATAAGGCGATATTTAATGCAAGTGGATTGCCTGTTAAATCAAAAGCGAAGAGCAATAATAAGGTCACTAATTTGATGAAAAATGGCGCAGCGATCAGCTTTATAAGATAGGCGCGCTCATTAAAAAGATAGTGATACCCAATCCCCGCGGACTCGATCATATCAAACTTAGGTTGATTATCTGGTGAAGAATGGTGTAACAAAGCAGTACCTTAAAAACTTAAACACTATTGAGTAGTAACTATATGACACCTGCAGCGAGAATTAAAGCATCAATTGAAATATTCAACACGATTGAGAAATCAATCGTCCCGATGGACAGTGTCGTCGGTGATTACATGCGTGGACGCAAATATATCGGCTCGAAAGACCGCCGTTATATCGCGGGTTTTTGCTATGACACTATGCGTGCATATGCCAAGCTTAAATGGTGGTTAAATCATGTTGGCCTAGAAGCTGATGGCCGTATGCTTATTTTGGCGTCTTTAGCGTTGGTTGAAGGGCGCGACATTGATTATATTGTTAATATTTGTAATGGCGATAAATACAGCCCTGAAGAATTAGAGGCTGATGAACAAAAAGCTTTGGCGAAAATGGCGGGGCAGAATTTAGTGCATGCAGATATGTCTGAAGACGTGCGCCTTGAAATTCCAGAAAAATATTTTGACGGCCTGAAAGCTTTATATGGCGATAAGCTTGAAGAAGAAATGCACGCCTATATGGGCGAAGCCGCACTTGATTTGCGTGTTAACTTGATGCGTATTTCGCGTGACGATGCATTGGCGAGCTTAAAGAAAGAAGAGATTGCCGCAAAGCCGCATCAATATTCCCCATGGGGCATTCGCTTAAAACAAAAGACATTTTTGACAACAACGAAGAGTTACAAGAAACAATTTATCGATATTCAAGATGAAGGCTCGCAGTTGATTGCTTATGCCTGTGGCGTGGCGCCATCAATGCAGGTGCTTGATTTCTGTGCGGGTGCTGGCGGTAAAACATTGGCGCTAGCTGCGGCAATGAATTGTAAGGGCCGTATTGTGGCGATGGATATCGATTCCCGCCGTTTGGCGAAAGCAAAGCCACGTTTTAAACGTTCGGCGGTATCAGATATTATTGAAACGCGCGGTTTAGAAGAAAATAAAAATCGTAAATGGCTGCGCCGTCAAAAAGAAACATTTGATGTGACATTAATTGATGTGCCGTGTTCAGGGACAGGTACATGGCGCCGTAATCCTGATATGCGCTGGCATCATTATGGCCCAAGCCTTGAAGAATTAATGCAGACCCAAAGCGAGATTATGGACCGCGTTGCCCATACGGTGAAACTCGGCGGCCGCTTGGTTTATGCGACATGTTCAATCTTGCCGCAGGAAAATGAAGAGCAAGTTGCGGCCTTCCTTGCACGTAACAGCGATTATCGTTTGGTGCCACTTGCTGAGGCTTGGCCTGATAAAGACAATATACCTTGCACGGGTGATTATATGCGTCTTTCACCAAAACAGCATGGTACAGATGGTTTCTTCGCGGCGGTGCTTGAACGTGTAAATGCGCCAGAAGATACACGCGCACATGATGATGACGACAATATCTAAATGATCTAATTCAGGGGGAAATTTTGGTTAGTCCACGCGGCAATAAAATGCAGTATATGGCTGTATTGGCAGCGATGCTGCTTTATGGCGCGCTGGGGCAGCCAACACCTGATCATTTAGGTGCGCTCGAAATTATTATTGCGGCGTTGTTGATTTTGGGCGCTGGGGTGCAGGGGCTATCTAATTTATTTATCTTGATGCCGCGCCAAACAGTATTCATGCGCCCAAATTGGTTTACATCAGGTCAGATTCTCGCGCTTTATGGTTTATCTATGCCCATATTGCTTGCCATGTTCCGCGGTGCGGATCTTGGTGAAGTGGCGCGTGACTTGGTCGCCTTTGTGTTTTTATTGTTGCCTTTATTATATTGGCATTTATTTCGTGAGGCGCGCGGCTTCCGCCGTTTATTCTTTTTCAGCGTGTTATTTGTCGGTTTTGCCTTTTCTGCGCGTATTTTCTTACCGCTTATTTTCCCGCAATTTGGTTTGGCATCGGCAGCCGCGCTCTATTTAACGATTACGCCTGCCGTGTTATTCGCAGCGCTTTATTTCTTGGCTGCGGCCTTTTTGCAAATGTCTTGGCCTTATGGGCGTATGGCGCGTCACTTATTATGGGGCGCGGCATTTATCGCGCTCGCCGCTTTCCCGATATGTGCGGTGGCCTTTGCTTTGCAGCGCGCCTCTGTGGCGGCTGTTTTGATTTTTGCGGCGGCGGGTTTCGCGTATATTCTAATTTACCGTCCTGAAACGCTTTGGCGAGTGGCCTTCGCTATGGGGTTGATTATTTTAGCGCTATGGCCTTATCTGCAGGATATTTTCATGCGGTTAGAAGCCAAGCATGTACAAGTCGGCTTCAATAGCCGCGGTATGGAGCTTGCGAAAATCATTGATATGGGGCTAGCGCATCCAGGTGTTTTCTTTTTTGGCCATGGTTGGGGCGCGTTATTTGAAAATCCTGCCGTGGGGAATATGTCCGTCGGTTACAGCCATAATTTATTCAGCTATTTCTTTTTCAAAACAGGGGCGGTGGGGCTCGTGCTATTGGCGGGGTTCTGGGTTAATATTTTTCAGCAGAATTTACGCCTGATACGGATTAACCCGCCTTTGGGGGCTGCGCTATTTTTGCCGCTTATGATCTCGACATTCTTTTATGCTTCGCATAAGGCATTTAGTTTTGGCGTGCTGATTTTATTGGTTTGCGCCTTAACGCGCCGACCAGTCTCGCAGCTATCAAGAGTTGAACAGACGCCGGATTTGGTGTATGCACATAAACCATAGCGAAAAGAAAAAGAGTTTATGCAGAAACCATCCGTCCTATTCATCAATAGAGTTTATCCCCCGCAGCGCGGCGCGACGGGGCGGATGCTCTATGATTTATCAGGTGCATTTGCACGGGCAGGATGGCAGGTCACGGTCTTGACCACAGGCGATGCGGCGCAAAAATTTACGGATGAGCGCGGCGTGCATGTCCGCATGGTTAAGGCACCGACAGAAAGCAAAACCGTTTTATTCTATGTTTTGGTCTGGCTGAAATTATTTTGGGCGGCGCTGTTTTTGAACAAACATCAATTGGTCGTTAGCAAAACCGACCCGCCGCTATTGATGGTCTGTGGTGATTTAATTGCCCGCAAAATGGGCGCGGCGCATGTCCATTGGTCACAAGATGTTTATCCAGACTTATTTCCTGTGTTGCGTGTTGGTTTGCCGAAATTCTTTTATAATTTTATGAAGGGTTTGCAGATAAACGCGCTGATGCGCTGTGAACGTATTGTGGTGATTGGCCGCTGTATGGCGCGTCATATGATTACTGATAAAATTCCCGCACGTAAAATTACGGTGATTCCAAACTGGCATAACCCATCGCTTGATGCGCGCTCAATCAAGGCGCGTCAGGATGCGGATTCGGTCTTTGGTGGCAATAGTCAGTTTAAAAAGAAGCTGTTTAATGACGATGCGCCAAAATTCCGTGTACTTTATGCTGGTAATTTAGGTTGGGCGCATCCGATCCAGACCATTCTGGGCGCGGCGTATTTCCTGAATGAAGATTATCCTGAAATTGAATTTGTTTTTATCGGCGATGGCGCTGGGCATGAGCGTTTGGCACGTGAACGTGCGCGTTTGGGCCTGCAAAATATTCGATTCTTGCCATTTCAGCCCGAAGAAAACTTACGCGATGTCCTTGAAAGCGGTGATATTCACTTAGTTAGCTTGCGCGATAATGCATGTGGCTTGATGGTGCCTTGTAAGGCGTATTCCGCGATGGCTGTGGCGCGTCCGCTTATTTTCCTTGGGCCAGAGCATTCAGAAATTGCCCGCTTGATCCAAGATTTTAAGATTGGTCAGGTCGTGGCGCAGGGGCAGGCGCGTCAATTGGCGAAGGTTATCCGCCATTATCGTCAAAATGGCGAGGCATGGTATAACGCCCATAATGCCGCCGCGAAAACCGCCGTATATATGCATCCTGAAGAATCTTATGCGGCGTGGATTGAACGCGCGGCGGAGATTGTTGGTGATCAATTTTCAGATTCAAATGTAACGCGTAAAGTGAAGGCAGCATAAATGGGGCAGGATTTAAGCGCGCGCGGCGTGAACCGAAATGCAGTTGATATGATCCGCCTGTTTTGGGCAGCGAAAATTTATGTGCTGATCATTTTTATTGTCTTGGCGGTCTGTTCAACAATTTGGCTCAAGGCGCAATCAAAATATTATCGTGCGCAAATGTTTGTTGGTCCGGTTGAGGCGATGTTTGCCGCGTCTGATGAGCCATTATATGAGGCGCAAGATGTTTATGCGGGCACGCCGCTTTATAAAATGCAGCGCCGTGATACAAATTTAGCCTTTCAGCAGGGCTTAAAATATATGCGCGGTGAAGCGATGGCACAGAAATTGGCCGCTGATATGCCGCAGCTTTATAATTATTTTGCCGCTGAAGGTGATTTGGTTTTTCCGTGGCAGCGCCGTTATGACCTTAACGCGCTTGATCAAGATCAGGCGGCGGATATTGCGTCTTTAATTTATATTTTGAAAGCGCGCGTCTCTATTCAGCCAGATGGCCTTACGCCATTTTATCGCATCAGCTTCGAATCGCGCGACCCTGCGCTGGCGTTGCAGTTTATGCGTGGGCTTTATGCTTATGCGGATTATGGTTTGCGCCAAGATGCACGCAGTGAAGTGAATGCGCGCCTCGATTATTTACGCGGGCGTTTAGAGCAAAACCGCAACGCAAATGAACGTAAAACATTAGCGGCACTGATTACGCAGGAAGAAAACACTTTGATGATGACTGAGGCTGGCGGCGCATTCGCGCTGCGCTTGGTCGAAGCGCCAAGTGTGATGCCTGCGCCAATTTGGCCGCGCCCATTTTTGATTTATGCCGCGGTGCTGCTTGTGTCATTATTATTGGGCACGGCGCTTTATTCTCTGCGCGGTTCTGATGAAAGCGTAGGGCATGGCTGAATGTCCTGTTTCGGTTGTCATTCTCACTAAAAATGAAGCGCGGCGTATTGCGGACACTTTGGCGACGCTAAAGGGTTTTAATGATGTTTGGGTGGTCGATTCGCAAAGTGATGACCAAACGGTTGATCTGGCGCGCGCGGCAGGGGCGTCGGTCGAAAGCTTCGTTTGGAATGGCCAATATCCGAAAAAGAAGCAATGGGCGCTTGATCATCTGCCGCTTAAATATGATTGGGTGTTGCTGCTTGATGCGGATGAACGCCTTACGCCTACTTTATGTGATGAGATTGCGGCTTTATTTGCGGATGGGCGTGCGCCTAATATGGATGGCTATTTTATTCGGGGCTTCTATCGTATTGGTGATCAGATCTTACGTCATGGGCAGCAGAACCATAAATTAATGCTGATGAATCGGCAGAAACTCACTTTCCCTGTTCTTGACGATTTGGCCTTTGATGGCGGCTGGGAAGTCGAAGGGCATTATCAGCCTGTCGCGCGCGAAGGCGTAGCAAAAGTCGGCTGTTTGGATGCCGCGCTTATCCATGATGCCTTTGATGATGTCGATGCCCTTAAAAAACGCCATATAAATTACGCGAAATGGGAAGCGCTGATGAATTTACATCAAGCATGGCCTTTGGATGTTGTGCCCAAGCGTCAGCGTTTGAAACAAATTTTTAGGGCGTTGCCATGCCGCGCAGTTGTGATGTTCTTATATTGCTATGTGGTTAAAGGCGGTGTCCTTGATGGGCGGCTTGGCCTAGCATTTGCGCTACAGCGCGCAGTATATTATAAAGATATAGCGAAATTTCAACGCGCCTTTAAACGGGGCGCATCTTAAAAGGGGGCTTTTATATGTCAGCACGTGCGAGTTTTGTATTAGGTTTATGTTTGTTATTGGGGTTCTCGGCTTTGGGCGGGCTAATCTATAAAGCCAGCATGTATGTCAAAATGACCGAGCGTAGTGTCAGCGTTAAGGGCTTGTCTGAGCAAATTCGTATGGCGGATCAAGTGATTTGGCCGATTAGCTTTACAATAGCGGCGGATGAGCTTGGAGACCTTTATGCTAAGCTAGATGAAAGCGCCGCGAAAATTAGCGATTATCTAGTGGCGCAGGGCGTCGATGCCGCGGCGATATCGCTCGCTATGCCACAAGTCACAGATAAATTGGCGGATCGTTACAATAGTCAGCCGATTGCAGGGCCGCGTTATACGGCGATCCATACGGTGACCATTTTTTCTGATGATGTCGCAAAAATCCGCAGCTTAATGGAGAAAGTTTCTGACCTTGGTAAAATGGGCATTGTTTTAAACACACGTAATTACGAACAGCCGATTGAATATAGCTTTAATGGCTTAAATGAGCTGAAACCGTTAATGGTGGAAGAGGCGACCAAGAATGCGCGCGCCGTGGCTGAAAAATTCGCCGCCGATTCCCATAGCCGTTTAGGGAAGATTAAGCAGGCGACACAAGGTCAGTTTTCAATTAGTGACCGTGACCGTAATAACCCGCATATCAAAAAAATCCGTGTGGTCAGCACGGTTGAATATTATTTAGCGGATTAGGAAGAGCCCTTTATGCCTGAGTTGCCTGAAGTCGAAACCGTTTGCCGCGGTATTGCCCCATTCATCACGGGGCATGATTTTGCAAATGTCGTTACCACGCGTCCTAATTTGCGTGTCGACTTCCCTGAATTATTTGCGGAACGTTTAATCGGGCATCAGGTCGCGCGCGTTGAGCGGCGTGCTAAATATATTTTAATCCATAGCGTCAGCGGGGCATGTCTGGTCATTCATTTGGGTATGAGCGGGCAAATTAAGATGGTGCAGGCAGGGGAGGACTATACCCCGATCAAGCATGACCATATGTTTTTGCATTTTGATGATGGGCGGCAGCTTGTCTATAACGACCCACGGCGCTTTGGCTTTGTCTTGCTTTATGATGATGCGCGTGACATGGCGCAGGACAAAATATTTGCCCGTATGGGGCCTGACCCATATTCAGAAGCCTTTACTGCGGATTTCTTGTTCACGGCGCTAAGCAAGCGGCAAATGCCGATTAAGACCGCTTTGCTTGACCAGCATATGGTGGTCGGGCTTGGTAATATATATGTATGTGAAGCTTTGTTTATGGCGGGGATACATCCAGCGCGGGGGGCATCATCCGTAAGCAAGGCGGAAGCGCAGGCGCTTTATAAAACGATTCGTGCGGTGCTGGATAAAGCGATCGCCGCGGGCGGGTCAACTTT
>JASBUS010000069.1 GCA_030147745.1 Alphaproteobacteria bacterium
GCAGCCACGGAGCCCATCCAAGCAAGAAAAGCGGCAGAGATTATTGTCACAGGGCAATCAGACGGTGAAATACGTTATCTTGATGAAGTTAAATACTGGCTCGAGAAACATAAAATATACCCACGCCGCGCCCGTATGAAAGCGATTGAAGGTGAAGTGAGCATCACAATAACTTTCACCCGACAAGGTGACATTATGCGTCAGAAACTAACCCTGTCTTCTGGTCATGATATATTAGACCAAGCCGCATTCGACACGATAAGCGCGGCATCCCCCTTACCCGCGATGCCATCAGACATAAAAGGGCAGGACATGACCTTGACCGTGCCTTTTGGGTTCTTCTTAGCCGATTAAAGATACCCCCCTAATCCGCCCCAAAGACGCTATACGCATCAAATATTCTATGCTAACATACGCATCGACATGCTTATTTTATTGATTATTACAGGGTTCAGATGTTGCGATTCATAACTGCGTTCTTCCAGTCTAAACTTGCGCCTGGCATTTTGCTGATTGCCGCGACCATGTTGGCGTTGATCATGGAAAACACATCCCTCTATACACTGTATGGCCAAATTAAAGGCACACCTGTTAGCCTTCAAATTGGTGGCTTTGCCATCGATAAGCCGCTGCTACTTTGGATTAATGACGGCTTGATGGCCATATTCTTTTTGCTCGTCGGGTTAGAGATTAAGCGTGAAGTTCTAAAAGGCCATTTATCCAAACCGTCACAGCTTTCACTGCCGCTTGTCGCTGCTTTGGGCGGCGTTGTCGTTCCAGCGCTTGTCTATACATTCTTTAACTTTGGCAATGCCGAAACAATAGATGGCTGGGCCATTCCCGCCGCAACAGATATTGCCTTCGCTTTAGGGGTATTAATGCTCCTCGGAAACAGGGTGCCAAACGCGTTGAAAGTCTGTCTGGTGGCGATTGCAATTATTGACGACTTGGCCGCGATTATCATTATTGCACTATTCTACACAGCAGATACATCGCTTAGCGCCCTTGGTCTTGCAGGGGTTGGTTTGGCCTGTGCCTTTGCGCTGAACCGCCTCGGCGTGACGCGTCTCGGCCCTTATGCCATGATCGGCCTATTTATTTGGGCCTGCGTTCTTAAATCAGGTGTGCATGCAACATTGGCAGGCGTTGCGCTTGGTCTGATTATTCCATTACGTATTAAGGATGAATACGGTAATTCACCGTTAAAAGTCATGGAACATGCCCTGCATCCATGGGTCGTGTTTGGCGTTATCCCTCTCTTCGCTTTTGTTAATGCGGGTTTATCATTCAAGGGTATTTCTATAGATACATTCAAGGACCCCATCACAATGGGTATTATGTGTGGTCTTTTCTTTGGCAAGCAGGCAGGTGTTTTCTTATTCACCTATATCGCGAAAACGCTGCATATTTGCAAATTACCAAATGGCGTCAGCTGGATGCATTTCTATGGTTTATCGCTCTTAACAGGTATTGGCTTCACGATGAGTTTATTCATCGGCACATTGGCTTTTGATCATATTGAAAACATTACTGCTGTACGTTTGGGCGTTCTGACAGGATCTTTGCTTTCAGCTTTCGCGGGGATTGCCGTATTGCTCTATGCGCATAAACGCTATGAGGCCCAAAAGGCCATTGTCAACCAAACGGAATGAATTATGTTCTGAAATTGGATATTATCATTATAAATGAACGGTGCCATAGTAAATCTATAAGCAAATAATAAGACGAGGCACAGACAATGATTAAACACATCCCTTACGACAGTCTTGGACATCATAATTATAATTGGTTAGACGCCCGTTACCATTTCAGCTTTGCGCGCTATTTTAACCCTGAACGCATGGGCTTTGGCGCGTTACGTGTGATTAATGATGACCGCATTAAAGCTGGCGCAGGTTTTGAAACCCACCCACATGAGAACATGGAAATCATCACCTATGTGCGGAGCGGCGCCATTACGCATACCGATTCAAAAGGCAATAAAGGCCGCACTGGCCGCGGCGATGTACAGGTGATGAGCGCTGGTCATGGCATTTACCATTCCGAATATAATTTAGAAAGCGAAGACACAACCCTATATCAAATTTGGATCACGCCTAAAGTGAAAGATGTTGATCCGCAATGGGCGCAGCAAGCTTTCCCTAAAACGCCGGTTGAGAATGAGCTAGCCTTATTGGTTTCAGGTTTTAAGGCCGACAAAGACAAAGGCGCATTATATATTCACCAAGATGCGCGCATCTATGGCGGCCGCCTTAAAAAAGGACAAAAAATCAGCCACAGCTTAAATCAGCAAGCGTATATGTTGGTCGCCAATGGTCAAATCACCTTAAACGAGCAAAAGACTTTAAACGCAGGCGACGGCGCAGAAATTAAAGACCTCGACCACATTAATATTAACGCGACAGAAGAGAGCGAGATATTAATCATCGAAGTCCCAAACGTGAAACATTAAGAATATAAACATTTAATAGGAGCTATATTATGACCCAAGCTAAACTCATTTTCTTCGCTGGCAGTGCCCGTCAAGATTCAACCAATAAAAAACTCGCCCGCCTTGCCGCCAATATGGCTGAAGCCGAAGGTGCAAGCGTGACCTATATTGACCTTAAAGATTACCCCATGCCGCTTTATGACGGTGACTTAGAAGCCGAAGCGGGCCTGCCTGAAAATGCAATTAAATTAAAAGAAATCTTCCTTGAGCATGACGGTTTCTTTATCGCCGCACCTGAATATAACAGCTCCATTTCACCGCTGCTGAAAAATACATTGGACTGGATTTCCCGCGCGCATCAAGAAAAAGAAGCGCCCTTATCTGTCTATCGTAATAAAGTCGCTGCCCTTGGCGCGGTTGCACCCGGTGCATTAGGCGGACTGCGCGGTCTTGTCCCGCTCCGCATGATGCTGAGTAACATCATGGTGCAAGTTGTGCCGACACAAGTTGCCATTCCTTCAGGCTTCACAGCTTTTGAGGATAATGGCGCGTTAAAGGACGAAAACATCAATAAGATGCTCCAAAGCACAATTCGTGAATTCGTCCAAACGGCGCAAGCTCTAAAAAAAGCTTGAGAAAAATTAAAGATAAGGACTTGGCTTAAGATATTAAGCCAAGTCTTTGTAATGCCCCTTCGATTTTCTCCTTGGTCGTTGGCTTGTCGAGGAAATCATTCGCACCAAGCTTCTTTGCTTCGCTCTTCGTATTTCCTGCCTCAACACCACTAAACATGACGACAGGTAAGTTGCCGTGCGTGCTGCGGATGTATTTTAAAACATCTAAACCATTTTCCGCGCCGATGAAACAATCAAGGAACACGGCCGAAATATCACCCTTCACAATAGCCGCTTGGGCTTCATGCGTGTTTTTGGTTAAAACGGCCTCAATTCCCAAATCCTTCAAAATATGCTCGGTTGTCATACGTGTTAACTCAACGTCATCAACCACTAAACATTTAACCATTAGAATACCCTTTCACTAAGATGCTTTAAAATTCGCCAAGAAGACTTCGACAACGCCGCGTAATTTTTCGGCGCGGCTTGCTAAGTCATTGGCTGCGTCATTAACATCGATTGAGCATTTCAATGTTTCATCAGAATTGTTATAAACGGCGCCAACATAACCACTAGATTGATTGGTTTTCTCTGCAGCAGATTGCGTGTTTTGGACAATCTCACGCATCGCGGCGGATTGCTCCTCCATCGCAGCCGACATCGTTGTCATGATCTCGCTGATCTGGTCAATCGTTTTGGCAACACTTTCAATCGCGACAACCGTTTTATCTGTGCTGCTTTGCATAGACAGAATTTGCTCACGGATATCTTCCGTAGCTTTGCCAGTTTGGGAAGCCAAAGACTTCACCTCGCTCGCCACGACCGCGAAGCCTTTACCTGCATCGCCCGCGCGCGCCGCTTCAATAGTCGCGTTCAGCGCAAGCAAGTTGGTTTGCTCGGCAATATCTTGAATAAGGCCAATGACCTGCCCAATTGTTTCTGATGAGCCTTTTAACTCACCGATCGCGACACTTGCATGTTGAGCTTCGCGGACCGCCTCAGCAGAGATTTTATTCGCTGTGGTCACCTGCGTATTAATCTCGTTGATCGAGGCTGACATTTCTTCGGATGCACCCGCCACGCTATTAACGTTTTCTGTCGCGCTGTCTGATGCTAACTGCAGCTGCCCTGCTTTCTCTTTGCTATTTTCAGCAAGCTGCTTCATCGTTGTCGATGTGGACCCCAAATCACTAGTTGCGTCTGACATCGCCTTGATAAAGCCTGAAACATTCTCATCAAACTCGTTACCTAGACGCGAAAGCATACGATCCATATCCTTCTTACCTTCATCAAAGTAAGTCGAAATCGCCATATCCATATCGAGCAAAGATGCGCGTAAAAACGCCTGAATTTGACGCTTACATTTATCAATATTCTCAGGTTTCATTTTCTTGGCGTTCAGATTTTTTTGCATGATGCGCTCAACAACACCGCACATCAATACGGCGTAACCACCAATATACCAACGTGGTTCTAAGCCAATTTTATTATGCACATCACCAATGCGCAGAACTGACTGCAAATACGCTTGGTCAAAATTGCCACTGACAATCGTTGCCCAGTGTCTTTGCTGTGCACCTTTAGCGTGGTCTTTTTGTGATTGGTCTTTAAAAAGCTTGTTGATTTCAGGCCACTGGCCGATTAAATCATAAAATACACTTAGGACTTTGCCTAAGTCTTCTTGAATAATAGGTTCAAGATCACGCAGATCCTTACGAACGTCTTCATTCATGTCTAAGAAACGTAGACGATCTTTGAACACAGATAGTTGCTGTTCGGATATACTCATATGGCCCTCTCTCAATAACTTAAAATGCGAATTAAAAATAAAAATCAGTAAAAATATGCGTAATATTTATATATTAGAATCGCCCCCTTTTCTAGTATTGGTTGCAAATATTTTATGTTTGTGCGCTCGCAACAAAGTGCTCAAGCGGCCTTCGGACAGAGCGCGCAGCAGGAATTTTTGATGGCGCACCAACCCGTCCTGTGAAAAATACATGCGGAAGGCTTATATTATGCGGGTTTAAAACATCCCCTGTCAGCTTCGCATGTAACTTTTCAGCCTGTTTTCTTAATGTTGTAAATTCGATGCCCTGATCAACATATAACGAAAAAACCAAAGCAATATACCAAGGCTGCATACATATGTGTTGCTTCGTTAGGGTTAACCAAAAGCGCTGCATCGCGTGCCCTGCCCGCAAAAAATCAGCGGCCGTTGGTTCAGGACATTTTTCAGGGTCAAATGCGACCACAAAATGTGCACCGCAAAACATAGCTGGTATGAAATCAAGCTCCAACGAGGTCGGTAAAGTCGCCCCTGGAATCCGCGCCATCATTTGATTACGGGATTCTTTATCTAGCATCCATTTTAAGGCCTTCGCACTTAAGGCAGATATACCAAGGGCCTGCACAGGTAAACCTTCTGCGCTGTCACCCTCGTTCCAATCAATAATATCCTTATGAATTTGATAGGACTCGGGCATGCGTAAACGTAGATTAGTCGACGCCATCATCATCCGCGCAATGCGAAATCGCTCAGCGTTATTTTCATACCAAGCAATCGTCATGTCTTCGTCGAGACAGGCTTCAAGTATTTTTTTATGTTCTACGGACAACGCCTTACGCTTAAATGGAAATCTGTTTACAGAGCGCGTTTTTATATAGGGCAAAAGATCCACCACATTAACAGCCTGATCAGGTGTATGCTCTTCCAAAAAGATGTCCGCAGAAAGTTCGTCTTTCATTTCAGCACGCAAATGTTTGCCACGCGCCTTTGCCGCCAGATCGGCGTTTTCAATCAGCATGCCCAAAGACATTAAGTCTGGCAGTGGGGTAATATTAAACACATTCACATCATCACGCTTTACACGCACGGTGAAATGCATATCTGAATGCACAGTAATTTCCCATGGCTGACCATTGTCGCCACTCGCCGCCCAGACAGCCGCGTCCAATATGAATTGCAAATCATCGGAAAGATTTAACACGCCGTACCCTCTATTTATCGATCAAGTGAATATCATAGCGCGAAAAGTTTTATTTATTCTTAAAAAGACCTGCGCAAGACTTAGAAAAAACATAATTCTACACTTGCAAATTTTAAGTGGTCTGCTACAAATAATTTATAAAAATAATATAAATGAACAGGGAAATAAACAATGCGCGCGCTTGCCGTTACGGATAGGCTATTTTTTGCCGAAACCGAACTTAATCAACAAAAAGTCAAAAATCTTGTCACCTCTGCACTTAATGGTTCAGATGGCGGTGAATTGTTTTTGGAACAAAGCTGGGAAGAAAGTTTTGCCTTTTATGAAGGCCGCTTACAATCTTCACCAATGAGCGTTTCTGAAGGTTTTGGCCTGCGCTTTATATCAGGTGAAAAAGAAGGCTTCGCAAGCAGTGGCCGCCTTGATATGGCCGCCCTACAAAACGCCGCAAAAGCCGTGCGCGCCATTCACACCCATGGTCATGACGCCGCGATTAGCGTACCGCGCAACCGTGTGATCCGCCCACTATATGATACACAAAACCCAATTCTGGCGATGGATAACGCCGACAAAATCAAAGTGTTGAGCGATTTAGAAGCTTATATCCGCAGCAAAGATAGCGAAATTATTGATGTGCGCCTCTCTGCCACGACTGAATATCAAGCTATTCAGATCATCCGTGCCGATGGCCACCGCGTGGCCGATTTACGCCCACTTAGCCGTTTTGGCGTGGAAGTCAAAATGAGTAAAAATGGTAAGACAGAAAAACGTGGCTTTAGCTTCGGTGGACGCTATGGCTATAAAGAATTATTCAATGAAGCGAGCCTTTTCCATGCCGCTGATGAAGCCTTTAGACAAACCCTTGTTGCATTAGAAGCCGCGCCAATGCGCGCGTGTAGTGTACCAATCGTCATGGGGCCGGGTTGGCCTGCTGTAATGATCCACGAAGCGGTTGGGCACGGCCTTGAAGGTGACGCCAACCGTAAAGGTAAATCCGTTTATGCAGGAAAAATTGGTCAACGCGTGGCATCCCCGGGTGTGACCATTATTGACCAAGGCAATATTGCTGACCGCCGTGGGTCACTCAATTTTGATGATGAAGGTTTCAAAACCCGCGAAAATGTCCTGATTGAAGACGGTATCTTGGTTGGCTATATGCAAGACCAATTGAATGCCCGCCTAATGGGCGCTGAAATCACAGGTAATGGCCGCCGTGAGGCATATAACAAACGCCCAATGCCACGTATGACCAACACTTTCATGGCGAGCGGTCAATATACACCGCAAGAAGTCGTCGCATCAGTTAAAGACGGCATCTATATCGCCGGCATGTCAGGCGGTAGTGTTAACACCACAACAGGTCGTTTCAACTTCGCCGTGACTGAGGCTTATCCAATTAAGAACGGTCAGATCAACTATGATCAACCGATCAAAGACATGACCGTACAAGGTAATGGCCCAGAAGCTATGAACAATGTCGTCATGATTGGTAATGACAGCAAGCTTGATAGCGGCATAGGCATGTGCGGTAAAAGCGGCCAGAGTGTGCCAGTCGGCGTTGGTCAACCAACCGTCCGTATGGACGGCCTTAAAATTGACGGCCTAGGCTAATTAAATTACACCTGAAAATGATTAAATGAAAATGGCCCTTACGGGCCATTTTTTTTATTTTTGCTTTAGCCGATTTTGAATTGATCGACGCGTAAGGTCGGGATATGGATATGCCCACGGCGGTCGACATTATTGGCGGCCTCAAGGCGGGCGAAGACGTCGAGCAAGTTGCCACCGACTGATGCACCTTCGACAGGATAGGCGATTTTGCCATTTTCAATCCAAAAACCGCTTGCTGGGGAAGTAAATGTCCCATCAAACGCGTTGACCTTCAAATTCATCAAATTGGTGATGTAAAAGCCATTTTGCACTTCGGCGATCATATCTTCTGGGCTTTGTGTCCCGCCGCTCATATAATAATAAGGGTTAACGCCAACATGGCCCGTGGTTTTATAATTCGTGCCGAAATGATCGTTAAATTTACGTGCACTATAGCTGCCAAATAGCCACATTTTCAAATGACCATTTTCAACAAAGATATGCTTCTGCGCCGCGATGCCTTCTGCGTCAAAGGCATATGCGCCTAAACCACGTGGCAATAGCGGATCTTCGATAATTGAGATATTTGGCGCAAAAACCTGCTTATCTAGCTTATTAATCAAGAAAGATTCACTGCGTAAAACAGCTGCACCAGACATAGCGCGCACAAAATGACTAATTAAAGAGCCTGAAACGCGCGGGTCAAATATAATAGGTGCAGTTTGCGCCTGAATACTGCGTGGTGATAGGCTCGCCACCGTTTTCTCAGCGGCAATGCGGCCAATTTCAGCAGATGATTTTAGATCTTCGCCATAAACCTGCGCATCATAATCATAATTTAATTGCTGCTGACCATTTTCAAGGCCAACGGCGCTGGCTTGTGTTGAATGTCCTGTGGATTCTTCAATCGCCTGAAAACCATTTGATGACAATATATATTCAGCCGATTTAGACCAACTGGCCGCACCTTCCGCATGGACAATCTTACTATGACCATTTAATGCGGCTACGGATGCTGTTTTGGCGCGCTCAACCAATTCTTCCATTGATGGCGCAACAGGATCAACACTATCTAGCTTTGCATATGTTTTTGGTAATTCTGATGGATCCAGCAGCTGGACGAATTTATCATCTGGCTGCATTTTCGCATTAAAGATCGCCTGATCAATACATTGTTCTAAAATCTCTGGACGCGCCGAGTTAATCGACACCGAACCCGTCTTCTGCCCTAAATACACTGCGACTTCAAAGACACTGTTTTCAGGTTGTTCAATACGCTCAATATCATCTCTACTCACGCTAACTTTACGCTGCTCGGCAGTTGAATAGGTCGCAACAACATGGTCTGCGCCTTTCGCTTTTGCCATTTTATGAATATCCTGAAGACGATTAAATATATCGGCTGATGTTTTCATACGATTTCCCTGTTTTATACATATTATTTTTTTATATATTCAGGGTTTAGCATAGGCCAACACGCCTGTCAAAAGCTAATCAGATTTAGACAGGAATCTACGGCGCATAACCGTAAAAGACCACCGCTGTAATAAGTTCTTATAGCCACCGGGACGCCATGTTTTTTTGAACTTGTTATTATAGGCATCAAAATGCATACCATAAGGCGCGGCACATATGTCACCGCGGCCGAGCAAAATTTTCAGCGCATAAGAGCCCGCAACACCGGCACATATTTTAATGCCCATCGGGGTAGATGGTAGTTTGCCGCCAATTAAATCAATGCGCTTATCATCCATTAAACTGCCCTGCTGTAAATTTGCAGGCACAAGTCCGACGAGGAATTTAAGGAAGGCTTCTTCTTTACTTTGCACTTTATCAAAGCCAAAATAATCTTCAGGCGACATTTGCCCTGGTATGAAACAAAGAAAGGCGCAGCCCATCCCTACAGGCGCAGCCGTGACAATCGGGATGCGCTTTTCCGTACATTTGGCGAAAACCATCATGCGTGCCTCTAACGCAAAGAAATCGAGGCTATCTACGTAAAGATCAACCCCATCTAAAAACGCATCGATATTGTCTTCGTTGATGCCTTGGTCAAAACAGGTCACGTCCAGTTCAGGGTTTATATCCTGCGCCATGCGCGCCATAACGTCTAGCTTTGCTTGGCCGATGGTCGACATAAACGCACCTGCTTGACGGTTAAAATTATGCACTTCAAATACATCAAAATCGGCAAGAGCAAAACGCCCAACGCCCAGACGCGTTAGGGTCATCAAATGTTCACCGCCGACGCCCCCTGCCCCTGCAATAGCGACATTCTTACCGCGCAGGGTGTTAAGTTCTTCGGTTGTGACCCAGCCAATATTGCGTGAAAAGGCGTCATGGAAATCAAACATATTACCTACAGTCATGATGTGTTTTGGATTGCTGCGCCTTGAGCCTCACCTATACGAGAAAGGCACAAGGCGCAGCGTGAGAATAAGACTATGATATATAAGATGATCATAATCTGCCACGATAAATTATAGCGCCTATGCTGCTTTTATAAACGCGCCTTCATAACAGGGTCACATAGCTGATCAGAAATAACTTCATATAACTTCGTTAAACCTGGCTTAAGGCCCTTTCTTAATCCTTCAATAGAAATATAATATGGCGCACGCAAGCCATGATAGTCACGCGCTTCACCGATTTGTTCAAATTCAATCCCAACAAAACGCATGCTGCGCGCCAGTCTCGGCTCCATCATCGCAAACGCATGATGAATATCACTATGGATCGCCGTTGCGGCCGCCCCCAGATACAAACCAATCGCGATAAATGGCATACAGCGCATTTCTTGTTCTGAATAATTTTGAATGTTAATTGCACCTGTCGCTGCACCTTCAAATTTATCGCTACGGCGGCGGCGGAAGGCCGCAGGCACCGCCAGACGCGAAATTTCACAGATTTCACGGCGGTCAAAATGACTTGGCGTAAGCTGACCATCGGCAATGAAATCGCTGCAATTAACTTCCAACGGCAGAAGATGATGCTCTTCTTGTGGCGTAACGACACGCACCGTGCCCATGGCTTGCCCTGTGGCTTTATGGTGCATTAAACAATGCAGCGAATGGCCATCGAAGCTGTCAACTTCCAGCTTATCATGCTTTTCCCCTTCGAATTTAAGCTCTTCGCAGTAAACTTGATGGCGGATATTATAAACGACTTCTTTATCTGCTTGCGTCAACGCAATGCTGGGCTGAATATAAGATGAAAAATGATCAGCGATTTTCGCGGCCTCTCTATTCACCATATAACCCATGACATTACGCGCGACAGGCCCAACAACGGGCTGTCGGGACAAACGTGCTAATGTTCCCATACTACACAACCTTCTATAATGCTATTTTATACTCAATGTATAGATGACAAGAAGACGCGCCTTAAACGCTTCACACCCCTACACTCACTCACAAAATCCAATATACTATGGAAAACCTTACCTTTATATTAACAGAAGCGAATAAATGAAAAATAATTCCCATATACCCTAACCTAGACCTTGTGACAAACCTTGGCTTAGGCTAAACTAAGGCGTTATTTTTTGATTTTTACTATTGGATTATTATTATGAAATTTTTGTCTAAAGCCCTTATTCTTAGCGCAGCTTTATATCCATTAATCACAGCTTCTGCTGCCCAAGCCAATGACTTTGAACTTAGCGGTAATGTTGCCCTAACAACACAATATAAATTCCGCGGTATAACACAAAGTGACGAACACGCAGCTTTACAAGGCGGCTTTGACGTTAGCCATAGCAGCGGTTTATACGCCGGTGTTTGGGGCTCTAATGTTGACTTTAACGATAGCGATGAAGCCTCGGTCGAAATTGATGCTTATGGCGGTTTCTTTAACTCTATCGACCAGTTCAGCTATGATGTTGGCTTTATTTACTATGCCTATCCAGGCGCAGATAGCAGCCTAAACTATGATTTCGTCGAAGGCTCTTTGGCCCTCGGTTATGATTTTGGGTCATTTGCGACAAGCGCGAGCGTCAATTATTCGCCTGAATATTTTGGCAATAGTGGTCACGCCGAATATTACGCCCTAGGCCTTGAAATTCCGATGCCTTATGATGTGACATTATCGGGGCATTTGGGCTATCAAAATATTGAAGATAACAGCGCTTTTGGTGTTCCGGACTATGCCGATTGGTCAATTGGCCTTGGCTACAGCCTCTATGACTTTGACCTATCGCTGCAATATGTTGATACAGATTTGGATGAACCGAGCGAATGTGCTGATGGCTGCCGCGAAAGCTTGATCTTCTCAATCTCAAGAAGTTTCTAAAAAAGATTGCGATCAAACTTTAGTTATGTTAAAAATCTGGACATCAATCTAGGGAGTGTTTTTACATGAAAAAATTATTAGGATTATCTATTGCGGCGCTTATTCTTGCAACAAGCGCATCAGCGCATGCAGGCGATCAAGTGAAAAAAACTTATGGCGCAAAAAAGCAAGGCCATGTGTTTTTCAAAACTGAAGATGCGCCAAAAGCAGATGCAAAAGACATGCAGAATATTCAACCAGCCGCTGGCGGTGATGTTAAGCCAAAGTCTGAACCATCTGTGGACACAGAATCTTTAATCAAATTGCCACGTAAATAAAAGACGCGCCTTTAGTTGAATAAATCACGATCATAATATGTATGATTGATATTCACATAGACGGGGCGTCTCATCAATTTGATGATCTTACGATAGATTTTATATGCATTAAGCTGCCGGCGTAATTTATATTTACGGCGGCGCTGACGTGGCTGCATCAAATTGCTAAAAATCATAAATCTTAATCCATATCTTAAAATATAACCTTGCGCCCATTCTGCCGCGTGCAAGTAAACAAAATATTAAAATCCCCCATGCGGAGAAGCTTTGACGCCTCGCACACCCTGTGTTATACCATAACTAACTGATAATAAATTATAAAATGGACGTTCAGGGATTAGGTTATTATGCATATATATGTAATCTTAGGGTTAATCGCCGCTTATTTCAGCGTGATTTTAGGCTTTGTACTTTATGCCCGCTACAAAACCACGCAGCATATTCTACCAGGCATTAGCGAGTTCTTCCTCGCGAGTAAAAACCTAAGCCCCTTGGTGTTAACCTGCACATATGTTGCGAGTTTATTCAGTACCTTTTCTATTCTCGGCCTCCCCGCACTCATGTATGCACATGGGTTAAGCGCCATTTATTTCATCGCTTTTACAGACTTCTTTGGCCTGATCTTACTTGTTGTGATCGGAAAAAAGCTGCATCGCGCCGCCTGTGAAAAACAAATTTTCTCGCCGATCGAAGCAATAAGCGCAACCTATAATTCGCAAAAACTTGGTTTTGTTCTAGCGCTAGTTTTTGCCTTATCGCTACTGCCTTACATTGCCCTGCAACTGGTGGGGATTGGTGCGTTTATTGACTCCTATTCAGATGGGCGGATTGATTACGTCACTGGCGTTGGGGCGATGATGGCGATTGTCCTGCTTTATCTCTTCCTTGGCGGGATGCGTGCGGTGGCCTATACAGACTTTATCCAATTGGTGGCCATGGTTGTGGGCTTGCTGTTTGGGGCACTTTTCCTTTGCCACCATTTTGATTATTCGCTTACAGGCATATTTGGAGATTTACATGAAAAATCACCGCTACATTTCATCCCACCCGGCGCGAAAGATGCGCAGCATTGGCCGCTTATTTTATCCATGGCGGTTGTGACCGCAGGCGTATTTATTCAGCCGCATTTATTGACCCGCGCAATCATGGCGCGCAAAGAAAGTGATATTAATTATATGGTAGTTGGCACGGTGATTGGACGCCTCATCACGACATTCCTTGCTGTATTTCTTGGCAGCTTTGCCTTCCTCCATTATGGCGCGAATATTAGCCCGAATATGGTGATGGGTGAGATTTTCAAGGAAATTGGCGCGCTTGGCATCATCGGGACAATCCTTGCCGCATTTATGATTATGGGGGCGCTTGGCGCAGCAATGTCGACAGCAGACAGCCTGTTAATCTCGATTGGCCAGATTGCCACGCGTGATATGATCCGCCCCTTCATGGTCATTGACCAGAAGCATCAGGTCATATTATCCAAAGCCATCATGACAATTATTCTGGTCGGCGCATTTGTTGTGGGGCTTAACCCGCCGCGCTATATGACGGATCTAGCCATATATTCAGGCGCGATTGCCGCCATTCTCGTCCCGACTTTCTTGTCATTTGCATGGCCGAAACGTTCACGCCTTGCTGCCTATTGTTCCATTTTTGGTGGTGCGGCGGCGTTAATAACACTCGGCATATTAAAGGCGCAGGGCCAATATCCTTGGCCTGCCATTCATATCGGTTTGGTGCCGATGGCGTTATCTTTTGTGCTTTATTACGGCGTAGCGGTGCTCAATCCTAAAAGAACGCTTGAAGACCCGTTATTGCGCGCCCAAGAATAAGCGCATGGACGTCATGTGTGCCTTCATAAGTGTTGACCGATTCAAGGTTACACATATGGCGCATGACATGGAATTCATCCGCAATACCATTGCCGCCATGCATGTCACGCGCGGCGCGGGCAATATCCAAAGCTTTACCGCAGTTATTGCGCTTCACCATTGAAATAATCTCTGGCGCGAAATCCCCATGATCCATAATGCGTCCAACTTGCAGCGATGCCTGTAGACCCAAAGCGATCTCCGTTTGCATATCCGCGAGTTTTTTCTGAATTAGCTGCGTTTGTGCCAATGGGCGGCCAAATTGTTCGCGGTCGAGCGTATATTGACGTGCCGCATGGAAACAAAACTCTGCTGCGCCCATAGCGCCCCATGAAATGCCATAGCGCGCACGGTTGAGACATTCAAATGGCCCTTTCAAGCCCGATGCATTCGGCAGCAAATGATCTTCGCTAACTTCAACTTCATCCATCACGATTTCACCAGTAATAGAGGCACGCAGCGATAATTTGCCTTCAATCGTTGGCGCGGAGAGGCCTTTCATGCCTTTTTCAAGAATGAAGCCTTTAATCTTGCCATCATGCGCTTCTGATTTTGCCCAAACGACAAAAACATCTGCGATAGGTGAATTACTGATCCACATTTTTGAACCGCTGATTTTATAGCCATTCGCGGTTTTAACCGCGCGGGTTTTCATACCTGCAGGGTCAGAGCCTGCATCTGGTTCCGTTAAGCCAAAACAGCCAACATATTCACCGCTCGCCAATTTTGGCAGATATTTCTGGCGCTGTTCTTCGCTGCCCCATTTATAAATTGGGAACATTACCAAAGATGACTGCACAGACATCGCCGAACGATAGCCCGAATCCACGCGTTCAATTTCGCGGGTGATCAAACCATAAGCAACATAGCTTGCACCAGCGCAGCCATATTCAACAGGTAATGTCGGCCCTAGAAGCCCAAGCTGCCCCATTTCACGCAAAATTTCACGGTCGAAATGATCATCACGATAAGCCTTTAAAACACGCGGCTGTAATTTATCCTGCGCATAACTACGTGCCATGTCACGTATTGCACGTTCTTCTTCAGTTAACAGACGGTCTAAAAGGAGCGGATCTTCCCAGTGATAAGCAGCTGATGACATTATTTTTTCCTAATTTCTTATTGTTTACGCGTTGATTATACTTAATTTACCCCTTAAACCCCATAGAGAATATTGCGCCATGCAATAAAATCACCGACTTTATCGGCTGGGGCGGCCACATGTTTGACCAAATCAAGAAAATCAGCTGTACTTGCGCTGACTTTCTCAATCGTTAAACGCTTGGCTTCTTCGACCTTGGTACGGTTTTTGGCATTTTCTTCGTTATCGACATTCGATGTTAGCTCGACATATGCCGCGATAATCCCGCCTGAATTGGCAATAATATCTGGCACAGCATGAATGCCTCGGCTAAATAATATTTCATGCGCCGCTTCCGTCGTTGGGTTATTCGCCCCTTCACAGACATAGCGCGCCTGAATTTTATGAGCGTTATCCACCGTAATCGCATCCTCCATCGCACATGGGAAGACGATATCGACCTTTTGATATAGCGCGGTGAAGCAATCTTCCCCAAGGCAGGTTGCTTCACTAGGCAGCAACGCATTGACGCGGGCGACATCTTGCGCGACAAGCGCCGCAATCATTTCATCAGACGCAACATTGTTAAACAGCCAACTGCCATGATATTTCGGATCAGACAGCGCCTTAAGCTTGCCGCCAAACTCACTGAAATAACGGGTCACGGCGCTGCCCATCGCGCCGAGGCCTTGCACCGCAAATTCACTGCGCTGAATATCCTCGCCGTGATAGCCGAGCATTACTTTTGCCGCGACCGCGACGCCAAGGCCGGCAATGCCTTCCTTATCGTAATCCGTCCCGCCCATATCAACAGGTTTACCTGTGAAACTGCGCGTTGATTTTAACGCATCACACGCCCAAAGCGCATTAAATGGCGGCTTACCGCCTATATCATAGCCAAAGCCGCCAAAAATGCCGCCATGTTCATGCAGAATCGGGCGGCACAGCTCAACAAAGCGTTTGAATTTCGCTTCATAATCTGGCGCAGTTGGGTCAGCTTTCAACCCTGACTTCGCGCCACCGAGCGGCAAACCTGCCGCCGCATTTTTTTCCGCCATTGCGCGTGATAAACGGTGAATATCTTCTAATTTCAAATCTTTAGTAATGCGTGTACCGCCTTTGGCGCAGCGCCCAAGCGGGCCGTTCTTACTGATGCCTGTATTCCAGACAACAACATAGCCTTCAACATCCATTTCAGGGTCACGGACGATCACTTCTTTTTCAGGCTGCATGCGCGCAAAGCGCTCTTTAAAATCCTGATAGTGATGCAAGAAATCTTCTTTATCTTTTATTATTATAGCCGCTGCTGACATTATTGCCTCCTGTAATCGACTCAAGCGGGCAAATTATATGTCTGCGTTTAAAACATGTAAATTTGCAGAGCAGCATAACTCGCCGCCCGCGCCCCCTATACAAGGCATTTGCGGAGTGATAAAATTCAGCCCATGAAAGATCGCAGTGAAGTCGTCCATCAAAACTTTATATCAAGTTTAAAAGAAAGGCAGCTCCCCGACATTATTGGTTCGGCGCGCCTTGATGCATCCGTGCTCCGCCGCGAAAAACTCGTCACCCTATTCGAATCACAAGTCCTTAGCCGCCGTTTAGACCTTTATGCGCGTGTATTGCAAGGCATGGGTGAAGGCTTTTATACCATTGGCAGTTCAGGGCATGAAGGCCTTGCCGCCGTTGCTGAAGCGCTGCCGTTAAAAGACCCTGCTTTTTTGCATTATCGTGATGCAGCCTTCCTTATTCAGCGCAGCACAAAACATGCGGGCGAAACACCGCTATGGGATATGCTGCTGAGCTTCTGCGCCGCTGAAAATGACCCGATCTCTGGCGGGCGTCACAAGGTTTTGGGCAGTAAAAGCCTGAATATTCCGCCGCAAACCAGCACGATTGCCTCCCATCTGCCGAAGGCTGTCGGCGCAGCATTTAGCATTGGCCTTAGCCGTAAATTAAAAAATATTCCGCTATTTGACCCGCGCGCGATTGCCGTTTGCAGCTTTGGTGATGCGTCATTAAACCATTCCACGGCGCAAGGCGCGATCAACAGCGCGGCATGGGCGAGTTACCGCGGCGCGGCAATGCCGTTATTATTGGTTTGTGAAGATAATGGCATTGGTATTTCAACGCCAACGCCGCGCAACTGGGTGCGCTCAAATTTTGAACATCATCCGCATATCAAATATTTCCGCTGCAATGGCCTGAACCTAATTGAAACCTATGAAACCGCTTTAGCGGCGCAAGCCTATGTGCGTAATGAACAAAAACCAGCCTTTTTGCATTTTGAATGTGTGCGCCTTTATGGCCACGCTGGGGCGGATACACCGCATGCTTATATGGATGAAGCTGATATCGAAGCGATTGAAGCAAAAGACCCACTGCTGCAAAGCGCGGCACTGCTCATCACCAATGGCATTATGGATGCGGATCACATTCTACATATTTATAATGACACGGAAACACGCATCGCCGCGGCATCAAAACAAGCCGTGAAGCAGCCCAAATTATTAGAGGCCGCAGCCGTCGCTAGCACCATCGTACCGCCACCGAAAGCGCCTGAATTATTGCTGCCGAAAAATAAGGTCAGTGATGAAATGCGCGCCGAAAGCTTCGGCAGTGATTTTAAATTGATGGATCAACCGCAGCATTCCGCCCGCTTATTGAACTGGGCGCTGCATGATTTAATGCTCGAACACGACCATATCATCCTTGCGGGGGAAGATGTTGGCCCGAAAGGCGGCGTTTACAATGTGACGGCGAAACTGCATAAACGCTTTGGCGGCAATCGCGTCATTAATACGCTGCTTGATGAACAATCGATCCTCGGCCTCGGCATTGGCCTTGCGCAAAATAACTTTATACCGATTGTCGAAATTCAGTTCCTTGCCTATCTACATAACGCCGAAGACCAATTGCGCGGCGAAGCCGCGACGTTAAGTTTCTTCTCTAAGGGGCAATACACAAACCCGATGATCATCCGCATCGCGAGCCTGCCCTATCAGCGTGGCTTTGGTGGGCATTTCCACAATGATAACGCGATCGCCGTTTTACGTGATATTCCAGGGCTCGTGATCGCCTGCCCATCTAATGGGCGCGACGCAGCACTAATGATGCGCGAAGCCGTGCGCCTCGCCCATGAAGAACAGCGCATTGTCGCCTTCCTTGAGCCTATTGCACTTTATATGACCCGCGATTTATATGAGGAAAAAGACGCGTTATGGACGCATGATTATCCTGCGCCTGACAGTCAAGACAGCATCAAACTTGGCGAAATTCATACCCATGGTGATGGGACAGATTTATGCATCATCACCTATGGCAATGGCTATTACCTATCGCGTAAAGCGGAAAAGGCGTTAAAAGAACAGCATGGCCTAAATATCCGCATTATTGACCTGCGTTGGTTATCAAATCTAGATATGGATGCGATATGCGCTGCCGCGGCGCCAGCAAAGGCCATTCTTGTTGTTGATGAATGCCGCGAAACAGGTTCTCTAAGTGAAGAGCTCATGACCAAGCTTTATGAGCAACTTGATGACGCTAAACCCATGAAGCGCCTCACCGCGACAGACTGTTTTATCCCGCTCGGCAAAGCTTATGCCTCGACCCTGCCAAGTGTAGAGAGCATTATTGACGCCGCCTGCGCCGTTACAAAAACCAAAACGATCAAAAGAAAGAAAAGCGCATGAAAAAACGCGCCCTTGTCATTGCCCCAGGCCGCGGCACATATAACAAAGCTGAACTTGGTTATTTCGCGCGCCATCATCACGACAAAAAAGCCCTTATGGCGCAGATTGACGCCTATCGCGCCACGCAAGGGCAAGACCCAATTTCTGCGCTAGATGGCGCGGATGTTTATTCAATCAAGCACCACACACGCGGCGATAATGCATCGCCGTTGATCTATGGCTGCGCCTATGCGGATTATTTAGCGATTAACCGCGATAAATACGATATTGCCTGCGTTACAGGAAATTCAATGGGTTGGTATATCGCCCTCGCCTGCGCCGGTGCGCTGCCCTTTGATGGAGCTTTACACCTGATTAACACTATGGGCACATTAATGCAAAAGGCCTTAATCGGCGGGCAAATGATTTACCCATTTATCAACGATAATTGGGAAGTTGATGCCGACCAAAAACAGCATCTTTTAAACCTGATTAAAGAAATAAACGCCCGCCCTGATCATGACCTTTATATCTCTATCATGCTCGGTGGCATGCTCGTCTTTGGCGGCAATGAAGCGGCGTTGAGCGCATTGAAAGATGTTCTTCCGCCACTGCAAGACCGTTTCCCGCTGATTTTACCAAACCACGCGGCCTTCCATACGCCATTACAGCGTCCAATTAGCGCTGAGGCGCAGGATATATTTGACCCGTCAATGTTTGAAAATCCGCATACGCCATTAATTGACGGGCGCGGCCATGTCTGGCGGCCTTATGCGACAGCGGATGATGAGATTTTCAACTATACGCTCGGCCATCAAGTCTATGAATATTACGACTTCACCCGCGCGGTACAGGTCAGCGTTAAAGAATACGCGCCTGATTGCATCATCATCCTCGGCCCAGGCACAACACTTGGCGGCGCAGTCGCGCAAAGCTTAATCGAGATCTGCTGGCAAGGCATGCATGATAAAGCCGCCTTCATTGCACGCCAGAAAGACGATCCATACATCCTGACCATGGGCATGGATGAACAGCGCGCTTTGGTCGTTTAAACCAAGCCTTTATTTCTGTGCGCCCGCGAGCCACTCAGGGCGTTCAAATTTATCGCCTTGGCTGTCTTGGATTTTTTCAAATTGTTTGGAATTTGAATAACCGTCTTTCAGCGGAATAATCACGACTTCGCCGCCATTTTTGCGTACAGTCGGCGTTTCAGGCATTTTCTCAGGGTCATAATCACCGCCTTTGGCGTGAATAGACGGCTTGAGAATATCGAGAATTTCTGTCGGTGTGTCTTGCTCAAAAATGGTCACATAATCAACGCAGCGCAGCCCCGCCAAAATTTGCGCACGGTCAAACTCACTATTAATCGGGCGTGTTGGCCCTTTAATGCGCTTGGTCGATGCATCACTGTTAATTGCAATAACGAGCATATCCCCAAGGCCGCGTGCCTTTTCCAGATATTCAAGATGCCCCGCATGGACAAAGTCGAAAATACCATTGGTAAAGACAACCTTCTGCCCCGCCGCCTTCTGCACCTCAATAATTTCCGCCAAATCTTTCGGCGCTTTTACACGTTGTTTTGATAACATTATTTGCTCCTTAAATTAGCGTACAAACACAAAATTCTGTGCGTCTGATAGATCTGCTTGGTATTTATAGCCGTCTTCGGTGAAGTTTTTGAGGGCTTCTGGCGTGTCGATACGGTTTTGGATGATATAGCGTGCCATTGTGCCGCGGGCGCGTTTGGCCATCAAGCCGATGGTTTTGAGCTGACCGCCTTTATTTTCTTTGAAATGACAGGTAATGAATTTATCGCCGAAGGCTTTGGCATTGACGGCTTTGATATATTCTTTAGAGGCAAGGTTAATCACATATGGGTTTGCGTGGCTTTTGAGGGCCGCTTGGATATGGGCGGTTAATTTACCCTGCCAGAAATCATAAAGATCTTCGCCGTTGTCATTGGCAAGTTTTGTGCCCATTTCAAGGCGGTAGGGCTGCATTAAATCAAGCGGGCGAAGCACACCATATAGGCCAGAGAGAATAGCGAAATGATCCTGCGCATAGGCAAGGTCATCGGCTGAGAATGTATCAGCTTTCAGGCCAACATAAGTATCACCTTGGAACAAAAACGCCGCCGGACGTGCGGTTTCGACATCAAAGCTGTTTGAGAAATTTTGATAGCGCTCATAGTTAAGCTCACCCAGCTTCGCGGAAATGCTCATCAAATTCATAAGGTCTGCGGTTGATTTCGTCTTTAGAATCTCCACCAAGTCTTTAATTTCAGATTTAAACTGCGGCTGCGTTGGCGCAAATGGCGGCATTTCGGCTGAAAATTGTAATTTTTTGGCAGGGGATACAACGGCTAACATTATCGTCTTTCTCTTCACGTGTTACATATGGATATAGAAAAGATAGCAATAAAAAACGACCTGTCCAGTGGGAAGCGGACAGATCGTCTATATATTGTGTATTTTTTAGCCTTTTATGGGCGTTTGAAGTCGAAGCTGAAGGCTACGCCTTTACCGCTTGTGCCTTCGGCGTCGGCGGCGTCAACATATTGACCATAGCCGTTTTTACGGAGATAGCCATCTGGTGACAATGGTTTAACTGGCTCACCCAAGGCGCGATAGATATTATCAAAGGCCTCAGATGCTGTTTTCAAACAGCCGACAGATACAAATTCACGTTTGAAGGCGTTAACGGCTTTCTGGCCGTGCTTCTCAAACAAGTCTTCCATCGCGGATACCATGAAATCGGCATAAACATAGCTGTAATAGCCTGATGAATAACCGCCACTAATAATGTGCGAGAATTGATTAACCATCACGTTGTCTGTCTTATTGGCGATTAACTGTGTACGGTCAAAGGCCGCCTTGTTAAAGGCCGTCATCGATGTGATTTTATTTGGATTAGAATATAATTCCAAATCAAGCATACCAAATTCATTTTGACGCAATAGCTGTAAACTCGGCTTAGTTTCTGTCAGCTTGTCGTAAAGCTTCTTCGGCATTTTGGCGCCAGTTTCAACATTGCGTGCATAGCTATTGAAATGGCGGCGTAGGCCAGCAAAAATTTCATTAAACTGCGATGGTAATTCAACCGCATCCCATGAGATATCAATAGAATTTAAGCTTTGATACGGTGTTTTCTGGCTGAAGTGACCATGTGCGCCGTGACCAAATTCGTGGTAAAGCGTTTCAACACTATCAAATGAAATGAGCTGTGATTTCTTATCAACACCGTAGTTACAGTTCACAAGGGTGATCGGCACTTGCCATTCACCGTCAACCATACCTGCTGGACGCATTTGATCCATCCATGCACCACCACGTTTTGTAGAACGTTGGTATAGGTCAACGATGAAAATACCGTCAACCTCACCTGATGGCTTTTTCGAATAAAAGACCTGCATGTCTTCATGTGGCATTTTGAAATCTTTTGTTTCTTCAAGCACCAAGCCGAAACGGCGTTTCATTGAACGCTTAAGACCTTCCATCACGACAGGAACATCAAAATATTTTTTCTCTTCTTCTGGGTCGATGCCACCCGCCTTTTTATTCACGATATTGGCATAGTACGGCAAATCCCATGGGCAAAGACGTACGGTATCATCTGCATCAGCATCATAAGTTTTTATGCCATCAGCCGCAGCTTCCGCCAAAATCTTTTCATAGATATCTTTACTCGCACGGAACGCAACGTCACGGATACGGTGCAAGATATTCAACACGTTATCTGGCGTACCTGCCGCGCGCTTATCTGGACGGATCGTTGCATCAACAACTGTGTCATAACCAAAAAGCTGTGCCATTTGCTGTTTCAAATGGTGAATATCGCTGGCGAGTGCATCATTATTTAACGCGCCAATATTACCACGGCCCATCCAATTAGTATGGATCGCCTTACGTGTTTCACGGTTTTTGCATTGCTCTAGAATAGCCATAGATTCTGGTAGCGCGCCAATGATTACATCGCCAGTTTCTTCGTCAGTAAATGTCTTTAATGCTGACGCACTAACGCCTGCAAGGCGCGTTGCAATTTCAGCCTTTGGCACAACAACTTTCAAACCATGTTCATGTGAAGGGTCCATGTGGTTTTTAATATTTTTGCCAAATTGCGCGGTTTTGCGTGAAAGCTCATTTTGTAATTCAAGATATTTCTTTTGATCTTCGGCGCTCAAAGACAATGGGCCTTCTTCGAAGCCTTTAAATGCCTTGTCTGTTAGACGGCGCTGCACATCATTCATCGGCACATCGCTTTTTGCGACTTTCTTTATGCGCTCATAAAGATCAACATCTGTACCGACTTTTGTCGAGAATTCAGACAATTTAGCTTCCTGCTCAACCTCGATATCAACGAGCTCATCCGTAATGGCGTTGTTGGTATAATAAGATAGGACAGACACAATACGGCCAATATCTTGGCCAGTGAATTCATAAGCCTCGATAATATTCTCATAATTGGCGTCGTCTAAGGAAACCGCTTTAATCGCCTCGATTTGGGCATAAGCTTTTTCAATTGCCCAATCAATAGCAGGGGCAAAATGCTCAGGCTTGATTTGGTCCCATGCCGGCATATTGAACTTAGTTTTTGGTGGATTAATAAGCGGATTCGCAGCTTGTTCAGCTGTCAATGCAGATACGGTCATCATTATGTTCCCTGTTTAATATTTTATAATTCTGCATTAACAGGTAAAGAAGATTTATGATTATGTCAAGACAAAATAAATGGGTGTGATCGCTTGAATGTGGATTAGGCGGCCTGACGATTATCTTTAGCCAGCCATTTTTTCATGACACTATTTAGGTCATTAAAATCAACGGGTTTGGTGAGGTAATCATTCATACCAGACTTTAGGCATTTTTCTTTCACGCCAACCATTGCATCGGCAGTTAACGCGACAATCGGCACGTTAATGCCATCGTTCCGTTCGGCTTCATAAGCGCGGATTTCTTCCGTTGCCACGTAACCACTTTTCACAGGCATATGGCAATCCATCAATATTAAATCAAATGGTTCGTTATCCTGAACGGCGCGCACGCCTTCACCGCCATCTTTGGCATAAATTGCCTCATTAATACCAATTTTCTTGAGGAATTTGCGGATTAAAATGACATTGAATTCGTTATCTTCAACAACCAAAATACGTGCATTTTTGATTTTGTCTTCTATATCGTCTGCGCTAAGGCCGTCGACCTCCGCCGCTGCTATGATCTCGCAGCTATCAACACAGGTTTTCGCGGAAATGGGGATCGGTAAATCAAATGAAAATGTTGAGCCAAGCCCTTCGACACTATCAACCTTAATATGTCCCCCCATCATACCCAATAAATCTTGTGTAATGGTGAGACCTAGCCCCGTGCCGCCGAAATTACGTGTTGTGGTTTCATCCGCTTGAGTGAATTTCTCAAAAATATGACCGATTTTGTCGCGGCTAATACCAATACCAGTATCAGAGACCGAACAATTCAAAACAATTGTGTTGTCATCCCGATAAGTGAAAT
The DNA here is from genome assembly GCA_030147745.1 of Alphaproteobacteria bacterium. GTDB lineage: Bacteria > Pseudomonadota > Alphaproteobacteria > Micavibrionales > Micavibrionaceae > UBA2705. The sequence goes on from JASBUS010000069.1 coordinate 24,357, forward strand.
CGATTACATTTGTGACGCCGCCTTCAACTGTATATTTAACGGCATTACCAATTAAATTCATCATCACACGGCTAATTCTTAATGGATCGCCTTTAAGCAGCGGGAATTCTTCTTTATTAAACTTCGTATTGAGATACAACCCTTTACGATCCGCAATTGGCTTAAGTGACGCCGTAACATTATGAATAACCTCACGAATATCAAAATCGATAGATTCAAGTTCAACTTTGCCCGCTTCAATTTTTGATAAATCAAGAATGTCATTAACAATTTCGAGCAGCGCCTGTGATGATGCTTCGAGTATATCAATCATCTCTAACGTTTCTGGTTTATCGACAACATCTTCTTTGATGATTTTCGCGATCCCTATAATACTATTTAAAGGCGTTCTTAATTCATGTGACATATTCGCAAGGAAGTCTGATTTTGTTTTATTGGCCTGTTCCGCTTTTAATTTCTCTTCCTGCAAGGATCGATAAATATCCATTTGCTGCAAGCGCGCGAGCTCTAATTTGTCGGTATAATCTTGCATTTGCAGATTTAACTGCTCTTTTTTGGCGATTTCTTCGTTTAACTTACGCTGCGCTGTACGCTCTTTAGCGCGCTGCCACAAGATGATATAAACATAGGCAGCCAATAAGAGCGTGAAAACCATACCGCCATAAAGCACAAAATATTTCTGCCAAGTCAGCGCCGCCGTTTCTTCGGTTTCACGCGGTACAAATTTTAGTACCCAGTTAATCCCAAGCAATGTGAAGTCAATATCAAAAACAGTGGTCGCTTCACCTTGCTGTGCGCAAGAGCCACTAGACCCAAATACTGGGCGCAGTGCTCCCCGCTGCATATAGCTTAAATCAAGGCATAAAGCTTCAGAGAGTAAACTCTGCTGATTTTGAACAAATTTATTAAGGTCTAGCCCCATAAATATATAGCCATAATCCGCAAAATAATTACCAATATTTATCCGGTTTTCAACCTTCTGCGTTTGCTTATTTACCGTAAACAACGGATCAATGATATAAACGTCACGGCGCGCAGCATCATCAGCAGACGACAAAAACGCCATTTTCGGCGCCGTATCCTTAAAAGCATTCTGCAAGGTTTTATAGACATTCGGATCGTCTGCCATATTTGAGCCTGTCTTACGCGGGTTCTGCGCAAATGACTTCATGTAATGCGCAAGATATAAATCTTTCTCTCCATCTTGCTTTTGCGACTGCGCTAATTCAGGCAAATTCTGTTTATAAACAGATTGATAATATCGACTGTATTCAGAATAAGCCGCAGGGTTCATTTGCAGGACAAATAGCAAGCTATCGATATCAGGCTCAAACAATAGAATACTCGTTGAAAATAACTCAAACTCATCCAAACCAATAGCTTCATAGGCATAGAAATACGCCTTCATATAACGCAGCGTGTTATATTTGCTTAACAGATATTTTTGGAATTCATTGGCGATATTATGCGCCTGAGCTGATAGGCGCGCATCAGCTTTCTGCGCTTCATGCGATGTAATGCGCAGAAAACTATGCACCGACAAGCCAAAGCCGAGCAGAATAATCGCAAAAATATATAAATATGAACGCCTGCGCAAACCTATCCCCCTTTGTCGCAGCGAGTATTAAATAGTGATGTTACGCATCACGCACATGACGTAAGAAACTTTCAACCGATGTTGAGAGATTAGACGCTTCCTCGCTCAAACGCAAAGTATCTGCAGTCATCTTACTTGCCGATGTTCCTGCAGATTCAATGGTTGTGTTCACGTTTTCAATCTCTTGCACCGTGTTCGAGGCGACCTTCACAGTGTTTGTTACAACACCCGCGATTTGCTGCGTAACACTTGTTTGCTCTTCCACAGCAGCAGAAATCGTTGTTGAAATATCATTGAGCTCATGAATAACTTTAGCAATACCATTGATAGATTCAACAGATGACTTGGTCGCATTTTGAATGGCACGAATTTGGTCTTCAATTTTTTCAGCCGCTTGTGTAGTCTGCGTCGCAAGGGTCTTCACCTCATTCGCAACAACGGCAAAGCCTTTACCCGCTTCGCCAGCGCGCGCTGATTCAATTGTCGCATTAAGCGCCAAAAGGTTCGTCTGCTCGGCAATTTGTACAATGAACTGGATAACATCACCAATTTCAACCGCCATCTGCGCAAGATTTTCAAAGGCTTCGCTCGTGCTTTCCGCTTCGTTCACGGCATTGCGCGCAATACCGCTCGAGTTCGAAATTTGACGGCTAATTTCTTGAATAGAAGCCGCGAGTTCTTTCGTTGAATTTGCAACTTCTTCCATTTCGTTACGTGTCACCATCATGTTTTTAGACACTTGTGATGCCTGCATTTGAGATGTTGACATTTTTTGACCCATGTCCGTCGCACCATGCTCCATATTCTCAAGGTCACGGCTGATTTTATCAACGATACTTTGTACAGATTCTTCAAAACGATTCGCCAAATCTTGCATTGTTTTACGTTTTTCAGCTTCGTTACGCTGACGCTCAGATTCTTGCGCCTCTTGCATCTCGATAAGACCAAGCGCATTACGTTTGAAAATTTCAAGTGCGCGGACAATGGCGTTTAATTCATCATTACGGTGTAATGCTTCAATATCCATTGTCGTGTCACCTTTCGCAAGGCTATCGGTCGCCGCCGCAATAACACGTACGGAGTTAATCGTCAACTTGGCAATCAATACCGAGATAATTAACGACACAACCACGAGCACACCGCTAAGCGCCGTTGAACTCTTCATCATGGCATCAATTTGGGCACTAGCCTCCTTCGATGCTTGCTGCGACTCATAGCTCACTTTTTTCGCTTCGTCCGTTGCCGCGACACTTTGCTGCGCCGCTTTACGGGAGCGGTCAACGGCATCGTCACGCAAATGCTGAACAAGGCTGATGAGTTCTTGATAGGTTGCATTATATTTATCAAGATTGCCAAGAACAAAGCCAATATCTAACGCCATCATGGATGATGCAATATGGAAGATGCCATCTTCATTATTACCAATGTAGTTAGCCTGCACGCTATTAATAACTTTATCCAGATCTTTTGCCGCTTGCGCAGCAGGATCAACGCGTTTTTTGTAATCGACAAGCTGAGATTTCAAAATTTTAGCATCATCAATTAATTTCAACATATCATTGGATGCATCATCATTTGATCCTGCCGCTTGCACAGTCAGCAAATTGTAGAATGACGCATTCAAATTAATCGCCTTCTCAATAACGCTTGAGAGATCCAGTGCTGAGCTAAAATTAACATTCACAATTTCATTCGTTGTCTGTGCCAAAGATTCAATAGTCTGCGTATTTTCGTCAAGGCTCAGGTAAAGGCCTTCTTTCACCTCATTCAGACGCTTTGTGGCTGTCGAAGCATTATATCCGAGAACCAGAATTGTGATGAATAAAAGAGAGATCGGGAAACCAAATTTGAGCGCAAATGGCCAGTTTTGTACTCTTAGCTTATTGATCATAAAATACTCCTAATACAAAAATACACAACCTAAACCTTAGGTATATATAAGAAAAAACATAATAAAGATTATACTAATGTAACAATTTTAAATAAACAAAACATTAATTAAAAAAATATTTATATTCATATCAGTATATATCACAATTCTTAAGCAAAGATTAGCTGTTTTTTTGAATTTCCCATAAACACCTATCCACAAGGTCGATAAACTTTATCATATAATAAATTCCCAATTTTAACGTGTGGCATCTTTACACGAATCCCAATCTGCGCTAGCCTAAGCGCAATATTTTTATTTTTATATATAAGCAAGCCATAATAAAACGAGGTTACAGTGAAAAAACATTATTTCAAAACTATGCTTTTTGCGTTGGGGCTCGTTGCCCTTGCACCCAATGCTCAAGCCGCTTCACAAAAAGATATGCAAATTTTAGGTCGCGCTTTGGGTTTCATTGAGAATGGTCCAAGCGGTGACGTTAAAGTTGGTATCGTTACTGATTCGGGTAATGCCACATCATCTGCAGAAGCTGATGAGATTATCGGCCTAATTGGCGGTGGTATGGCATCTGGTAAAATTAAGCTTTTAGGTGAGAAAGTTTCAACAAGCGCGGCATCAAGCGGCAGCTATCCAGTACTTTACTTTACTAAAGGCACAGAAGGCTCACAAGGTTCAATCTTTAACGCCGTCAGCTCTAAAGGCGTTATCACTGTATCAACGCATGATGATTGCTTAAATTCAAGCAACTGCGTTGTTGTTGTTAAGAGCGAACCTAAAGTAGACATCAAAGTTAGCTCGGCTGCCGCTAGCGCCTCTGGCGTTTCATTCGGCTCTGCTTTCCGCATGATGATCACAGAACAATAAACGCATTATATAAGTTATTTCTCAGGAGATTTTAAAATGAAAAAGTTATTATTTTCGGCCGCAGCGCTTTGTGCACTCAGCTCAATTGCAGCGCCTCAAGCACAAGCACAGAGCTTGAATTACGGCGTTATGCAGGAAATGTTTGGCGAGCCTGTCACAACATCTGCAAACGGTTCCCCTATGCGTGCATCTGATGCACCACTGGATATGACCATCATTTCATCAGATGACATCGCGCGCTACCCGGCACGCAATATTCCAGATATTCTTCGTCATTATGCCGGCGTTTCCGTCCGTCAGAACACAGCTACAGAATATTCTGTAGGTATTCGCGGCTACAACTCGGCTATGAACGAACGCATCCTTGTTTTGGTGAACGGCCGTCAAGTTTTTGAAGATTATTTTGGCCTTGTGAACTGGTCAGCTATTCCAGTTGAACTAAACGAAATCCGTCAAATTGA
>JASBUS010000071.1 GCA_030147745.1 Alphaproteobacteria bacterium
TGCGGTAATTTTAAAGCGCCCGATGCATCAGCGAGCCCCGCATAATTAGGGATGTCAGCGACTTTATCCGCGCAATAGAAATGCAAAATCGCGCGTTTCATTTCATTTTGGATCTCTTGATAATTTTCAGCAATACTCATGCGTTTCTAACTCCAGCTATATCTGACAACAGGATAATCGGCATTAGATCAAAAGACAATAGCTACACATAAATGTCATCTCGAGCATCGTCGAGAGATCTTACCCGCGTCAACCTTGGACAGATCCCTCCACTTCGGTCGGGATGACAGGGGTAGGGGCAGCCGCCAGTTCATTCGCATCACAAAATGCGCAGTTACCCACCATCCTCCCCCAATCGTCATCTCGAGCATCGTCGAGAGATCTTACCCGCATCAACCTTGGGCAGATCCCTCCACTTCGGTCGGGATGACAGGGGTGGGGGCAGCCGCCAGTTTATTCACATCACAAAATGCGCAGTTACCCACCATTTCCCCCAATCGTCATCTCGCGCATCGTCGAGAGATCTTACCCATATCGACCTTGGACAGATCCCTCCGCTTCGGTCGGGATGACAGGGGTGGGGGCAAGCATCGGTTCATTCGTATCATAAAACGGGCAATGACCACTATTTCTCCCCCATCGTCATCTCGAGCATCGCCGAGAGATCTTACCCACGTCAAACTTCGGCAGATCCCTCCGCTTCGGTCGGGATGACGGTTTGGGAAAAAGAAAATGGCGCGAGTTGCCTCACGCCATTTCCAAAATCAGATCCTATAACTCAGATCAAATCAGTTCCATTAAATTAGAACTTGATTTGTGTACCAAGTAGAAGGTTTGTAGATTCAACTTCAGCTGTACCTTGCTCTGTTTCGATGTAAGAAACAGAACCACGGAATGTCATGCCTGGGCCGAATGTGTAAACAACACCACCTGTGTAGCGGTCTGTTTCGATTTCGTTAGCGCCTGTGCCTGTTTCTTCGTCTTTGTTCATGTAAGACGCACCAAGCTTGAATGGGCCAGTTACGTAATCAGCACCAACAACCAATGTGTCTTGGTCGTGATCTACTTCACCTTGGTCATCAGTAAGGTAAGCAACACCAAAACCGAATGGACCGAAGTCAAGATCAACACCTAGGTCCCATGCTTCACGGTCATCAAAACCAGCAGCTGTAGCTTCAAGTTCTGCAGACGCGAAACCCGCACCAACTGTAACACCTAGCTCGTCAAATTGACCTTCCCAACGAACACCAACTTCAAAGCTATCGCCGTATGAACCAGCACCTTGGTTTTCTTGAGCAACTACTGCAGATGAACCTGTTGTTGGACGAGCAACTTCAGGTGTATATGTTACACCAGCTTGGAAACCAGAGAAAACTGGTGTCAAATATGTGATTTTTTCATCAGCGTTAGCGAAGTCGTTATCATAGTCAAGGCCACCAGCGTGTGCTGCGATACCTGTAAGACCGTAGTTAACACCTTGAACTTGCTGACGGATACCGTCAACAGCTGAGTCAGCTGATGGAGCAGCAACTTGTAGCAAGTAAGCAGCGCCGTCTTCAGAACCCAAGTTTACGCGGCCCCAAGAACCAGCAAAGTAAACATAGTTTTCGTCGATTTCAAATGAATCGCCAGTAGATTCTGATGAATCAGCTTCTGCTTCGATATACGCACCAACTGTAAGGCCGTTATCAAGTGTTGCTTCACCTGTGAACGCGATTTCAGAATCACGTAGGATATCGATGCTACGCTCTTCAGAAGCAGCGTTTGTGTCTTGGTCAACATATGCAACATATGCACGTGTGTAACCTTTAAGACCTAGTTCAAGGCCTTCTGCTTTCGCAGGAGCTGCAACGGCTACTAGACCAGCAACGGCAGCTGTAGTAAGAAGAAGTTTTTTCATGACTAAATAGTCCTCCAAAAAGTTTTTTTACACCAGTTCATTTAATCTAAAGGCCAACGAATAACTTGTTTAAAGAAAAAGCCTCGATAAGCGGCAAAAGATTAAATTCACATTTTTTAAATAAGGAAAACGAATCAAAAGTGATTCACCTCATTCTGATGCTATTAAGCCAATATTTTTGCAAAGGGTCAATAAGGGGTGATGCAAAAAAATCACTTTTACATTTTTACTGTGATATTTTTGCAACAAACAATGCACAAAGCCCTTATTTCAGTGGGTTACAGAAATGTGACTTTTTTGCCACACACAATAATAGGCCCTATAAAACCACAACATCACCATCAAAAACTTTGAGCAAATCAAATAATTTTTGACGTTTAAATAAAGGAAAATCCCACAAAATATATTTCAAAAAGGGCAGATCGATCTTCTGCGGACAGCCTGCGGCCTGCTGCCCTTCTTGTTTCACCCAGCGCATTATCACGCGCCATGCACAGCGCCAAAAAGGCACATCAAGGACATAAACCATATCCGCCTCAGCCAGACGCTGTGGCAATGTCGTTTGATAATTCCCATCAATTATCCACGCATCTTGCGCTAAAGCATGTGTCAGGCCTGATAAAAATGTATCGTAAGGCCGTTCAACCCAACCTTCAGACCAATAAAGTTCATCCATATGCACAAGCGGCAAGCCTGTTTCCAAGGCGAGCCGCTTAGCAAAAGTCGTTTTACCCGCGCCGGGGCAGCCGATAACTAAGATGCGTTTATTTTTTATCGCCATCTTTCTCTGGGAATTTTAAGGCGACAAAACGTACGCTGCCTTGCCCTTGGACATCAACAAGCATTAGCGCCGCGCGTGATTTATCTTTTTCAAGTTGTTTGACAATTTTCTCAACTTGTTCAGGCGTGCTGACATCCTTTTGGTCAACTTCCAAAATCACATCACCAGTTGATAGCCCCTGACGATCCGCAATGCTGTTCGGCTCAACGGCCGCAACAAATACGCCTTTTAAGTCATCGCTATAACCAAACTGCTCACGCAGGCTTGATGTAATTGATCCAAGGGTCAAGCCCAAGTTAGAAATTTCAGTTGTTTTGGCATCTTGCGGCACAGTTGGCGTAACATCATCCAACTTGCCTTCTTCTTCCGCTTTTTCAAGCTCACCAATCATAACCTTCAAATTCTTCGCTTTACCATCGCGCCAAATTTCAACATCAACCTTACTATCGATCAATGTTTCAGCAACAATACGCGGTAAATCACGCATTTCTTCTATTTTTTGGCCGTTGAACTTCAGGATAATATCGCCCGCTTCAAAGCCTGCTTTCTCTGCAGGGCTGTCTTTACTAATCGAGGCAACCAAAGCGCCGCGCGCATTATCAAGGCCCAGTGATTCCGCGATCTCTTCGCTCACACTTTGAATGCGTACGCCAAGCCAACCACGGCGTGTGCGGCCATATTCAAGTAGCTGATTAATCACAGGCTTCGCCAAATTCGCAGGAATCGCAAAACCAATCCCGACCGAGCCACCTGTTGGTGAATAAATTGCGGTATTAATCCCAATCACTTCACCATTAGTATTAAACATTGGCCCGCCGCTATTGCCGCGGTTAATCGACGCATCAGTTTGAATGAAATCATCATATGGCCCCGCTTGAATGTCACGGCTGCGCGCAGAGATAATCCCCGCTGTAACTGTGCCGCCCAAGCCAAATGGATTACCAATCGCCAAGACCCAATCTCCGATACGCATAACCGCGCTATCGCCAAATGGTACAGCTTTTAAATCAAGACCTTTCGGATCAATTTTTAAAACAGCAATATCTGTCTTTTCATCCGTACCGACCAATTCCGCATCAACAGATTGGTCATCATGCAAAATCACATGAATTTCTTCTGAATTGGCAATCACGTGATTATTGGTCACGATATAGCCCTTTTCCGCATCAATGATAAAACCAGAGCCCAATGAGCTTGGGGCTTGCTCTGGCGAACCACGATGGCGATCCATAAATTCTTCGAAAAAGTCTTCAAAAGGTGAGCCCGGTGGAAAATCAGGCATATCGGGCATATTTTCCATCGCGCCGATTTTTTGCTTTGTCGCGATATTCACAACACTCGGCAATAAACGTTCCGATAAATCAGCAAAGCTGTGAATTTCACCATTTGTACTTATCGGCGGCGTTTTAGCCTGCGCACTTTGGAATGGCGCCTGTAAAGTGACAACAAAAGTCGCGGATAATACCGCCAAACATAGTGTAGAGCGAAGCATAAACATCTCCTTCTAATCGTGATTACACATTAACCGCTTAATGCGCGATTATTTTACTTTACCATCGTCCGATGCGATAAACTTAAAGAAGTCGCTATCTGGTGAAAGCACCATAGTCGTGCCACCATTATTAAGCGCCTTTTTATAAGCTTCCATCGTACGGTAAAATTCATAGAATTGTGGGTCTTGACCAAAGGCCTTCGCATAAATGCGAATGGCTTCTTTATCGCCTTCACCGCGTAAAATCTCTGAATCGCGACGCGCTTCTGAAAGCATGATCGTGCGCTCTTTATCCGCTTCTGAGCGAATTTTCAACGCAAGTTCTTCACCTTGTGCGCGCGCTTCTTTTGCTTCACGCTCACGCTCTGAACGCATACGGTCATAGGTTGATTGTGTGACCTGTACAGGTAGATCCGCACGAATGATACGTACATCGACAATCTCAATACCAAAACGATCTGTTTCTTCGTTGACTTCTTTTTGAATGTCTTTCATCAACAAGTCACGTTTTTCAGACAAGACATCTTTCAATGTGGTTTTACCCAAAACGCCACGTAATGACGCATTGATAATGTTATTCATACGTTGAACCGCAGCAGCTTCCGTTGACAAAGTTTGATAATATTTCAACATGTCTGAAATACGGTAACGCGCGAATGTATCAACCACTAAACGTTTTTGATCCGCAAGCAAAACCTCTTCTGCAGGTGGGTCAACATTCAAAATGCGCTGTTCAAAAACGCGCAATTGCTGAACAACAGGGATTTTAAAATGTAAACCCGGTTCAGTGACACGGCCTTTAACATCACCAAATTGCAGAACCAACACTTGCTGCGTTTCTTTAACTATGAAGACACTGCCTGACAAAACAAGCAAGCCAACAGCCAGAATACCAACGAAACCAATACCAATTTTTCCCATGATCTTATGCTCCTAAGCTAATCTTTCTGGCTTATTTCTTGTTCATCATCTTATCTAGTGGCAAATAAGGCAGAATATTTGAGCCTTTTTGACTAGGGTCGATGATAATATTATTTGTTTTCTGCAAAATCTGCTCAAGCGTTTCTAGATAAATACGCTTAGATGTTACATCTTTAGACTCTTTATATGCCGCGTAAACAGATTGGAAACGTTCCGCATCACCTTGCGCGCGGTTCATGACTTCTTGTTTATAAGCCGAAGCCGCTTGGCGTTGCTTTTCAGCTTCACCACGTGCGCGTGGAATAATATCGTTACGATAAGCTTCCGCTTGGTTTTTCAATTGTTCTTTTTCTTGGCGTGCACGCTGTACTTCGTTGAACGCATCAACAACAGGCTGTGGCGGGTCAACTTTTTGCAGCTGAACACCGTTAATTTCAACGCCGGCTTGGTAATCATCCAAAATACGCTGCATCAAAATACGTGTATCACGCTGAATAGCGCCACGTGCATCTGTCAAAGCAGGCTGAATATCTGTACGGCCGATGACTTCACGCATCGCACTTTCCGCCACAATACGGATTGTTGCTTCAGGGTCACGAATTTTGAACAAGAAGTCTTTCGCGTTTGAAATTTTCCAAAGCACAACGAAATCAATATCGATGATATTTTCATCACCTGTCAGCATAAGGCTTTCCGCTTTAATGCTTTGTACCGA
>JASBUS010000093.1 GCA_030147745.1 Alphaproteobacteria bacterium
TAGCTTCTCACCGCTATTTTTACCAGAGGCATCCATTTTTTCCCAAAGCGCATCATTGTTACAGAATACACCTGTATATTCAGTGCCCAGCGCAACCATGATCGCACCAGTCAATGTAGCAAGGTCAATCACGAAAGACGGATCAAACTGTTCTTGCACATAAGACAATGTATCACAAAGCACCAAACGTCCTTCAGCATCTGTATTCAGGATTTCAATGGTTTTACCATTATAGGCTTTAATAATATCAGCTGGACGATAGGCATTATCCGACGGCATATTTTCAACCAAGCCAATCGCACCGACGACATTGACAGGCGCCTTACGCAACGCCAAAGAGTAAATCAAACCACATACCGCAGCTGACCCGCCCATATCCATTTTCATCAGATCCATCTGCGCCGCAGGTTTAATCGAAATACCACCTGTGTCAAATGTCACGCCTTTACCAACAAAGCCCAATGGTTTTTGGTCGGGTGATGCGCCATTGTAACGCATAATAACCATACGCGGCGTGCGCGCAGAGCCTTGCCCCACAGCCATTAACGCGCCCATGCCCATTTTAAGCATTTTCTTGTCATCCAAAACTTCGATTTGAACGCCAAGCGGCTTGAATTTTTCTTTGACCATTTCAGCATAGCTTTCAGGGTAAAGCACATTTGGTGGTTCATTCACCAAATCACGTGCAAAGAACACACCCTGCGCCATGGCATCAAGAACGATATAAGCATTACTTGCCGATTCAGCTTGTGATGAAATGAAATCGATAGCTTCAACGCCTTTTTCATCATCTTCGCTAACATCGCGTTTATCTTTGTATTTATCGAAATCATATGACGACAAATTCACGCCCATTGCCAAATGTGCAATCAATGCATCCATTGGCAAATCGCTATCATTCAGGCCTTGCGCCATAATGACGCCGACATGTTCCGCGCCCAAATGCTTTAGGGCTTTATAAAGCTTACCGCCAGCGGTCTCTGCCAAGTCTTGTGACATTTTTTCATCTTCGCCAAGACCAAGCAATACGGCATAACGATGCCCAACAGCTTTCGGCAAACGAACGACCAAAACATCGCCGACCTTACATTTAAACTGCTTGTTTTCTTCATAATGCGTTGCAATCAAACCATCTGTTTTGGCATCTAATTCAGCCAAGAAGTCCTTGATGGCCTGCCCTTTAAATAATGGGAAAACCAATGTATCGGTTGCATTGTTTAATTCATTAAAGAATGAAATTTTCATTATTGATCCTCAAATCTATGTCACATTGTTAGTGGTTTAGATTATACGCAAGCCCCGCCAATGCGCAAGTACCGCGCCAGATAAAGGCCGATATAATTCACTTGAATTCGCCTGCAGAATTGTTCATAAAAAACGCATGAGCATTCTGAACCGATATTTATTCTGGCAACTCTTAAGCATCACGGTCATCGTCACCCTAACGTTGACGGGGGTTATCTTCCTGTCGCAATCGCTTAAATTCCTTGAATTAATTATCGAATCTGGCGCTTCAGGCGGCATATTTATTCAGCTCATTCTATTGGCACTGCCGCGCTTTTTTGAAATTATCATCCCGATTGCCCTGTCTGTTGCCGTCTTGTTTTTATATAACCGTATGACCAGCGATAGCGAGCTTGTCGTGATGCGCTCACTGGGCTTTTCACCGGGCAGCATTGCGCGCCCTGCCATCATCCTGTCGCTTCTAACGTCTATTTTGCTAATGTTTATGACGACATGGGCAGGCCCAACCGCTTTGGCCAAAATGCAGCGCCTACGCAAAGATGTTAAGGCGGAATATTCATCTCTTATCTTCCGTGAAGGCGTGTTTAATTCCGTCGCCAAAGGCATCACCATATATATTCGTCAACGCAATGAAGATGGCAGCATGAGTGGCCTTTTAATCCATGACGCGCGTAACAAAGCAGAGCCTGCGTCAACAATCTCAGCGAAATCAGGCATGATTGTATCAACCGAAACTGGTCAGCAAGTCTTAGTGTTTGACGGTGTGCGCCAAAGCTTTAACGCCAGCAGCAAGGCGCTCAATAAATTAGAGTTCAATCGTTACAGTATTGACATTCCAAATGATGAAAACGCCGTCAATGACCGTTGGATTGAACCTGATGAACGCAATTTCATGCAGCTCTTAAACCCTGATTTATCAGATAAAGACGACCTGCGCCATAAGCGCGAATTTATGGTTGAGGCGCATCGCCGCTTAATCAGCCCGCTATTAGCGCCATGTTTTACCCTGATTGCCCTCTGCGCCATGTTGCTTGGCCCTGTTAGCCGCCGCGGCATGGGCCACCGCGTTGTCGGCGCGACCTTAAGCGTCATTATTTTACAAAGCCTATATTTGGTCTTCTTTAACATTGCCAAAGACCACAATTTCGGCATCGTGCTTCTATATTGCATCACCTTACTGCCTTTAAGCTTTGGCCTGTTCATCATTAGTCGCTTCGGCGAAGATTTCCGCAGCAAGATGCTCCGCAAAGCGGGCGAATTATCCGCACAAGGGGCAGGTCTATGATTAACACACTTAATCTATACCTCGCGCGCAAATATGTGAAAAGCTGCCTCGGCTTATTGCTTATGTTTTTAAGCATCATTTACCTGTTTGATACGGTCGAACTCATTCGCCGCGCCAGCAAATTTGATGATGTACCTTTAGGCCTCGTTTTGCATATGGCCTTACTTAAACTACCTGAAATTGGGCAAGTCACCATGCCTTTCGTTATTCTCTTCGGGGCGATCTATACCTTTTGGGAATTATCAAAACGTAGTGAACTTGTGATCTTACGTGCCGCCGGCCTTTCCGCATGGCAATTTTTAACACCATTAATTGCTACAGCCCTTTTTATCGGCATATTGCAAATCACAGCCATTAACCCACTAAGCGCGGCGCTGCTTGCCCGTTACGAGCAGCTTGAAACCGTACATCTTAGCCATCAAAAAAACCTGATCGCCCTCTTTGAAGGCGGGCTATGGTTAAAACAAAAAAACCAAGAAGACGGCGAAGGCTATATCATTATCCATGCTGAACGCATCGAACGCGCCAATTGGGAATTAAACAACGTCATCGCCATTTACTTTAATCCTCAAGATGAATTTATGCGCCGCATTGATTCCGCACATGCCATGCTTGAAAAAGGCCAGTGGATGTTCAAGGAAGCAACCCTCAACACAGGCAAATCCACGGCAATGCCCGTTGAGAATTACGCCATCCCAACCGATTTAACGCGTGAAGATATTATTGAGACATTCTCGTCCCCAGAAACAATTTCATTTTGGAAACTACCAAGCTTTATCAAAACCCTTGAAACCGCAGGTTTTGATAGCATCAGAATGCGCATCCATTTGCAAAACCTTCTCTCTATGCCGATTCTTTTTGCCGCGATGGTATTTTTAGCGGCGGTTGTGTCACTGCGTCCACAGCGTAGTGGCAACACGGCCGCCTTAGTGCTCTCCGGCATATTTCTAGGGTTTGTTATCTTTCTTGGCGCGAGCTTCCTCAAGGCACTGGGTATATCGCAACAAATCCCCGTTTCTCTTTCTGCGTGGTCACCAGCAATTATCACGCTACTTCTTGGTGCAGGCGCGCTATTTACATTAGAAGATGGTTAAAAACAACACTTGACCTCCACGCGGTTTCGCACTAAATATCCTTCGCAATATCGATGATTGTTTTTGCCGCAAATTGCCGCCATGCAATAAAATATGTGTAAGCTTATTTTATTTCGCCTTGGTAACCTTTCGGTAAGAATGTAGATATATTATCGTATAAACCGCGAATTGTGTACGATTCGCTTTTTATTCAAGGCTGTAGGATCGTTTAAGGGTAAGGTAATGGTTATGTTGGGTGGCATTAAAAAGAACTTCAAATCTTCAGGACAGATGGTGCTTAAATCACTTCTTATAAGCTTTTCCGTGTTGACGCTTTCTGCTTGTGCGACACAAGACACATCCATGACTGGCGGAATTGCTGATCCATTTGAAAAAGCCAACCGCGCTGTATTCGCGTTTAACGAGACGGCTGATGCAGTCATCCTTAAGCCAATCGCTAAAGGTTACCGCGCCGTTGTGCCAAAACCTGCGCGCAATGGCGTGCGCAACGCCCTGCGCAACCTAAAAAGCCCTGTATTGCTTGGCAACGAACTACTCCAAGGTGACGTTGATGGCGCCATGAATGTCGTAACACGCGCTATGGTTAACTCGTTAATTGGCGTTGGCGGCCTATTTGATGTTGCGGGTTACGAAGGCATCGAATATGAAGAAGAAGATTTTGGTCAAACACTTGCCGTTTGGGGCGTAGGTCACGGGCCATATGTTGTTGCACCATTAATGGGCCCAGGCTCATTTAGAGATTATTCTGGTAAAGTCGTTGATACCGTTATGGATCCGCTTTACTGGTGGTTAAACAACACAGATCAAGAAGAATGGCTATTAGTCCGTACAGGCACACAAATTGTGTCTACTCGTGAAGAACTGTTAGATGTTCTTGCTGAATTGAAACGAGGTGCAATTGACTATTATGCGACAATCCGCAGTGTCTATGTACAAAACCGCGCAGCCCTTGTCGCTGATCAGGATAAGAACGATGCGTTCTTGCAAGATATTCCTGATTATGATGATGAATATTAATGTGCTAAAATAAAAGAAAGATGAATTTATAGGTCTAAAGAGCATGATTAAATCGGTTTTAGCCGCACTGGCTTTCGGTGCCATCTTATCAACATCAATGATTTTCCCTGTCGCCGTACAGGGAAAAGCTGCTTTTGCCGCTGAGACCGCCGAGCAAAAGGCCGAAAAATTTATCTCTGACATGGCAAATGACGGTTTATCCTTTTTAGGTAATCCAAATTTGACGATGGCACAAAAGAAAGCGCGCTTTCAAAAACTCTTAGACAAAAGCTTCGACATTAAGACCATCGGTCGTTTCGCGCTTGGCATCCATTGGAAAAATGCTAGCGACGCTGAAAAAGAAGAATATATGGATCTCTTCGAAAAGATGGTGGTTGATGTCTACGCCCACCGCTTTAGCGAATATAACGGCCAAAAATTCCAAATCGACAGCGCTAAAGCAAGCGGTAAAAGAGATTATCTTGTGTCATCACGCATCCTGCCTCCTGAAGGCGAAAGCGGCGTAGACGTCCGCGTTGACTGGCGTGTCCGCGTTAAAGACGGTAATATGCGCGTCATTGATATCATCGTCGAAGGCATCAGCATGAGCATGACCCAGCGCTCAGATTTCGCCGCCGTCATTCAAAAAGGCCAAGGCGAAGTTGAATATCTGCTCACAGAGCTTAGAAAAACAAACTAAGCAATATATTGTAAGAGAAACTTAAACGGCCCGCTTTGAAAAGCGGGTTTTTTATTAGCTCAAAAACGAGCCCTAATAAAAAATTAGCCGGTTTCAGAGGAGAACCCTGAAACCGGCCGTTCTTTCTTTGGGGGAGGGAGAAAGAAACTCATAAACTTTTTTATAAATCTTATATTACACACTCTGCTACGAACGCTGTTTGCCCGTGCGAGGCATGGTATAAAACAAAACTTGTACATTAATCAAGTCTAATTTTAAAAAAAACATATTTACATGTGTAAATTGACCTTACTTTATTAGTATATAAGATTTTGCAAATATAAATAAAGAAAAATTTTTATTTTCTTCTCGTCTAAACACAGTTTTGTGCTAAATATCTATACGCAAACACATAAAAAACTATTGAGAACAATGCCTGATTTCCCTATGCCGCCATGGCCACGCCACGGTAAAATATTTGAAAAAACGATGATCGCCCGTGGTAAATGGGTCGATGAACAGCGTCACGCGCGTCCAGTCCCTTTCAAAATATACTACCCTGCCCCACAAGAATTAACGGCAGGTGAACAGCGCCCAGTTATTATTTGGTCACATGGCCTTGGGGGAACGCGTGATGGCGCAGGCTTTATCTCACGCTATTTGGCGCAGTTTGGCTATGTCATCGTCCATATTCAACATCACGGCACCGATAGCTATTTATGGGAAGGCAAAGCAGGTCATCCATGGGACAATATCCGCGCGGCCAAAATCCCCCGCAAAATGGCGCTGCAGCGTTATCAAGACGTGCCCTTCGCACTGAAAGCACTGCGCCAAGGTATCGAGATCGCCCCTGAAATTCATGCCATGATGAATTTTGACACACTCGGCATGTCAGGACATTCTTTTGGCGCTGGCACAACACAGATTATGGCGGGGCAAAGCCTTGGCCGCGGCCGCCGCCTTTATCATTTTAAACATGATGATTTTAAAGCGGGCATCCTGTATTCACCGATCCCATCCTTCAACCGTCAAGATGATGCCACGCGCATCTATGGGCAAATCGACATTCCACTGCTGCATATGACCGGCACGGAGGATTACAGCCCCGTTGATAATACCGATTACAAAACACGCCTTGAAATATTTGAAACGGTTAACCAAGCAGCCCAGCATCTATTTATTTTAGAAGACGGCGACCATATGATTTATAGCGGCTCTCGCGGGCAGCTTGAAAATAATGCGAACCGCGAACGCCATGAAGAACTTATCATGCTTGCCTCCCTCGCTTTCTGGGATGCCTATTTAATGCATGACCAAGCCGCTTTAAAATGGCTAAGCCACGGCGGCTTTGCTGACTATCTAGGGCAAGACGGACAATATCAATATAAGGACCAGGGGTAACACGCATGTATGCAATCGAAGCCAAAAACCTCAATAAAATTTATGCCGCGAATAAGAAAAGCCGCAGTAAAGAGAAACACGCCCTAAAGGATTTTGATATCCAAATCCCGCGCGGTTCGATCTATGGCCTACTCGGCCCAAATGGCGCAGGTAAATCAACATTCATTAATATCCTTGCTGGCCTTGTCATGAAAACATCTGGCGATGTCAAAATTTGGAATTCAGATATTGATGCCGATACACGCCAAGCGCGCGCCTCAATCGGCATTGTCCCGCAGGAGATTAACCTTGACCCATTCTTCACCCCTGCCAAAGCGCTCGACATGCAGGCGGGGCTCTATGGCGTCCCTAAAGACAAACGCCGCACCAAAGAGTTATTAGAACTTGTCGGCCTAAGCGATAAAGCCAATGCCTATGCCCGATCACTTTCTGGCGGTATGAAACGCCGTTTGATGATTGCCAAAGCGCTTGTTCATAATCCGCCAATTTTGATTTTGGATGAACCGACCGCAGGCGTGGATGTTGAACTGCGCCAAATGCTTTGGAAAAATGTCCGCGCCCTAAACAAAGCAGGCACGACCATTTTGCTCACCACACATTATCTCGAAGAAGCCGAAGAACTTTGTGATCATATCGCGATTATTAATCACGGTAAAAAGATCAAAGATTGCCCGAAAGAACAATTAATCGGCCAAATTGAAAGTAAAGAGATCATGTTCACCTTTGCCGACAGCACCGCGCCGCGCACAGCTGATTTATTCAAAGATTGTTACTATTCAGGCGTTGGTAAAAACAAAGTGCTGATCCGCTATAATCCTGCGGACTTAAATGCAGGCCAAATTATTGAGCGCATCAATAAGAAGAAAAACACGATTATCGACATTTCAACGCAAGAGCCTGATTTGGAAGATATCTTCTTAAGCCTGACACGCAACAGCAAATAGCCCTATTGACGCAGTGCGGGAATACCCATAATATCTTCCCCTAGTTAAATTCAAAGTAAATATGGGTATTCAATAGTCATGACGGCATTAACAACACAGCTTTCGGCGCATATTGGCGCAGTTTTCAAAAAACACAACCTGCCTGAAGAATTAGGCGCTGTGCGTGTATCTGACCGCCCTGACCTTGCACAATTTCAATGTAATGGCGCCATGGCTGCTGCGAAAATCGCAGGCAAAGCCCCGCGCGCAATTGCCGAAGACATCGTTGCGGATTTATCACAAGACTCTATGTTTTCGGAAGTATCGATCGCTGGCCCAGGGTTCATTAACATCAAATTGACCGAAGGCGCCCTTTCTGACCATATTATTGCGCTCAATCAAGATGATCATTTCTTGGTTGATAATAGCGGCAAAGGCCAAGACATAGTCGTCGATTATGGTGGCCCAAACACAGCGAAGCCAATGCATGTTGGCCATTTGCGCGCCAGCATTATTGGCGAGTCCGTCAAACGCGTTCTGAACTTTATCGGCTATGATGCCAAAGGCGATATTCACTTAGGTGACTGGGGCACACATATGGGCATGGTGCTTTCGGAATTTGAAATCCGTCACCCTGAATGGCCATATTTTGACAAAAGCAAAACAGGCGACTTCCCTAAAGAGCCACCGATCACGATTGAGGATTTGGAAACACTATACCCACAAGCCTCTCAAGCGAGTAAATCGGACGAAGCGCGCATGGAAATTTCACGCCAAGTAACAGCTGAGCTACAAAAGAAACAACCGGGCTATTATGCGCTATGGCAGCATTGCTTTAACGTTTCTGTCGAAGCCATGAAAAAGAACTTCGCCGCCCTTGATGTTTATTTTGAGCTATGGCTTGGGGAATCCAACGCGCAAGATTACATCCCTGATATGGTCAACAAACTTCAAAAAGATGGCTGCGCTATTGAAGATGACGGCGCGATTGTCATCCCTGTAAAACAAGATGACGATAAAAAGGAATATCCGCCGCTTATCCTTTATAAGCGTGATGGCTCTGTCATGTATGGCACAACCGACCTCGCCACCCTCGTTCAGCGTATGCAAGATTTTAACCCTGTTAAAGTCATTTACGTGGTCGACCAACGCCAAGGCCTGCATTTTGAGCAAGTCTTCCGTGCAGCACGCCTAAGCAAGATTGTCCCTGAGACAACAGAACTGACCCATGCGGGCTTTGGCACAATGAATGGTCAAGACGGCAAGCCGTTTAAAACCCGCGCAGGCGGCGTTATGAAGCTAGAAGACCTTATCCAAATGGGGATCGACAAAGCAACGCAGCGTTTGGATGAAGCCAATATTGGTCAAGACTATAGCGACGAAGAGCGCGCCGACATCGCGCATAAAGTGGCCATCGCCGCAATTAAATTTGCCGACCTGCAAAACAACCGTAGCGCCGATTATATATTCGACCTTGACCGCCTCACTTCTTTTGAAGGTAAAACAGGCCCTTATTTGCTATATCAGGCTGTACGTATTAAATCGCTCCTCAAGAAAGCCGCTGATCAAGACCTTAAACCTGCGCAGCTTAATAAGCTCGCACTAGGTGAACATGAAACCAATTTGGCCTTAATCCTTGCGGATTTCCCAAATGTGGTTGATTTAGCTGCGCGTAACTATACGCCACATGTTTTGGCGGACTACGCATTCAAGCTTGCGCAAAGCTTCAGCAGCTTCTATAGCCACTGCCCAATTTTGAGCGGCGCAGAGGCTGAAGCCCAGCAATCCCGCTTGTTCCTCTGCGCGCTTACATTGCGTATATTAGAACAAACGCTTGAATTGCTTGGTATTCCTACGCCAGAACGCATGTAAAATAATCATTATCTTTAGATATGTGTCTTTGGAATATTATTTCCATAGACACCGCCTTGTATTTAATTTTATTTTCCATATGAAATCCCGCTTGTTATATAGCTTTACAGCAAAATAGCGCCTCGGGCGGGCTTTTCGTTTTCATAAAATGGTTAAAAAAGTATTGACAGCGTTACGTAAATAGCTTACAAAGGCGAGCATAATAAATTTTATATTACGTAAAACACGTCAAGAGGGCACAAAAAATGAGTGAAAATGACTTTATGAACAGCATCCTTGGAAACCCAGTTGAAGAGGACCAAGCTGACGAACAGGAAGTAGTAGATTCAATTGAACATCTCGATGTTTCAGGCGAACTGGATTCAATCGACGCTAAATATGCCGATGTTGAAACAATCAATATCATCGCAAGCGACGCGAGCAATAAAGAGAAAATTGCACAGTTAATCGCAAAATTCAAAACACCGACCGACGCGTTGGAAAACCCAACAGCAGATGTGGATCCGGTTGATCTTTCAGCAGAACTTACCGCTGAATTAGAAGACACATTAGAATATTACTTTGAACAATTCTTCGTTGCATCGGGTGGCGCGGTGAAGAACGTACACGATAAAGCCTTCAACTATATGACTCAAAAAATTGAAGAAGTCATGGTTGATTTCAAAAAATATCGCGGCACAGTTGGTGAACTTGGCGAAGCGACACGCGTTTTGCGTAAAGCCAAAGAAACTGGTCAAGACATTCGCACTATGATCGAAAAAGCAGACCAGCTTGACGCCGAAATCGTTGAACTTGAAGTTTCTCGCGACAAAGCACTAAACGCACTTGAGAAAACAAGTGAAAACGCCGCAGCGAAAGAAGCATATGTCGCAGAAATCGAAGCGCAAATCGAAGAGCTTAAAGCAAACGCAACAATTGCAGCTAAAGGCCAAGGTTTTGAAACTGTTGAAGCAGCAGAAGGCGAAGAAGCAACTGAAGCAGCTGAAGCAGACGCAGAAACAGAAGCGCTACCACAAATTAAAGGTATCGTTCAGCTTCAAGCAGAACTTGCTTCACTTGGTTTCATGGACTTTAGCGCTAAAGGCAAGCTCAAAGCAGAAATTAAAGAAAAACAAGCGATTATTCAAAACGCAAAAACCAAAGTTGATAAACTCAACGAAACACTTGCGAAAGAGAAAAACGCCCTTGCTGGTCTTAAAAATGCTGAGAAAGCGGCGCAAGCGAAGTTCGACACAGAACAACAGCAAATTGATGAAAAGCGCGCTGAATTAGACCAAAATGATGAATATCGTGCATTGCGCATCCTCGTAGAAGGCAACAGCATTTCTGACAACGCAGCCTATAACGAAAAACGCGAAGACATCATTAAATCAGCCCTAGGTCTGGTTGAAGGTTCAAGCGCAAAACTTTCTGATGCATTAGATGGACTTAGCGTTTCTCGTGAGAACTTGGTTCTACTGCGTGAGATTTCAACAAATATTGATACAGACGTAAAAGTTTTGTCATCTGTGATTGATCAAGTAAATCAGCACCTACACGATAAACATCAGGAATATAAAGCAGCACGTGATGCAATTGTTGACGCACAAAAAACAGAAGCATTGGCACTTGCGGCAGATGAGGATGAAAAAGCAGGTATTGAAGCGAATTTCTCTCCGAAGCAAACACCTGAACTTATCGCGGCGAATGCACGTTTGGAAGCACACAACACCTACCACAAAAACTTTGGTAACGTTGCTGAGCAACTCACAAACTTCCACCAAGAAGTGCGTGAAAACCTTCAGAAAAACACCGTCTTCATCCAAGAAGTTGATGACAAGATCAAGAAAACAAAGCGTATCCGTACATCTACAATTGGTAAAGTTGCCGGTGAAGCAGGTATGGTCTTGAACAGCTTGTCAGCGCGTGTGAACGAGGGCCAAGTGGACTTGATCGACGACATGCTTACAATGACATCAGCCCAAGCCGCTGAACATTTTAAAGACGCTGTAGATGGCCTTGTTGAACACGGCAAAGCGGATAACTCTCGCCTGAATGATGATATTAAGCAAATTGACGGCTTCACTGCCCTACTTAAAGACACTGAGGCAGAGCTTAAAGATATCGCTAAAACTGGTGCAGCTCTGCGCGAGAAGAAAGAAGACTCTCTTCAAGATCTTGAAGCTGCAGGTAAAAACCTTGAGCAAGCCAAAGAAACAGGCGCACAAGAAGGTGAACGTGCTTATCGTGACTTCAAAACTGCATCAGCAGCAAGCGAAGCAAAAGTAGGCAAAGCGTCTCCGACAACAGCAGGTCGCCGTCGTCGCCGTGGCCCAGGCCTGAACTAATCAGCCTGAATAAAACCTAATTTCTTTCTGGGGCGGATGCCCAGCGCCCCGCCCCAGAAAATACTAAAAACAAGACACAAAAAACGACACAAAAAAATAAGACGTATATATAGAGTTAAGAGGGTGGCTATGACGCTAGAAAATACAATTTTGCAAGAATACTCAGCATATCTAGATGCAACAGATCCAAACTTCACTTATTTCGGTGAAACAAAAAATCTCGTCAATCTTGCTTGTTCACTAAATCAATATCGTAATAACAGCGTTTTGCTTACAGGCCCAGCCGGCATTGGCCGCCGTTCATTAATTGCAGGCCTCGTTAAAAACAAAGGCGCAGATGGTATGCCACTGGAAACCATCAACACTGATTTTTATCGCCTGAATGTAGAAGATTTATTCGACACCAACACCGTGTCAAAAATCGAAGAGAAATTCAGCGCCGTACTCGACCAACTCAAAACCATTAAACAGCGCAGCGGTAAAAAGCCTGTTTTGGTAATTGACGATGGCACAAATTTTGTTCGTGAAGTCACAACCAAAAAAGCATCAAGCCTGTTAAATCAGCTTATCGATGCCGACCAAACAAGCGATGACTTTGATTTGATTTTCAGTGCCGATAACGATGCCTTGCATCTACTGAAAACAAATTACCCGAATTTTGTTAGCAAACTTAGCACACAAGAAGTTAAACAAGCCGAAACACCAGTTGTGTTAGAAATGCTTGCCCATGAAGCACAGCGTTATGCGCCAAAAGGCCTAACCGTAAGCGACAAAGCCCTTGAAATGGTTGTGAAGCTTGCAAAGCGTTACCCTGCCTTAGGCGCGCATGCTATGCCGAAACGCGCATCACTTTTCTTGGATGAAGTCGCCACAGCCTTCCGCCTTGAAAAACACAGTAAGCCAGAGCAAGTTCATGAAGATGAATCCCTGCGCAGCGCAAAGCAAAAAGAATTGAAAAAAGCACAAGACGCAGGCGAAAGCACAGCGGATCTTGAAGCTGATATTGCCGCCCTTGACGCTTCTATTGCTACGGCTATGGCGGATTGGAACATGAAGAAGAAAGTTTTGCTCGATCAACAAGCAAAAATCTCTGAATATCGTGGTCAAATCCAAATTTATAAAGATAAAATTGAGAGCCTAATAGCGAAAGATCAGGAAGCTGAACAAAGCACAGACGACAGCCAACAAAATGATAGCCGTCTAAAAAGAAATCCTGAAATTTCGAAACTAAGAACAGATATTGAAAACATCGAAGCGTCAATCGAAGAATGTAACGAGAAGTCAGCAAAGCTCATTGGCCAAATGACTTATCCTGTAACATTAGATGCCGAATATGTTGACGCATATGCCAAAAACAAACTGGGCATGAATGATGTACCAGACCTGCGTAAATCTATACGTACAGCCGACCAGCATATTAACGGCATTGTTATGGGTCAGGAACAAATGATCAACCCAATGATCAGCGCGATCAAACAGCGCCTTGGCAATAAAAAAGAAGCCAAAAAGCCTAAGGGTGTATTCCTTATTCTTGGTCCATCAGGCGTCGGTAAAACCTTTATCGCCGAAGTATTGGCAGAAGAGCTTTGTGGCGGAAAATTAAACGTCATCAATATGGAAGGTTTTAAAGAGAAGCACACCGTATCACGTATGATTGGTGCCCCTCCAGGCTATGCCGGTTACGACCAAAAAGCTGAACTCGTTAAAATCAGCGAAGAAAACCCATCTGGCGTTATCTTGCTCGACGAGATTGAGAAAGCCCATTTGGACGTAAAACAAGCCCTTCTGACACCATTGGATAAAGGCAGCTTTACATCAGCGAATGGCCGCGATACAGCGGACTTCCGTGATAACATCATTATCATGACATCAAACTTTGGTCAGCAAAGCATTATTCTGCCGAATGCAGAGGAGTCTTTTGAAGTTTGGGAAACAAAATTAAAGGAAGAAATTTTCAAGGCTGCAGACCACTTCTCGCCTGAGTTCCTTAACCGCTGTACAATCGTATGTGCAGACTTCTTAAGCGACGAAGTTATCGAGAAAGTTGTTACACGCCGAGTCAACGCCTTTGCATCTGAATTTGTTGAAGATGCAAGCACATTCAAAGTCGAAATTGACGAAGAAAGTGTAAAACGTTTTGTCGCCGACCATTACAAAAAGAAAAATGGTGCACGTGTTGTTCAAGACATTCTTCAGCAACAAGTTGGTGATCATATCTGTAACCTTGTTTTGGATAATGACGCAGACGACAAAAACACTTGCGGCGTATTAAAAGTATGCTATAACGATGGTAAATTTACATATGACTTGGACGAAAATGCATTAACGCTTAAGGCTGGCAATGAAAATCAGCCAAACGCAAAATCAGCATTCCAACCAAGCGCGGCAGCAATAGCCTAAGGGATTTTAAATAGGAGCACAAAAATGAGCACTAAAGATCAAAAGCCAAAAAACACAAATGACGATGCATTCGACATTCTTGATGATGCGAATAAAGCGACCGCTGATTTCATCAAGAAAAAAAGCAACCGTCAGATGATTTACCAAGGCATCCGCTACGCAGCAAGTACTGTTAAGGCCCTTGTCACTGGCGCAGCGTATATCGCCGACGCGATCATCACGGCGGGCCGCAAAGCATGGCCAACGACTAAAGCCGTCATCGGCGCAACCGTTGGCGCAATTAAAAGTGGCACAGCAACTTACCGCGAAAACTGGGGTAAGAACTGGCGTTCAACAGATGAATTTGGCAACAATAAATTCAAATGGCCAAACACAGCAAAAGGCTGGTGGCAAACATTGAACCTGCCAATTTATGTTTATGCTGGTTGGGTTGCAGCAGGCGTTGCTTTTGTTGACTTACCACTTGTATCCGTAGCAGATTACAAAGATGATCCAATCTACAAAATGCACAAACCACAGCCAAAACAAATTGCGGGTGAAGAAGAATGGACAGTAACATGTAACTATCTAGACACACGTAAAGAATCTGAATCTGAATGTGCATTCTCTATCCCTGACAACACATGGCTAGACGTCACATATCGCTTGAGCAACCCTCTGTCGATTTCAGGTTGGTTTACAGGCTATTCACCACGTACACATGTTGCATCATCAATGCTTGCAAATGATAGCCAATATTGTGCGATCAACACTGTACTTGACCGTCCAGTGCTTGGTGCAGATAAAAACTTGCCATCAATCTATCGTGCGCCAATCTGTGCCGACACAATAGATGAGCTAAAAACAAAGCTGACAACAACCACGACTGATAAAAACGGCAACGTAACATTCGAAGCTGGGGAAATCATCGAAGACGACGGTGCAATGTGGTACCGCGCCGCAGACCAAAGCTGGGCTGTTCCAGGTTGGTTGGCAAGTGCTTGGGTTAGCGCAGGTGAAACACTTGGCGATATTGCAGACTGGGCTGTTGAACTTGTAACACCAGATCCAGAAGAAGAAAAACCGGCTGAAACAGAAGGCCAAGATGCAGATAAAACCACAAGCGTCGAATTCAACAACGCGACAAAAGGTTATATCAGCAATGACAACCAGAATATCACTTTGACGGCCAGCATTTCATACGAAAACGGCCCGAAAATGAAAGTAGCTTAACTGCCGAAATAGTGGTCGTTTAAGCTTGCTTTAGGACAAGTCATATTGAGTGAAGCCTATAAAAATAGGCGAACGAAATAAGACGCCGGCATAAAGTGAGATCAAACGTCCAGAAAAAAGTTTTGTGTCCTATAGGAAAGTCCTGCATGCCACCCCATGCGGGGCTTTTCTTTTGTGCAAACTTCAGGCAAAATGCAAGGCATAATTTTGACAAAGGATATAAAACATCATGGACATGATCAGCGCTGCAGAATTCATCGACAACATCTCTAACGCCGAAGAAAAATTCTATATTCTCGACGTCCGCAGCGAAGCTGAATATAAAAAATCACGCCTAAGCGGCATCGCAAGTGACAATGTCCCGCTACATGAAGTCCCTGATGTTGCCGACACAATCGTTAATCATTGCCGCACCATGCCGACTTATGTGCTGTGTAAAGCAGGTAAGCGCGCCCAATTCGCTGCGATGGATATCGAAGCCGCAGGCGCAGAAAACGTGATTGTTGTTGATGGCGGCACACTCGCCTTAGAAGCCATGGGCATTGAATTCACGCCCGATATTATCAGCATTGAACGTCAATATTATATCCTCCTTGGCGGCATCATCGTGCTTGGCCTTTTGCTTGATTTAGAGATTTTGGCGCTATTGGCGGCCATCGCCCTACTTGTCCGCGGCATTACAGGCAAATGCGGCTTAATTAAGATCCTCGCTAAAATGCCTTGGAACGACTATGTCAACCAAGACATTCAAGAAGAAATCAGCAAATCTGTACAAGCTTATCAAGAAAAGAAAGCACAGGCGTAATCATACGTCATCCCGAGCATCGCCGAGGGATCTTTCTCCTTTGCCACCACCGAAGATCTCTCCACTTCGGTCGAGATGACATATGAGCAAAACCATAATCAATTTAGTTCGTTTTAGGGCAAGTCAAAGCGCGCGACATGTATATACATACATGAGCAAGTTTGGGCGCAGCAATAAAAGGGAATAAATTGATTATAAATGGTACCAGAGGCCGGACTCGAACCGGCACGATATTACTACCGCCGGATTTTGAATCCGGTGCGTCTACCAATTCCGCCACTCTGGCAATTTTGTGCTTTGTAAATTGGTAAGCGCCACATTACGCAAGCGCGCAAAAATTCTCAAGCAAAAAATGCAAAAAATATTTCTTTTTTGCATTTATTTGATATGCTTGAGACCTTAAGGGGGTGCAGGTGGTAAAAAGCGCCCTAAAAATAGAGGTAAGGGCGATGAAAGACATGAAAGCGGTTGTCGAAAAGGCCGATAAAAACACGGTTCCAGAATCAGAATTAATGACCGGCGCAGATATTATGATCAAGGCGCTACAAGACCAAGGGGTCGACACCATTTTTGGTTATCCCGGCGGTGCGGTGCTTCCACTTTATGATGCGCTGTTTAAACAAAACGGTATCAAACATATTTTAGTGCGCCATGAACAAGCCGCGCTGCATGCAGCTGAAGGCTATGCACGTTCGACAGGCAAAGTCGGCGTCGCCTTGGTAACAAGCGGCCCTGGCGCCACCAACGCCGTCACAGGCCTAACAGATGCGTTAATGGATTCTATTCCTGTTGTCTGTATTTGTGGTCAGGTGCCATCCTTCCTCATCGGGACAGATGCCTTCCAAGAAGCTGACACAACAGGCATTACGCGCCACTGTACAAAGCACAACTATTTGGTCAAAGATGTTGAGCGCCTCGCTGAAGTAACGCATCGCGCTTTTCACATCGCACGTACAGGCCGCCCAGGCCCTGTGGTTATTGACCTGCCGAAGGACGTACAATTCGCGGCCGGCACATACACCAAAGCCGAAGATGTTGAATATAGATCCTACCGCCCGCATTATGAGGCGGATGATCACGCCATTGAAAAAGTGGTCGAAATTCTCTCTCAAGCGAAAAAGCCAATTTTCTATACAGGCGGCGGCATCATTAATGCGGGCGATAAGGCCTGCGAACTGCTCACAAAATTTATTAGCGATACCAACATCCCAATCACCTCAACCCTAATGGGGCTCGGTGCATTCCCTGCGAGTAAATCGCAATGGCTTGGTATGCTTGGCATGCACGGCACCTATGAAGCGAATTTGGCGATGCATGATTGTGACGTGATGATTTGTATCGGCGCGCGTTTTGATGACCGCGTTACGGGCAATGTTGCGGGCTTCTCGCCTAATTCATTTAAAGTCCATATTGATGTCGATCCAAGCTCGATCAATAAGAACATCGAAGTTGATCTTGGCATCGTTGCTGATGCGACATCCGCGCTTGAAAAAATTACAGCCGCATGGGCAAAGAAGAAATTAAAAATGAGCAATGCCGCTATTCAACTTTGGTGGCAACAAATTGATAAATGGCGTCAGGTCAATTGTTTGGAATATACCCAATCAACCGCGACCATTAAACCGCAATATGCGTTAGAGCGCCTACAGGCACATATCGCCAAACGTGATGATGTGTACATCACCACCGAAGTGGGGCAGCACCAAATGTGGGCGGCGCAATTCCTGCCTTTTGAACGTCCAAATCGCTGGATGACTTCAGGCGGCCTTGGCACAATGGGTTATGGCCTTCCCGCGGCAATTGGCGCGCAGATTGCGCATCCTGAGGCTTTGGTCATTGACGTCGCGGGCGAAGCCTCAATCCAGATGAATATTCAAGAGCTTTCAACAGCGGCGCAATATCGTTTGCCTGTGAAAGTCTTCATCCTGAACAACCAATGGATGGGCATGGTGAGACAATGGCAAGAATTATTGCATGGTGAGCGTTATTCACAAAGCTATAGCGAAGCGCTGCCTGACTTTGTCAAACTCGCTGATGCCTATGGCGGCCTTGGCCTTGTTGTTGATCATCCAGACCAACTTGATGATGCCATCGCGCAAATGATTGCCAGTGACAAATTCACGATTTTGGATATTCGCGTTGATGCGAAGGAAAATTGTTTCCCGATGATCCCATCAGGGAAAAATCATAATGAAATGATCCTGTCTGCTGACGCAAAACAATTTGATAAAAAACTGGTTTAAAGGATAAAGAGATGAACACGACACAGCTTAACCGTAATGTCATGGCCAAAAAATCAGTTTATGGTGCTGCGCCAGAAACCACACCAGAAACCGCCCATACATTATCAATCTTGGTTGATAACACCCCGGGTGTTTTGGCAAAAATCGTCGGCTTATTTTCTGGCCGTGGCTATAACATTGAAAGCCTAACCGTGGCGGAAACCGACCACGATCAAAATCTTTCACGCATTACAATTATCGCCACAGGGACGCAGCGCATAATAGACCAAATTATCAGCCAGCTTGATAAACAAGTCCCCGTCCATAATGTCATCGACCTCACCATCCTCGGCCCACATGTCGCGCGCGAATTAGCGCTGATTAAAGTTAATGGCCAAGGTGAAAAACGTGTTGAAGCGATGCGTACAGCTGAAATCTTCCGTGCGAAGGTCGTCGACACGACAATCGACTCCCTAACATTCGAAGCGACAGGTACGCCTGAAAAAATTGATGCCCTAGTTGAAATGATGAAGCCACTAGGCCTCAGCCAAATTAGCCGCACAGGGATTGCCGCCTTACCACGCGGTAATGGCGTGATATAATTACAATTTTTACCCCAATAAAGAATAAGCCGCAGCTAAATGGCCGCGGCTTAAATTATAACTATCAAATACAGTCCTTACGCTAGACCAATCGCCGCCTTATAAACTTCAAGAATTTCTTCTTCTTCGCGGCGTTTTTCGTGGTCCATATTGCGCAATTTGATCAATTGGCGCATCGCTTTGGCATCAAAACCCATTGCTTTTGCTTCGCCATAGACTTCTTTGATGTCTTCAGCGAGGGCTTTTTTCTCTTCTTCTAGGCGCTCAATACGCTCAATATATTGCTTTAGCTGTGCGCCAGTTACGCCGCCAACATCTTTTACAGTTTCATCTTCCGGCTCAGCTTGCGGAATAATTGCAACATTGCTCTCGCTCATTTAACAAGGCTCCTTAGAATTAAAATCTCGATTATTGAATAAACCTACACCTATCATGCAGCCCCGAAGGGAGCAAGGTGATTCATACGCGGCAATCAGGTAATCCCCAATCACTGCGTATATTTTATTACAGCACCGCACGTGCTGTTAAATCTTCTTCCAAACGCGCGGCATCATGGAACTGCACGGCCTGAATACCCATCGCTTGCGCCTGCGCCACGTTATCCGCGCGATCATCAATGAACAGCAATTTTTCAGGCACAAGGTTATAACGCGATAATAAAATTTGATAAATCTCAGGCTCTGGCTTAATAACGCCTTCATGCCCCGAGATCACCGCGCCATCAAAATCTGCCAGCTCAGGATAAGCCTTAACCGCATCCGCATAAGTATCGCGCCCAAAGTTAGATAACGCATAGAGCGGATAACCTCGCCCCTTTAAACGGCGCTTAAGTGCGACCGTACCATGAATTAGCCCAGGCAATGTTTCCATCCAGCGCGCACCATATTCCATCAACTCAACCGTATAATCAGGAAATGCGATGATACGTTCCGCCACCGCGCGTGAAAGCGCTTTACCGCGATCAACTTCTTCAATCCAATCCATCGTCACAACATGTTCTAACATATATTGACGGCGGGCAGCATCATCGATCAAGCGGTCAAAAAGATAAGCAGGATTCCAATCCACCAAAACACGGCCAAGGTCAAAGGCGATATATTCAATTTTCTCAGCCATAATCACTGCACCAATGAAATAACGGAGGCATCAATTGTGTAGCTTGAGCCATCATCAAGCATAAAGGTCACAGGGAATAGATCACCGACCTTTAGCGGCGCATCAAGCAGCATCAGCATCACATGATCGCC
Organism: Alphaproteobacteria bacterium; assembly: GCA_030147745.1. Lineage (GTDB taxonomy): Bacteria > Pseudomonadota > Alphaproteobacteria > Micavibrionales > Micavibrionaceae > UBA2705. Next base: position 20,311 of record JASBUS010000093.1, read on the forward strand.
CGTTGGCTTTAATTCATGTGTTTCATGTGCAGGCACTGTCACGTAGTCAACTGGATACATGCTCATACGGCCATCAACCATTGCATGCGTGTGCAGTTCAACGCGCTTTGCAATTGGCGAAGAAGCAGAAACAATTTTCACATCATGATCTGTTAAATTTTTCACCTTCACAAACACCGCGCCATTAGGGCGTGCAGGCACGGTCGGATACGCATAAGCCTTACCAAAGTGAACTGGCGTGCCATCCGTTGGCAAAACATCTGCCTGCGCAGGTTGCAGAGTAAATAAGGCCGTAATTAAAGCAAAAACTTGGAAAAAACGCATAGTTATAACTCCTATGAATTAAAATAACGAACAAGGATCTCTTCATAGATATCGGTCAGTTTCTCAATATCGTCAACCTTCACATGTTCATCTATTTGGTGGTTTGTCGCATTGATAATACCAAATTCAACCACCGGACAATATTTAGCAATAAAACGTGCATCAGACGTACCGCCAGACGTACTTAATTCAGGCGTACGCCCCGTAAGGTCTTTAATCGCGCCGACCACAACATCTGTATAAGGCGAAGGCGTCGTAATAAAGCTCTCTGCATTACAACGTACGTTCAGCTCATAATCCGTCGTAATATCTTCGATAATCGCGCGCATTTTTTGCTCTAAGCTATCAATCGTCCATTCATCGTTAAAACGAATATTGAACTTTGCGCGCGCTTCAGCAGCAATCACATTATCTGCCGTGTTATCGACATGAATGCTCGTGACCTCGAGATTACTTGCTTGAAAATGCGCATTGCCTTCATCAAGCACTTCATCCGTCAGCGCCGCGACAACCTTCGCCATAATCGGCACGGGATTGCGTGCAAGCTTCGGATAAGCGACATGGCCTTGCTTGCCTTTAATCAGTAAGTCACCATTAAATGACCCACGGCGACCAATTTTAATATATTCACCAAGGCATTCAGGGTTGCTTGGCTCCCCCACCAATGCCGCATCAGGAATAAAGCCTTCAGCCTCCATCCATTTCAGTACTTTAACTGTACCATTCACGGCTTCTGCTTCTTCATCGCCAGTAATCAGCAAGCTAATCTGCCCATCAGACACGCCATGTTTTTCAACATAGCGCAGCGCCGCCACTGCAAAACAGGCCACGTTGCTTTTCATATCCGCTGCGCCGCGACCATAAAGCTTACCATCATGAATTTCAGCCGCGAAAGGCGGATAGGTCCATTTTTCGGCAGGGCCTGTCGGCACAACATCGGTATGGCCTGCAAAACAAATATGTTTGCCGCTGCCCTTAGTACCAATCACCGTAAAAATATTATCGATTGGCGCCGCGCCGTCCTCTTCAAAACGCAGGTTATGCGTGGTAAAGCCCGCTTGATCCAAAACATCACTTAAGGTTTTAAGCGCGCCCGCATCAACAGGCGTCACCGATGGACAACGAATCAGCGCTTGCGTTAATTCAACAGGAGAAACCATCGGCGCATCCTTTCCAGAAGCCGTTTAGGATAAAATCAATATCAGCAAAATTAAAGATTAACGTGCGTCTGTAACGCTAACAACCAACACAGCTGGACCAGTTGGCGCATTTGGATGCAAACGGCCCATTGGCTTTGGTGTTTCTTCTTCATAGGCTGTCAACAAACCGTCAACCGCATGAACATAATCACCATCAAACGCCCAGCTATTTGTGACTGGGTAGTCGTATAGGTTATTCCAGTGAAGCTCTACCCCAACTTTATCTGACCATTCAGCCAAAACGCTACGTAGAGTTTGGCCTTCTACAGCAATCCAGCTATGTGATGCTTCAAAATAAGCAGGCTGTGCTTCTGTTGTTTCTTCGTCAGCCGCCGCATGTGTTTCAGCCAATGCAGCTGGCGCTTCTGATGCTTCAACTTCTGCCGCCATTTCAGGGGCTGCTGCAGCTTCCATCACCGCGTGATCTGCATGTGTTGATGGACGGATCAATACCATATCATCATAAACAGTTGCCGCTAATTCTTTTGTCAAAAGTGCTTTTTTCAAAACAACATTCCAAGCTTCGCCGCCCTGCCATGATATGCGTGTATTAATTTCAACCGCAGGGTCAAATGAGAATGCGTAAGTCGCTGGCACGATTTGACGTAGCGCCAAAGCAAGCGGCATGTCTTTACCAAAGCCATATGCCATCGCATATTCTTTTTTCGGCATTGTTTCTTCGTAAACAACAACTTCTTCTTCAACAACAGGCGCATCTTCGATGACTGGCGCTTCAGCTGTCACTGGCGCAGGCACGTCTGCAAGCTCTTCTTCAATAACTAGTGGCTCAGCAGGAACAACGCTTTCTGTTTCTTCTGATGGCAACGCTGGCGCTTCAGCAAGCTCAGGTGTAACCGCAACATGATGCATTTTTTGAACAGGCGCTTCAGCCGATGGCGTCGCAACAACATGCATATCGGTCATTTCTGGCATTGCGTGCACAGGCTCAGGTGTGATCACTTCTTGTGGCTTTTCCATTGCTGGTGGCAATGCATTACCTGCTGGCACCCATTCAAAACCGGCCATTGCCGATTGTGCGCCAAAGCTTGCTGCCGCTAGGATAGAACAGCTTGATAACACAGAAAGAAGATGAACACGTTTGGTCATTGTTTGCAGGCTCCTGCTTTTGTTAAAAACTTATCAATAAAATTCACAAAAAGAATAAAGCGCTTCGTGCCAAAACACAAGCGCTGGAATCACATAAAATGCACTTATAAAGGCATGATTAACGATTTGTTTTGATCAAACCTTCTTTATACATCGCACGCACGACACGCTTGCGATAGGCTTCACCGATTTTTGGCGTGCGCGAATGATAATAAGCAATGGCTTTAGGCAGGGAACCTGTCTCGTCTAAATGGCTACGCAAAATCCACGCGGCGACACCGACATTAGTACATTCGTCATTTTGCAGCCAATGGATTGCCGTTTTCTGATTAACGCCCCAAAATTTAGTCAATTCACCAAGCCAAACCGTATTAATCTGCATCGGGCCAAGGTCATAGCTGCCATTCGTATTGCGGTTCGCCATGCCGACCTTACCGCCCTCAACCTTATAAATGCCATAAAGAACCGCAGGCGGCACATTATAGGTTTGTGCCGCGAGAATTAAACACGATGCTAATGCTTCAGTAAACATGATCTACGCCACCTTTTTCGTTAAGCATCCCCGCTTGTCGGCGGGCCAGAGAAAAATGACATTGGGTCTGATGGATCCCCTTGCGGCGCTTCCTCAACAGGTGCGGCCGCAGACGTTTCAACCGGCGCAGCGGCAGGCGCTGCAGGTGGCGACGCCATAGGTGTCTCAACTGGCGGCGGCGCGACAGGCGCAGCGGGCGCAACTGGCGCAGCCTGCACGGGCGCAGGCGCAACAGATGATGCCGCACTCGACGCAGCAGAGCCAACCAAAGACGAGACCACAGCTTCGAGCATATTTAAACGCTTATCAAAAGCCGCCCAAATCCCATCCATAGAGATATTCTGCGCCATCATCTTTTGTTGGTCGCCCGACGCCATAAGCTGCGTCATTTCAGCGAAATGGCATTGCGCATATGTATTGGCCGCAACCTTCATCAACGCCAATTCTACAGAGCGACTCTGCGCATCGGTAAGGCCGCTATATAAACGCTCAGCCGTACCATGTACAACACCCATAAGGCGCTGCATCACTTCTTTCATCAACTGTTCTTCTTGACGCCCAAATGGGAAGGCCGCAACCGCATTCACCACAGGGATAAGCGCTGATGCATAATGTACCGCCGCATAATCCAATACCGAAAGGCCACCAGCCTTTTCAATATCGGCCGCAGCCATCACTTGCGCGGCATCTTGCCCTGTTTCAAAATTATCTGAAAAAGCAACAACAGACTGCACAACTTTTTGCAAACGCTGCAATTCCGCATCCCCTGGGATACGCCCCGTCATACCGTATAAATTGGCAATCACTGTGCTTGAAAGCGCAGTCAAACCGAGGCGCGCAGCATCTGCACGGCTTTCTGTTGGCTCGTTAATATCAAAACTACGGAACAGCATTAAGCCAAGCTCCGTTGACTTACCCAGAAGTTCCGCAATCAAACGCGCTTGCGATTCATCGGATGGCGTGCCTTGAACGCGGCCCATCGCCTGTTTTTGACGTTCAACTTCACTCACTGCCGCAATAATCGGCATGCCTAGCTTTTCAACAATTTGCGCGATCATATCTGATGATTGTGCCATTTAACTCTACCTAAATTTCTTCTATTTTATGCAGACCCACCTCTTATGGCAGATCATTCACCATTGATTCCAATTGCGTTGGCGCGCCTTTAAGGACTTTCACCTTACCGCTTTTATCACGATAGATTGAGAATGGCGTCACATCCAAACCCCAACCACGCATAATATCAATATTGAGCTCAACGCCATCTGTATTGAAATTATTCTCAACTGGCAAGGCTTTTTCATCGCCATCCAAATGTTTATAGAAACGATCTTCTGCATCTGGGGAGCTTAACAAGAACGCCGCCTTCTTCATGCTCTCTTCATCAATCAAACCAACTGGAATAATACGCAGCTGTAACATGCCACGCTTCATGAAACCGCGGCGCAGTTCGTTAACAAAGTCATGACAATGACGGCATTTTGGATCAATAAAGCTGTAAACCGCCGGCGCATCTTTATCACCTAAAGACACCCAATTACTATGTTCAACCGTTACAAAAAGCTGTTCGGATGGAGACAAGCTCGCATACTCACTCTCGGTCGGCAAACTTGGCGTTGCTGCCGCAGCACCCTCGCTTGTCACCGCCGCAGGATTATCTAACCCCAAACCGCCAGTAAATTGGTCAATGATATTTTTATCATCAGATTGTAAACGCTTAAGCTGCTCTGTCGTGATCAGCGCCCCTTTATCATCATAAAGAACACCTGAAATCAGGCCTTTTTTATCTGCCGTTTGATAGAAAAACTGCTGAGAGCCTTTCATAAACACGAGCCAACCTGCAAGGCCTAGGTCATCCCCCAAATAGCGCACCTGCGCACCCTGCTTAGCTAAGTCCTTTAATACATCTGGCATTTCTGGCACAGCTTGCGCGTGAACACTCACTGCTGAAGACAAAATAACCACGCCTGTACCCATGGCCAAGGCCGTATTGCGAAAGACTTTGAGGAAAGAAAACATAAGATCACCCTATAAACATTATATATTACAGGGAGAGTATAGCCCCATCAGGCCAGAATGTTAAGACACCTTTTTACAGAAATAGTGTTAATACACCCGTAAAATTATATAAACTATGATGCGAAAGCTCCGCAGCGGCATAAAAACCGACAAGCGGGATATCGCCAAGAATTTCACGGATAAGCACCAATTCAATATCTGGACTTTGTTTATCCAAACGCGAAATATTCGAGATATAAATCGCCCCTTTTATCGATGACAATTTCCCTTCGGCCTGCAACCGCGCCCTAAGCGCCATCAAATTTTTGGCGAGGTCTTTTTTCAGCGCCGCCGCATTGCGCAGAACAAACGCGACATGATCCCCTTCTTCTGGGCGATAAATCGACGATATTTTTCCCTCAACCTCATTTTGCGCCGACATATATTTAAATTTTCGCCAGACGATATCGTGGCGATAACAACGGAAGGCCATCATTATCTCCGCGCCCTGTGCAGGAATTTGCGCCAATAATGTGTCTAGCCTCGCATCAGCTTTTACTGGCGGGACACCATCTTGATCCGCAAGCCAGCCACGCAAATCATCCACCAAAACATCGGTCGCGCTGCGCCCACCCAGCGCAAAAATCTCGTTTTTACGGCAAGATGTAATTTCGTGCTCTTTGCCGATATCATCAAACCCTTCAAACATTGCGGACACGGTTGGCACATTGCCTGTAAAGGCATAGCCCGCCAAGATATGATCTGCACCATCCTGCGTGAACACACGATGCGCGCCACGCGCCGAAGACACCCCACCTGTCATAAACGCCATGGTCTGGTCATAGATATCATTCACAATCAAATCGGGACGATACCCTAGCTCTGGGTGACAATAAAAATGCGCGACATGGCCATTTTTATGCAGATAATCATCAATAAAAGCGTTTAAGTCCTTTTGATACTCATCCTCACCCACCGCAATCGGGATCAAGTCTTCCTCCGCGACACTCAAAAGCAAACAGCTCGCCGCTGGCTTATCATGATAAAGCTGATCATCACGAAATACCGCAGACGCAGTCACACCGACCCACTGCGGAATATTTGTCGCCATGCGTAAAATGCCGACAAGGCTTTCGGCATCGCGCACCAATTTGTCCGTAATGTAGAGATAAGCAATATTCGGTCGTGATGTGTTTTGTTCCAACGCAGGCATTAGCTGTTTGAGCAAATCCTGCGCAACATTACGCCAATTCTGTCCCGCCGCAGAGGCCGTAATCAATGCATCCATCATCAAATTCTTTAAATAATGCGTCTAAATAGTAACTTATACCATTTTACAGCAAAATCACGCGGAGCGCGAGATATAACGCCAGCTTAACAAATGCGTTAGCGCGCCAGAGATAATATTCGCCACAGCAAGACCAAAGAACACACCATACACACCAGCAATTTGCGCGCCGATATAACATGCAGGCGCACTCAACACCACCATACGTACAATCAATATCGCGAAAGAAAAATGCGGTTTTGCCAACGCATTAAAAGCCGATGACCAAACGGGCAACATATTGGCGAGCATATAAGTCAGCGGCACAATCCAAAAATACATTTGCGCCAAGGCAATAGTCTGCGGATCATTTGAAAACCAACTGGCAACTAAGCGGCCAAGCACCATCAGCAGTACCGCCGATAAGAGCGACCAGTAAAAAGTCAATTTCATGGCATGATGCAGACCTTCATGTACACGCTTATGATGTCCGCCGCCATGATTCTGGCCAACAATAGGCGCCAAGCCTGTAGCCATCGCCATGATCGGCACAAATAAAAATGCTTCAACGCGCGTCACAACGCCATAGGCCGCAACCGCATAAGTCCCACTCCCCGCCAGTAAGGCCGTCACGAAAGCCTGCAATAAAGGCTGAATGGCGCTGGTAAGACCTGCAGGCACAGCAATACTGACCAAACGGCGCGTAGAATCGCCAAAATCTTTCAGCCACCCAAATTCAGATGGGTTAACCAAAATCCGCATTCGTATTATCATAATATACAGACCAATCACCAAGCCTGCGGCATAAGACAGGATGGTAGCAATCGCCGCGCCGCGCATCCCCATTTCAGGGAAGCCCAGCCAGCCAAAAATCAAGATAGGATCCATAATTAAATTGGTCAGCGCACTCACCCCCATCACATAGGCAGGGATACGAGAATCCCCACAAGCACGCATCGCCGCATTACCAATCATTGGTAAGCTCACCAAAACTGCACCCGCGAACCAAATATGCATATAGTCCAGCAACAAGTCTAGAACCGTATCACGCGCACCCATTAAGGCAAATATATCGCGCGCATACCAATTGCCGAGCAATGAACATATACCACCAAAAAACGCGACCAAAATGAAACCATGAAATAATACGCGATGCATTTTAATATGTTCACCCGCGCCAATCAACCGCGACACAACCGATGACATCGCCACGCCAAAACCCATAAAAACCGAGAACACGGCATAAGTTACAGGAAAAGTGAAACTAATCGCCGCCAAAGCTTGTTCGCCCAGCAGGCCGATATAAAACATATCAATCAACTGGATTGCGATAATCGAAAAGATCCCCCAGACCATCGGCATAGATAAACGCATCAAATGTTTTGAGACTTCCCCATCCGTCAAATCGCGCCCCTTATGACGAGACGGCGTTTTTGACATAGCGGCGGTTTCCGCGTCTGGGTAATCTTGTTCGGACATATAAAATTTTCACAAATGAGATGTTTTCTGCTACTATAGCACTGCTTTATACTTGTAAAGCAATCTAGCCCCGCTATATATAATGGCAAGCTTTTATCCTATATAAGCTCCTAACCCTAACAGTTTTTTTGATTATCGCATGGCAAACGCACGCATTTTTCTTGGTATGACTTTTTTGTCCCTTTTCGCAGCTGGTGCAGCGCAAGCTTCAGCCATACCTGATGACGTCAAAAAACAGCTTGAAAAAGATAAAGTCATTAGCGCTGCGACAGAGCACAGGGCAGATAAAACGCCTGCTAAATCCGCCCATCAAAACAAACATTTCGAACTTGATTATATTGGCGACACTGAAAAATATACCGCCAAATACGAAGATACACTCATCCACCTCGCGCGCAAAAATAATCTTGGCTTTGTCGACATTCGCTCAGCTAACCCGCATCTCGACCCATGGATTCCGGGCGAAGGCGCAACCATCATTTTACCAAAGCGTCATTTATTACCAAACGCACCGCGCGAGGGCGTCGTCATCAACCTTGCCGAAATGCGCCTATATATTTATGACACAGAAGGCAATGCCCCAAAAACATTTCCGATTGGAATCGGCCGCGAAGGTCTGCGTACGCCATCAGGCACAACCAAAGTTGTCCGCAAAGCCATCGGACCGCAATGGCGCCCAACCGAACGCATGCGCAAAGAAGACCCTAAATTACCTGCTGTAGTCGGCCCTGGTCCTGACAATCCAATGGGTACACATGCCCTTTATCTTGGCTGGCCAGAATATGCCATTCACGGCACAAACCGCCCATATGGCATCGGCCGCCGCGTAAGCTCTGGCTGTATTCGTATGTATCCAGAAGCCATTGTCAAAGCCTATGATCTTGTTGATGTCAACACGAGTGTCACCGTTGTTGATCAGCCGTTAAAGGCAGGCTGGGTCGATAATATGCTCTATATCGAGGCCCATGCCGGCCAAGAACTAGCCGATGAAATGGAAAAAAATGGTCAAGTCGAACATCAAGATCTAACCAGTGATCAGATCGCCTATATTAATAAAGTCGCCGGCGATAAAAAAGCGCAAATTAATTGGGACCTCGTTAAAAAGGCCTATGATGCACGCAGCGGCTATCCTGTCCCTGTGATGTATAGTGAAGAAGAATTAAACCTTGCCAAAGCCAAGGCAGAAGCCGAAGCCGCCGCCAAGGAAGACATCAAAGTAAGCGATACAGAAGACAATGTCTCTGAAATAGTAAAAGAAGATGATAAAGGCTTAACCCCTGAACAGGAAGAAGCCAAACAAGCGGTATTAAACGCCTCTTACAACGATTAAAAACAAAAACGCCGGCTCAATTCAGTCCGGCGTTTAATTTATGATCCATTTTAATGTTTTTTAGCGCGGTTTAAAAATTGGCGCAGCCGTTGTGATATCAATCGATTCAAAATGACGCTGCGCCTGACTTGAAAACAAAGCTGCATTCAAATCTTTTGATGGCCATGTATGACCGATCCCGCCTTTCGCCGTTGGCAACATGAAGGCCATGTCATATGGCCTAAGCATCCAACCCGTTGCCTCTTTCCAGCTATTCAGGCATAAGGCGCCACCATGGCCAACACCGCCTATGTTCTTTTCTTCCATAAAGATTGTTCCCGCACCTTCCAAATTACGAATTACGCGGCAAGTTTCAAACTTATTATGGCGGTCGCGATGGAAAAACACTTGCACATTACAAGTCTGAAAACGGTCTAAACGTTTATATTCTTGAACATCTGAATGCGCATTAAACGCCGCGCATAATTCTTGTACATGGGCTGTTAAGGCCTTAGCATGAATATCATCAATCACAGTCTGACCAAAGCGCGCTGCTTTATCATTCATTTTATCGAAATGAGATTGTAAATCTTCATGCATCGCTATGGGTAATAAAACCGCTTTATTGGGTTCAACTTTATACTGACTTGCAATATTAAAGTTACTACGTGTGATTTTTTGTGATGGCATTTTTAATGCTTCGCGAATGTCATCCGGAACTAAATCCCCCGCACCTTGCCAAACAACCAAACTGATATCCAAGTCTAAACTCGAAACATCAATCACTTTTTGTAAAGCATCTTGATAACTATCCGCGCTAATCACGGCAATATCTGCAGGCAAATTAGGGTTTTGTGCGTCGATCTCTTCAATATTCATATGAACTTGATACATGACATCCTGGTTTCTAAGCGTTTAAAATGAGCCCCAAATCCTGCACATGTTTTACATAAAACAGGAAGCCGCGTCAAGAAATAATTTACATTCAGCTAATATATGCGTAAAAATAGTGTGTTATGCAGCTTTAGCCAAGGCCTCAGCTTTTGCATTCGCATAAGCCCAATCAAGCCACTGTGTTAGGATAGCAAGGTCGGACGATTCAATCGTTGTACCGCCCCAAATACGCAAGCCCGCAGGCGCAGAACGATAAGACTTAATATCATAGGCCACGCCTTCATTTTCAAGCAATTTAACAATCGTGCCAATAAACGGCATTTGCGCATCTTCATCTAAAGACGCGAACCATGGATCAACGATTTTAAGTGTGATAGATGTATTTGAACGTACAGCCGCATCGCCTGCCAAGAAATCCACCCAGTCAGATTGTTCAACCCAGCACGCAATTGCGGCTAAGTTATTGGCACAGCGCTGAACAGAACCTTTAAGCCCGCCAATGCTTTCAACCCAGCGCAATGCATCAAGGCAATCTTCAACCGCCAACATCGATGGCGTATTCAATGTTTCACCGACAAACAGCCCATCATTAATTTTACCGCCCTTCGTCATGCGGAAAATTTTAGGCAGCGGACGATCCGGCACATAGCTTTCAAGGCGTTCTACCGCGCGCGGTGAAAGCACGAGCATGCCATGCGCCGCCTCACTGCCCAATGCCTTTTGCCAAGACCATGTTGTCACATCAAGTTTTGACCAATCAAGATCATAAGCAAACACAGCCGATGTTGCATCGCAAAAGGTTAAACCTGCGCGGTCAGCTTTGACCCAATCCAAATTCGGCAGGCGCGTCCCTGCTGTTGTACCGTTATAAACAAAAACTGTGTCACGGTCGGTATCAACCGCGTTTAAATCAACCATTTCACCATAAGGCGCTTTGAATTGTTTGACGTCATCAAGCTTTAAATGGTCTTGAATATCTTTGGCCCAATCACCTGAAAAACTATCTGTCACAAGCGCATTGACGCCGCGCGCGCCAAGCATTGACCAAAGCGCCATTTCAATTGCACCTGTGTCTGAAGCTGGCACAATGGCAATCAGATAATCGGCAGGGATACCCAAAATCTCGCGATGCATATCCAAAACGGCTTTTAAGCGCGCTTTACCCACACCAGCACGATGCGAGCGCCCAAGCAATGCCCCTTGTAAATTTTCAAGTGACCAGCCCGGACGCTTTGCGCATGGGCCAGAAGAGAAATTTGGATTAAGCGGTTTTTGCTGTGGCTTCATTTAAGCACCCTCTTTTTTGATCAAAGAAACTTGATGACGTGAATAGAGCTGACGATCCGCCCCTGCATCATTGGCCGTGACTGGCTTTTCAGCCATTTGGTGATTCATATTTGCTTTGGTGTGTTTCAGCCGTGTAAACAGCCCGCTACTAACAATCGCCATTGGCCCCTCGTCATTTCGACTTATGCATATGTTTACGCCTTTTTTTAAACGGCAAGTCATGCTAAAGTCATAGAATAATTGCTGTAGTGCAAACATAATCTTTTACCCTGTTTCTGTCTAGTCCCAAACGCTGATGAATTTTGCTTTAATCCTTGTTGCCAGTCCTGAAAATCCGCTAAGCACGGCACATCTTGCGCATGTCCAATCCATGCTTGATGATATGCGCATCCCCATGGCCGATGCCCCGCCATCTTGGCTTGGTCAGCACGAAGCCGCAGAGCTCTATCTTGATGACCAACTGACGCGCGAACAACTAGCGGCGTTAAAGCAATATGGCGCCACACAGAAACTCGATATTTTCTGCCTTGCGCAAACCAACCGTAAGAAGGCGCTGCTCCTCGCTGATATGGATAGCACCATCATTGCTGATGAGACATTAGATAACATCGCCCGCATTGCTGGCGTGGGCGATAAAGTCGTCGAAATTACTGCCCGTGCAATGAATGGCGAATTAAACTTTGAAAACGCCCTACGTGAACGCGTGGCGATGCTTAAAGGCCATAATGCTGATATATTAAAACAAGCCTTAGAAGAAACCACATTTAACAGCGGCGCCAAAACCCTTATTAAAACCATGGCCAAACATGGCGCGACATGCGTGCTCGTCTCTGGCGGCTTTACCATGTATACCGAATATGTCGCCCGCCAATGTGGCTTTGCCTATAACCACGGCAACCACCTTGATGTGAGTGAAACCGAAATCCTCGGCACGGTAAGCGACCCAATCCTTGGCCGCCAAGCGAAAGAAGACTTTCTTAACCATTATATGGCTAAATTATCCCTCACCCCCGCGGACACAATGGCGGTCGGCGATGGGGCGAATGATTTAGCGATGCTTGATGCTTCTGGCCTAGGAGTCGGTTATTACCCGAAACCAAGCCTTGAAAAATCACTGCGGCATACGATAAAATATAGCGACCTAACCACGCTGCTTTATCTGCAGGGCTATCATAAAGACGAATTTATAGACGAAACTTTTTAGAAAGAATCAACATGGCGTATAAGAATAAAGAAGACTTTAAATATAGTGATGAGGAAATGGATGAGCTCATCAAGAAATATTGTAATGACTTCACCTATAACGCTGCACAGGGCATGTATGACCCGATTCACGGCCGTGATGTAGAGATTGACCAAGTTATTCTGATCTTACTGCAAAAAGGCCGTAAAAACGCCATGCTCCAAGCGCCTGCTGGTGTAGGTAAAACCGCCCTTTGTGTGGGTTTGGCGCAGCAGGTTGTCGCAGGCAACGTCCCTGATAAACTTAAAGGCTGCCGCCTGCTTGAGGTCGACCTTGCGGCGATGTCTGCAGGTACGGCGTCTATTTCTGAATTCCAAGGCCGCATTGTTCCCTTGCTAAAAGCCATTGGTGAGCGTTATGGCCACCCAGATTATGGCCTGAACATCTTGTTCATCGATGAAATTCACCAAATTATGCCAACCTGTGAAGGCAGTTCTTATAAAGGCCTATCAGAGGTTATGAAACCATATCTAACATCAGGCGCGCTCTATGTAATCGGCGCAACCACAAAAGACGAATATCGTATGTATGTTGGCGTTGACCCTGCGATGGATCGTCGTTTCCAGCAAGTTAACCTATCGATCCCTGATGCAGAAGGCGCCTTTAAGATTCTTCAGGCCGTACGTCCGGGCTACATCAAACACCATGGCATTGATATTCCTGACGATAAATGCCGCGAGATTGTACGTCTCACCGAGAAATATATGCGCAAACGTAACCAGCCCGATAAATCCATTATGACGATGGACGCGGCCTGCGCTTATCACGTCAAAGAGTTCGGTACAGGCGGAGAGCTTTGCGAAGAAGCCATCTATCACATGGTCTCTAAAGAAGTCGGCATATCGGCTATGGCGCTCAAAGAATAAGCTGCTGTAGATCTGAAGACAAATATCGATATGAACGATTTTATTTGACAGAATACAAAATCGCTGTCATTGTGCCTTTAAGTTTGACAAATGCTCTCTATGAGATACGAGCTAATGGTTAAGATATAAATCCGCGAATACGCGGACAAGTGAACATCACGATATTACTTTTTTCCGAACAGTTCATAAATTTATAGGCCGCGCCTTTTTCAGGCTCACATGCATTCATGTATTATACTGAATGCATACACACATACATATTTGAACAAAAGGAAAAAAATATGACAGCGACTACAGGTACAGTTAAATGGTTCAACTCAGAAAAAGGTTTTGGTTTTATCCAACCTGACAATGGCAGCCAAGATGTGTTTGTACATATCAGCGCAGTTGAACAAGCAGGCTGGCGCACATTAAACGAAGGTCAAAAAATCTCTTTCGACCTAGCGCATGACGCTAAAAAAGGTAAAGATAGCGCCTGCAATCTACAAGCCGCAGCATAAGATTATTATAAGATTTATAGTAAGGTACGGGGGCAGCCTCGTACCTTATTTTTTTTGCCGCTCCCCAATTATATTGAATCTAGCAACATCCTCGCTTTACATCCTAAAATAAGGTATAATCAACATATACACATTCTAAGCTTTTCTGGTTCGCATCACTTAAATAAATCCTAAAAGGATAGCCTATGTCTGCACGACCAGAACATGAGAACAAGCCCCTTCAAAGTCTTCTTGAAATTAAAGTTAGCAAGTTACTAACCCCATTAGAATCATTTATCTGCAGACAAACTACGGCCGCAATATTATTGGCGATCGCCACCATCATCGCATTGATAATTTACAACACGCCCCTTTCAGATTATGCGCAACATATCACACATTATAATGCTGGTTTCGTCCTAGATAACTGGCAATTACAAATGCCCTTAAAAGAATGGGTCTCAAGCGGTTTAATGGTTTTCTTTTTCTTCTTAATTGGGCTTGAACTCAAAAGAGAGGTTCTCGCGGGGCGCTTAAAACACCCTAAGCAAATTAGCCTAATTATTCTCGCCGCTTTCGGGGGTATGATTGTTCCCGCTGTAATATATTTAATACTTAATATTCACGGCGATGGGGCGAATGGGTGGGCCATTCCAATGGCAACAGACACGGCATTTGCTATGGGCGTTCTGGCCTTAATGGCTAGAAAAGTGTCTTACGGCATATCTATCTTTTTAACAGCACTTGCGATCTTTGACGATATCGGCGCGATCATTATAATCTCGTTCTTTTACTCATCTGACATTCATGTTGATTATTTAATCTATAGTGCGCTCGTGATTATACTGCTCCTTGGCCTAAATATTTTAGGCATTCGTAAAGGGTGGATTTATGTTAGCTTCGGCATTGTACTTTGGGCGTTAATTTACCATTCTGGGGTACATGCGACATTGGCAGGCCTATTACTCGCCGCCGTAATCCCCGCACGCGCACAAATAGGACAGATACATTTTTTAGACAAAACAAGATTGCTCCTTTTAAATATTGAGGAACATCATAGTAATCGTAGTAGTTCAGGCGCAGATAAAGAAATTCTTGCGGCCCAAGATCAACACGACATAACCACGCGTATGGAAGAAACCATCAGAGCCGTATCCACCCCGTTACAACGCTGGGAAACTGTTTTAATATACCCTGTCGGCATAGGTGTTTTGCCTATTTTCGCTTTGTTCAATGCTGGCGTATCTTTATCGCTAGCGGACTTAGCACAAGCATTAAGCCACCCCGTCACGCAAGGCATTATCTTAGGGCTAGTTATTGGTAAACCGATAGGCATTGGCTTATTTGTCTATCTAGGCAAACTGTTAAATATAGGCAAGCTCCCAGAAGGCATGTCCTTTGCCGAAGTTATTGGCGCGGGCTTATTAGGTGGAATTGGTTTTACAATGTCTTTATTCGTGACGACCTTAAGCTTTGGTGATAGCTCAGCCTTAACAGATGCTGCCAAAACAGGGATCATTCTTGCATCCTTACTATCAGCAGGCTTAGCAAGCCTTTGGCTATCTGTAACCCATATGAAACAAAAAAGAATTTTTCAGCAAAAATTAATTGAGGCTAAACACTAAAAATTAGCAAAAGACACACGCATTGACATAACAAAACTCAATATGCTAGAAACATCCATAAACTATAAATAGGGATGTTTTTTCATGGGTAACGAATATGTGATCACAGGCGGCGGCCCTGTCGGGCTCTGGACGGCCATTCAAATTAAAAAGCGCATGCCTGACGCCGATATCACTATTTATGAACGTTATCAGGATTATAAGCGTGCACATGTTTTAAAATTAGAAAATATTTCTATGCTGCTTTACGCCAAACCGCGCCGAGATGCTGTGGAAAAGGCCTTCTTTAACGAAGTCTTTGGCAGTAATCTGCGCAAAACATTCTGGCAAGCCGTTGGCGGTAAATCGGTTTTTATTCGCACAAACGCCTTGGAACACGCCCTAAAAACATATGTCGAAGCCCTCGACATCCCGATAAATTACGCGCGTATAAATTCACCAAAGGAATTAATCAGCAAGCATCCGAATTGTCAGCATTTCATCGCGGCTGATGGCGCACATAGCGCCCTTCGCCAAGCCATTATGGGTGACGACGCCGTGAAAAACTTCCCGCTACAATATGTCGTTGAAATTAAATATGAAGCACAAGTCCAAACACGCCCACTAAGCACGACCGATCAATATAAAACCAATAAATTAATGTCTTCTATGGCTTTTGAATATGTCGGCAAAGAGAAAAACGGCCAAACACCCGTTTCACTGCGGCTATTCATTGATGAAGCGACCTATAACGCATTGCCTGAGGCGAGCTTTAAAGCGCCACTGCGTTTAGATGACACGCGCCTCCCTGAAAATCTCCGTAATGATATTGCCACCTATATGGGTGTACGTGCCGCCGAAGCAGGTGAAATCTTGTTGCCGCAATCAGAAAAAATCAGCAAATTGACGTTGTCACTCTACCGCGCCAAAAAATTCGCAGCGAGCCATGAAAACTGTAACTGGTATTTAGTCGGTGATGCAGCAATGGGCGTGCCGTATTTTCGCTCCTTAAATGCTGGGCTTTTAATCGGCTCACAGCTTGGCTACATTTTGACGCAGGATAATTTATCCAATAACGCTAAAATCAACGCCTATAACGCCTGCCGTCCGCTTGATGTTGCGTGGGAATTTACGGCAGCGTCGATGAAAAACGCTGCCCTTTGTGGTTATGATCAATTTAGAAAAATCAGTTCCGCTGTCCCATGGGAGTTTGTGAAATGGGACAAGAAAGACCAAAAGACCTTCAAAAAATTTCAGCCGTGATTAACAGCCTGGTGTTTTCGGGTCAATCGCACATTTAACGGCACGGTCAATTTGCGCTTGGCGGCCTGATATCTGCTGTCTTGCGCCTTCCGCCATACCAGAGCCCAATGAAATTTCCGGCGTTTTAGACGCCACAGCACTTTCATCATCATTCGACATCGCCCAATCATAAGCTGATGACAGCATGTTTTTTATGCTCGCGAAAACACCTTCTTCTTTTGGGGTGTCTGTTTGAATATCACTCATGGCGGCAACTCCTCTAACCTTTATCCTATCAAGATTATAGGCATTTCGCGTTAAAGAAGTGTAAATTTATGAAAAACCACCTATGCGAGCAGCGCAAAAATTTCTTCGGCTGAATGCACCATATGATGAACATGCGGCAATTCGTCTTTCGGAATACGTCCATGATGCACCAATACCGTCGTCATGCCCATTGCATGCGGGTGATGTAAATTACGCACGGTATCTTCAGCCATCAACATTTCATGTGCCTGACAATTCAGCATTTCCATCGCTTTTTCAAAAACAAATGTTGATTCATCTTTTTTGCGGAAGTCATAATCCTCAAGCCCCAAAATACGCTCATCTGGAAAGAAAGGGCGCAGTTCAATATGATCAAGGACGCGCTCTGCCCAATGACGTGAGCCGTGGGTTACAATCAAATGCTGTAAATTTGAACGCTCAAACAACTCCACCAAAGCCAATGAGCGCTCTAGAATTTTCTCATCCAGATGTTTGTGGAATTCAATATGCATCGCATCACGGCATAAGCCATATTCTTCCAAAAAGACGCGCATCGAATACCCTGTCGTATTAAACGACTTCGTCGCCAAAGCTTTCGCCTCTTCATCATCCATATCCAAGCCCAAATTACGGACAACGCGCCCTGCAATATGGTTGCACGCATCTTCAAACAACTGATTAAAGCGGTATAAAGTGTTATCCAGATCCCAGACAATAGCTTTTATTTGTGGCATAGTTACCCTAGTCAAAATAATAGATGGTTAGAATTCCCCTGAACCTAACGCATTAAGCTGCGCTTGAACAGGGGAAATAACCTTACTTCACCAACAAACGGACATCGCCGCCCATCGCTGCAGTATTGATGCTAATCGCCTTTTCAACAGCGAAGCGGTACAGATAATGCGGCCCGCCTGCTTTGGGCCCAGTGCCAGAAAGACCATGGCCGCCAAAAGGTTGAGAGCCAACCACAGCGCCAGTCATGTGACGATTAATGTAAATATTCCCAACATTTACGCGCTCTGAGAGCATTTTATGGCGCTCTTCTAGGCGGCTATGCAGCCCAAAAGTGAGACCATATCCGGTATCATTAATTTGATCGATTAAATCTTCCAAGTCTGACGCTTTATAGGTCATAACATGCAGGAATGGTCCAAACACCTCTTGCTCCAGATCATCAAAATCTTTAAGGCGACAAAGCGTCGGCGCAAAATAATGCCCTGATGCCGCAACGCGTTCATCAAGCGGCGTAACAGAGAGAATTTCACCCACGCCATTCATCACTTCACGGTGGCGCGTTAACATCGCATGTGCTTCCGCATCAATTAACGGGCCAATGTCAGTATGAATATTGAGCGGGTCGCCCACAGTCAAATCATCCATGGCGCCCTTCAAAAGCGGCAAGATCGTCGGCGCGATATCATCTTGGATCAGCAACAAACGAAGCGCCGAGCAGCGCTGCCCCGCTGAACCAAAGGCACTTAATATCACATCATCAACCACCTGTTCAGGCAACGCCGTTGAATCAACAATCATCGTGTTAAGGCCGCCTGTTTCGGCAATAAACGGCACAATTGGTCCATTTTTAGCGGCCAAAGCACGGTTAATGCTTAACGCTGCGGCATTTGACCCCGTAAAGGCAACGCCGCCGCAAGCTTTATGCTCAACCAAAGCCGCACCAACGCGCCCATCACCAATCACTAACTGCAGCGCATGTTCAGGCACACCAGCCTCAAACATTAACTGTACAGCTTGATAAGCAATTAATGGCGTTTGTTCGGCAGGCTTTGCGATGACGGCATTACCCGCCATCAAAGCAGCGACAATTTGCCCCGTATAAATCGCCAGCGGGAAGTTCCACGGGCTAATACAAACGAAAACGCCGCGCCCTTCCATTAACAAACGGTTTTCTTCCCCTGTTGGACCCGGCAGCAGCATACCGTCTTTGTTAAAAATAAGCTGACCATGCGCGGCATAGTAGCGACAGAAGTCAACCGCTTCTCGCAGCTCCGCCAGCGCATCTTCGAGCGTTTTGCCCGCTTCACGCATCATCAAGCCGACTAAAAAGTCTTTATGGCTCTCATATGAATCAGCGATACGGCACAAAATTTCAGCGCGGCGCACGGCGTCATATTTACGCCAGCTTCGATAACCTTGCTGCGCGGCCTTAAACGCATCATCGGCAATATCAGGCGCTGCGAAAGTCGCCGTCCCGACAATATCATCATGATTTGATGGATTGGCAATGGTTTCTGGATGGCCAGCATCATAAGCTTCGCCATTAATCAAAGACACCGCATGTAACGCAACGCCATCTTTAGTCGCTTCTGCGCCGCTAATAAAGGCCGCCAAAGTCGCTTTATCCGACATATCATAGCCCGCAGAATTAACGCGCGCATCGCCATATAAAGCGGATGGCGCAGTCAAATTACGCGCATTATCATTTAACGCATGGCTAATAGGGTCTTTAGATAGCCACGATACAGGCACGGAATCATTACGAATTTGCTGTACGAAGGAGCTATTCGCGCCATTTTCAAGGATACGTCGCACCAAATATGGTAGCAATTCTTCATGCGCACCGACTGGGGCATAAACACGTACGCGGCCTAAATCATCCGCCGCGACAACGTCATACACCGCATCGCCCATGCCATGGAGGCGCTGAAATTCAAAACGCACATCTGAGCGGGCCGCCATCTGTACAATTGACGCAATACTTTGGGCGTTATGCGTTGCAAACATTGGATAAAATGGTGAGTCAAGCGCGAGCATTTTTTTCGCGCAGGCCAAATAAGAAATATCTGTATGGCTTTTCTTGGTAAAGACAGGATAATCTTCAAGCCCCAGCGCCTGTGCACGTTTAATTTCACTATCCCAATAAGCGCCCTTCACCAAACGTATCTGCAATTTACGCTTCGTTTCCACTGCACGCTGATGGAGATAATCAAGCAAATCAACGGCGCTGCGCTGATATGCCTGCAAAGCCATACCAAAACCCTGCCAATCCGACAAAGTTTCATCATTCATAATTTTATCGATAATATCGATGGATATATCAAGGCGCTCAACTTCTTCGGCATCGACCGTCAAATTGATATTATATTTTTTCGCCGCCTGACATAATGTCGCTAATTTCTCAGCCAAATCTGGCACGCAATCTATCGCATAAACCGTATGATATTTTGGACAAAGCGCAGATAGTTTCACTGAAATCCCAGGGCGCGCCGTAATGTCGTCATTTTGATCCCCACTGACAGATGCACCGATAACATCAATCGCATCTAAATAGGCCTGCATGAATTTATCGGCCTGTGCCTGCGTGCGTGCGCCTTCACCCAGCATATCATAGGAGAATAAAAAGCCCCGCTTTTGATAGGCCTTAGATTTTTTAAGCGCTTTCTCAATCGTTTCGCCCAAAACAAAGCTTTGCCCCATTTGGCGCATTGAGCGCTTAAAAGCCTGTAATAAGAACGGACGGCTAACTTTGCCAAGCGGGCTTTTATAGGTTTTGGATGATATGCTTAGACCTTCTGCCAATAAACGCAGCACTAAATCTTGTTTCTTTTTCGGCGCGTCTTTATCGGCATCATTCTTAACCGCTGCTTTATAAGCGGATTTTGTCCAATCGCCATGCACGAGTTTTTCTTTGATCAAAGCATTGGCAGTATCACTATCAGGGATACGCAAAAGCGATTCCGCCAAGGTCATTAGGCCGAGCCCTTCAGGGGAAGACAGTGGGTATTTAAGCAATAAAGCTTCAATCTCGCCAAATTTGGCAGGGATTTCACGCACGCGTTTAATCAAATTGGTGGCCGTAGCCTCAACCTGCATACGGAAATCGGTATTCCAATCTAGAAAATCAATTAATTCTTCAATTTGGAACTCTTCAGCGTTCTGCGCGATGCTTAATGCACGGCCAGGAAATCCCTTGTTCATGAATATCTCCCACTTCTTTATTTCTTTAATTAATTTTGGCAATATAGCATGTATTCAAATTAAGAAATATCGAATTAAGAACGATGAGTGACAGCTATACACAAAACCTATTAGAGCGCGGGAATAACGCGCCAGAAATGACCGTATCCGATTTAGCGCTCTCGCTAAAACGCACGCTTGAAGACGCCTATGGCCGCGTCCGTGTCCGCGGTGAATTGTCACGCATTAAAATCGTGTCTTCTGGCCATATGTATTCAGATTTAAAAGACGAAAACTCCGTCATCAACGTCATTTGCTGGCGCGGCAGCCTATCTAAGCTCGCCATTAAGCCTGAAGAAGGCCTTGATGTTATTTGTACCGGCCGCATCACAACCTATCCGCAGCGCTCTAATTATCAACTTATCATCGAAACGATGGAGCTTGCCGGCGAAGGCGCACTGCTCAAAATGCTTGAAGAGCGTAAAAAGAAGCTTGCGGCCGAAGGTCTATTTGCTGAAGAGCGTAAAAAACGCCTGCCCTTCCTGCCCGACCGCATTGGCGTGGTGACATCACCAACAGGCGCAGTTATACGAGACATTTTACACCGCATTCAAGACCGTTTCCCGCGTGAAGTCTTGCTTTGGCCTGTACGCGTACAAGGCGATGGCGCAGCCGATGAAATCACAAATGCCGTGCGCGGCTTCAATGCCTTACCTGAACATATGCGCCCCGATATATTGATTGTCGCCCGTGGCGGCGGCTCGCTCGAAGACCTCATGGCCTTTAACGAAGAGAACGTCGTCCGCGCCGTTGCGGATTCAGACATTCCCGTTATTTCTGCGGTTGGGCACGAAACAGACACAACCTTAGTGGACTATGCCGCCGATCGCCGCGCCCCGACCCCGACAGGCGCTGCCGAAATGGCCGTCCCTGAACGTTTAATGTTACTCGCGCGCGTTGAAGAAAATCAAACGCGTTTATTATCCGCCATGACGCGTATGGCGGACCAAAACAAAAAATATGTGCAGTCCCTTAGTGCCCGCCTAACCGACCCACGCCGATTAATTGAAATTAAAACCCAGCAAGTTGATCATCAGGTAGAGAAACTGAAAGGTGTATTCCTTAACCGCCTTAACCGCGCACAGCAATATTTGCTCAAGCTCGACGGCCGTTTAAAACACCCAAAAGACCGCCTTAAAGAATCGCAACAAAGCCTGAAATATATGGGTCAAACGCTCACAAGTATACGAGGACGTTTACTCCGCGATTCACAGCAGCGCCTTGCGCAATCTAGCCGTATTTTGGAAACATTATCTTATCAAAATATTTTGAAACGCGGTTACAGCATCATCCGTGATGAAAAAGGTCAGCCAATTTTAAATGCGGCGTCTGTTAGCGCCAATCAGCATGTTGAAATCGAATTTTATGATGATCGTATTCAGGCTACTGCGCATGGCAAGGCGCCATCGCCCAAAAAAGCCCCGAAAAACCCATCAAGCACTGAACAAGGCGATTTATTTTAAACCTTATTCAGCCGCTTCAGCTTGTAGGCGCGTGTAATCCTCATAATCATTTGAAACGATAAGCGCTTCTCGCTGCCATCGAATATATCCACTAACATTAATCAGGATAAAGCTGAGATTACTAACGACGAAGCCATACTGCCCTGACATAAACGCGATAATCAGCCCGCAAATGCAACCAATTGACGCGATCACAAAGCCATAAGAGCGCTTATATGATATTAGCCACGCGCCCGTAAAGCCCATGACAAACGCGAACCAATCCAGACCATAGTAACTCTGTAATGAATGTATAATTGCCTCAACCATAGCGCCCCTCCATCAACCCCAATGATGAATTAAAATTACTATGGTTAGATTAATTAAGCCTTAATGCTGAATTTACTTACTCAAATCCAGCAAACTATGCATACGCGTACGGATGTAATATGGCTGTGTTTTACCGAAGGGGTAGGCAGGATGCTTACGATATTCCTCAACCAAATGTCCTGACCAACGATTGTGAAAATAAGCGGCATCTAGATTTTCTGGCGTATCTTCAAAGAAATGAATATCTTTGCCCACTAAGCCAAATTTCTGTTCAAAGGCCTCATAACATGCGCGCTGTGGCTTACGGACAAGCCCGAGGTCATCCGTACCCACAACAGCCGTAAAGCTATCTGTCAGGCCTAAATGGTCAATTACAGCGCGGCCATAATAGCCCGCGGCATTGGTCAAAATATATTTATCGCATTTAATGCTATCTAAAACGGATTTAAGCTGCGGATCGATCTGTAGCCCCTTAAAGTCCAGTAAGGCAGGATCATAAGTCGCTTTTAACGTTTCAAGCGGCGGAATACCGTGACGTTTAAAGGCTTCATCTTGAATATAATAGCCTGCTCCAAGCATCGCATGCACTTCTTTTAGCGCCTCAGCCTCTGATATATTGAGGCGCGGCGCCAAAAAACGTGCAAAAGCATTTTCCATTTGCTGATAAAGCGAAGAAATTTCGACAACCGTATTGTCCAAATCAAAAACAAGCACAGTATCTGCACTTGCGGCATTAAATTGATCTGCAAGGCTGAGCTTGCTTTTATGATTTTTGCCAGGCATTTTAACGCGCCTAACTCCCTGTATATTTTAATTAAACATAGCCTACACAAATCCTGTCCAGAAAGTCAATTTTAAGTTATAATGCGGCGCAGGATAAAGGCCATAAACCATGACATATTACACCATTTTT
This sequence comes from Alphaproteobacteria bacterium, assembly GCA_030147745.1. Lineage (GTDB taxonomy): Bacteria > Pseudomonadota > Alphaproteobacteria > Micavibrionales > Micavibrionaceae > UBA2705. The sequence goes on from JASBUS010000093.1 coordinate 44,068, forward strand.
GCCGGCTCACCCGTGCATGATACCGATTACATCAAAGCGCTGATGCGCCCTGATAGCCAGCTTATTTGCGCAGATAGCGGCGCGAATATCGCTTTTCAGCTTGGCGCGCAGCCTGATGTAATTATTGGTGATTTTGATTCAATCAAGCCCGAAATTTTAAGCCATTATCAAGGCAATCCAGATATCACCATCACCCCCATGGATGACCAGTCAACAACCGACCTTCAAAAGGCGCTCAACCTCATTCCCCACGATGCTAAGGAAATTGCTATATTTGGCGCTTTAGGTGGGCGTATGGATCATGTCTTTGCCAATATCCTCCTGCTTGAACAATATCCAGCCCCCATGCGCTTTGCCCTGCATGATGAACATCATAGCATTCGTATTCTAACGGAGGATTTTAGCTTCAATGGACAGATCGGCGATAAAATTGGCGTCCTGCCCATCCGGCCGATCGATCAATTAAAATATGAAGGCCTACAATATCCAGCCGATGCCATTGACGGCCCATATACACTTGGCTGGCTTGGCACATCAAATGTCATGTCTGCACCTTCCGCCAAAATCTCTATCACAGGCGGCGCAGCTATTTTCATCCATTATAAAGACGCGCGCTAAACCATACTGTATTTATATCAACGCATTTAATTTTACCGCCAAGCCATTTTGCGGTAAAATAAACATATGATGTTCACGCGCATAATAATACTAATCGCTTGTTTTTATTTGCCTTTCATAAGCCAAAACGCAATGGCGAATGAAGCTGAGCACTGCTATGTCATTTCTAGCCCAGAAAACAAGCTCTATAGCGAAGCCTATAACCATGTCATGCAGAAAATCTATGAAAATGCTGGGTTATGCGTCTCTTTCCAAATGCTCAACTCAGCCCGCAGTCTCTACCTGTTAAATAACGGTGACATAGATGCTGATTATCTGCGTGAATTATCGGTCATTGCGCCATACCCAAATATCATCCATTTACCTGATAAACTAATTAATCTCGCGGGACATTTTATCGGGCCTTTGGAAACGGCAAAGACGATCACCACTTTTAATGATTTAAAAGGCCTGCGAATAGGCTATATTGAACAAGAATTATGGACCACTGCCGCCGCCAAAGATTATGCAGGCACATCCATCGCAGGACGCGATATTGAACATTTATTTGACCTGCTTGAACATGGCCGCATAGACGGCATTTTAACTAATAATATTTACTTCACCCTCGGCATAAAAAATTATAAGGCAGATCCTTTATTATTATGGTCATCCATGCCCTTACGTGAGTTAAAGGTCTATCATGCAATAAACAAAAAAAATCAAAATATACTGCCCTTATTGGAAGAAAGCGTCAAAGATCTAAAAAACAAATCTTTAAACGCCGAAGCCATTTTAATTAACTGGATGCTTGAACAAGAGCTCATGACCTTTAAGTTTTCAGCAGGTTTAAATGAATATCCATTCACATCAGACCATGACGTGACCGCCGCCATGCAAGCGCTGTTTGCCAAGGCAGAATTACCGCTGACCCATGTCTTCTTACCGCCTGATAAAGTTGATAATACCGACCGCCTACATGCCCTAGAATACGGCATTATCGATATGGTGGTACTGCCCACCACACAGCTTGATTTCGATGTCGACCAAGTTTTTTTAAAGACAGCGGCGTTTAAAGATAATACAGGGCAAGAGTGGACAATCTATCTTCATCAAAAATATAAAAATTTTTACAACAAAATTAACGAAGCTATACTAAAATAGTATCAAGCAGGCCCAAAGGCTTGCCCTATATGATATTTTTTTAAATTTATTTTTTTAGTTTTTATTATTTATGACATTGAAATTATACGTTTTTATCTGCCTTATCTTTACATTAAATTTAGCCAACACCCAGAAGGCCTATAGCGCCAACATTACAGATCCTGAACAATGCTTAGTCATCGGCACGCCCGAAAACTTGCCTATTTTTGATCCCTTTAACCGTGTTATTGAACGTATGTATGCTGATGCAGGGTATTGCGCTACGTTTGAAAAACTTAACAATGACCGCTCCTTACACTTACTCCGTAAAGGCGGCCTAGATGGAGATTCACTAAGGGTCGGCGCCGTAATAGAGCACGAAAAAAACATTATCGCTGTGCCTACAGTTTTTGCGACAATCGAAGGCCATTTTGTCGGCTCAAAAGACCTTGCCATGCGTATTAAAAAATTTGAAGATCTAAAGCCATATAAGATTGCCTATACAATGGGGCAAAAATGGGTCGAAAACGCCGTCGAGAAATATGGTTTAACAGCACTTGCCGTACGTGACCCGATACAAACTTATGAAATGCTACGCCTCGGCCGTGTCGATGGCATATTAACCAATAATTATTTCTTTTATCACGACCGCGCCAATTTAGGCAAAGAGCATGATCTTTACTGGTTAAGCACCCCATTAGTTAGGTTCAATACATATCACGTCCTACATAAAGAAAAACATCAAGATATAATTCCCACTCTTGACCGCAGTTTACAAAAAATTATCGCGTCAGGCTTTTCTGGCGGCGATATGTTTTTTAACGTACAGCTAGAAGACATGCAACTGCGTCTGAATTATTTAACGGCTATAAACGACATCACTATGCCCGCACAAAAAATTGCCGAGCTTCATGACGTCACAAAAATGATTTTTGATAGCATCGGCTTACCCATTTCCTATCTTAAAGGAATTGACCAAGAGACAAATTTTGAAGAAAAGACCTTTGCGCTTCAGCAAAGCGTCAGCGATTTTATTATTGCGCCATCAGGCCATTTCACCGAGTTAATTACGGCTGACGAGGTTATAGAAATCCCTCTCCCCAGTTTAAGCCACCAGCTTTGGAGCATCTACATCAACCACAATTACCGCAGCTTCGTCAATGACATCCAATGGGCCATCAGCGAGCTAGATGGCGTAAATGTCTTTATCGATCATCCTTAAAAGAAATAACCAATTCGAAACTCAACAAAGCTTTCATATGGTTTATATTGATGTATGAGTGGTGCAGACGCCTCAACACTCATGACAATATTATCAGTCACCTTTTTACCGATCATCGTTGTAAATGGTAAAAATATATCCCCTTTATCAGCTCTAGGGCTTTGTTCTAAATTCACTAAAACGCCATCTTTCGCCCAAAAATTGACAAACCATTGATCTTGCAAAGCTACATGAATATTGGGAATAAACTGCACTTCATGACGCTGGCGGCGGTCATGGTTTTTTTCACCGATGGTCGTAAAATAACGACCGCCTAAAATAGTGTAACTCCCCTTCGAAATTTCCGGTAAATTTACACGAATTCCTGCTATAGGGGTTAATTGATATAATTCACTGCCAAGATTTGGCTTTGTTGCAGTCGGCAAAACAACTTGCAAACCCAAACCAAGATTCATGCGCTCTTTAATCGGTGGTGTAATGAAAAGCCCCTGCAACAAACTATCACCAAGTCCTTTTCGTATATCACCTCGCGCATTACCAACACCTGGTATATCACTATAAATTAGAGGAATATCCGTACGAGTTGCAAATTTCCAACCACTATCCGTAATTTGATAAACCGTATCTAAACGATGCGTGATAATATGCGCATCATAGTCACCATCAAAATCACGATATTGATAGCGTAAGTCATAACGGCGAATAGGCCGCGTAATATCCGTACCATAGTTAATTGGACGATCTAAAGCATCAGGAGTCTGGTTTTCAGCTAACGCAACATGCCCAGCTACTGATAATTCTAAAAATATAAAACTTAATAAATATAGTATAAATAACAATAAGCGCATAAACTAATCCACCTGCCAGTTAATTACATTGCGCCCATTTTGGCTTAGGAAGGCATTCGCCTGAGAGAAATGCTTACAGCCAAAATACCCACGATAGACCGATAGCGGTGACGGATGCGGCGCACGTAAAACAAGATGCTTCGTTTCATCAACAAAAGCGGCTTTTTTCTGCGCATAAGCGCCCCAGAGCATAAAGACAACAGGTTGATCAGACGCATTGACACATTGTATTACAGCATCCGTAAAACGCTCCCAACCGCGTTTTTGATGGGCCGCTGCCTTGGCTTGCTCCACGCTCAAAACACTATTAAGCAGCAATACCCCCTGCCTTGCCCAGCTTTCTAAAAAGCCATGTGATGGAAGCGCTAAGCCTAAATCATCTTTTAGTTCTTTATAGATATTTACTAATGAAGGTGGCGGCGCCACATCAGGGCGTACACTAAAACACAGGCCATGTGCTTGTCCTTCGCCATGATAAGGGTCTTGCCCCAATATCACGACACGTACATCAGAAAGCGGCGTTAAATTTAGCGCAAGGAAATACTCATTTTCTCTCGGGTAAATGACTTTGCCTTGTGCTTTCTCTGCGGCTAAAAAATCCTCGAGCTGAACCATATAAGGCGCAGAAAATTCTGCGGCTAACGCCGTTTTCCAGCTTTCATCAATCAATAAATCTTTTAGCATATCTGCATTCCCATTGAACTGTAGACCAACATATTATGCTGCAGCTTGACTGACAATAAAAACGAAGTGATTTTCACTATATAATTAGCGTATCGGACTAAACGGCTTAGGCTTGAGCGTATCTATACCATTTTCGTGCAACGACTTACTTGGGTCTAACACAATAGTAGCCGTGCTATCTGGCGCAAATAGACCAGATTTCGCAGCAAATGCAGCTGAAATACATTCCTGCCCTGCCGCTGTTAAATCGATAATCGCGCCTGTACGCGCCGCGAGGACGGATAAATGCTGTAAAGCCTCATAAGGAACATTTACAAGAAAACTACGAAGTGCCGATGGCGTAGATTGGCAGCGTCCATGCGCTTCTGGGGCAAAAACATAAATCAAACTTTGGCGAGGCTCTAAAACATCAACCCAACTCTTGTTAGGAATCTCTTCGTTCGCACCAATCAATTTCTTCTTAATCTTCACACCAGTAATAATTTCACGGCAAAATACAAAAGGTTTAAACGCCGCAACATTCACCTGTGCAGGAATAACACAGTCATAGCGACCATCATCGTTTAGAATTCTTAATTCGCTATTCACGTCATCCGTATGTAAATCTGAACTATAATACGACGCACCACGGTAATCGATTTGTGCTTTAAACATTATTGCCTCCCTTTAGATATATTGTTTTCTAACATAGTAAATCAGGCAAAACAAGCATTATGTCAAAATCACAAAACTTAAATAAATAATGTTATATAACTATTGACACAAATACATAGCCATGATTAATTAGCCTTATAACAAATAAAAATAAAGGAGTATGGGAATGAAAAAAATTGCAGCATATACAGTCTGCGGCGTCGCAGGCCTAGCGTTGTTATTTAATGCACTATCAGAAAGTGATGCCGATATCGCACGCAAGCCACATCTGGTCGACCAAGTTGTTAGCGTTTCCATGCAAAAATGCGACCTACAGAAAAATTTCAAACAAAGCGCCTCTTATCAAGACCGTCTAGAAGAAGTACTTATGGACACACGTTCTGAAGCGCTAGATTTTGTTGCCAATAACGATATTACGGTATGCTTAGACCACAGAATGTCTGATGCCGATTCAGTCTTCTTTGATCAAACCGTACATGGCCTTTATTTCCCAAAGGAAAAAACGCTTTCCTTATATGATAGCGGTAATGATGATGCACATGCAGGCTGGTTAGAAACCGCCGCAATTTCCTATAGCGGCAAATTAATTCAGGAATTTGCTGATGAATATGACGATGGCGGCCTAGCCAAAATTCGTAAACCACAATTTGGTTATTCATATTGGCAAAGCACAGGTAAAAGTGGCTATCAGAACTATAAATGGGAAAATGATGCGGCGGATTTTAATGTAATCCAGAAAAATCCGCAGCTTCTTACACCGCCAATACGCTAAACGGCATAATGCCTATGAAGACTAGGTAGCTTTAGCACACCCAACTAAATGGTAATTTAATAATGCGGCGGGATATTATCACGCGCTTCGGCAATAGACGAACTATCCCCCGATTTACCATCACGCTGCGCGGCTTCTAATGCGCCGAGACGCTCTTTATGCTGCGTTAAATTGCCACGCAAAGCATCAATAATCTTCCACTGATCCGCCACAACATCCGAAAGCTCTTGTGTCTGACGCTCAAGCTCCATTAATCGCAATTCTAAATCCACCATTTTGTCAGACATTGTCTCTCACTTTATTATGATTAGTTATAACTAGGTCTATCATTACCCTATAATGCGCGTAAATAGAAGAGTAAATACGTCCCAGCTAAGCGCTGTGGCGTATATAGGCGTTATGTGTATGTCGGGAATTTAGGTCATAAAAAAACCTGCTTGTGAGCAGGTTTAGAAATCTTGAATACATCGAAATAGGTTAAATAACTGAGCTTAATAGAGCTGGCAACGACCTACTCTCCCACGCCTTAAGACGGAGTACCATCGGCGCTACAGCGTTTCACGTTA
>JASBUS010000022.1 GCA_030147745.1 Alphaproteobacteria bacterium
GTATAAATATCATTCCCAATGAGTGTTAGAACACGCTTACAGCCTTGCTTTTTCGCGATCAATGATGACAAAATGTTGACTTCATCATCATTTGTTACCGTAATCATTGCATCCGCATGCTCAATATTAGCCTGCGCAAAAATTTGATCGTTTAGTACATCACCCGATAAAATAATCGCCCTATTATCAAGCTTCTCGCTCAAATACGCTGCACGTGATGAATCATTTTCAATGATCTTCATATTAATATTCGGCGTTTCATCAATAATCATCTGCGCCAAGTTAAGGCCGATATTACCGCCGCCGACGAGGATAATATTTTTTGCACTTTCCTCAGTATGCCCAAATACAGCAAGCGCACGCTTCAGATGCTCAGCCTCTGCAAAGAAATAGACCTCATCACCAACCAACATTTGGTCATGAATATTCGGATAAATCACTTCACGGCCGCGCAATACCGCACCAATTTTTACATTCAAATCAGGGAATAGTGACATTAGCTGCTTAAGCTGCGTATTCACAATTGGGCAGTTTTCTTCACAGCGCACACCAACCATATAGGCGCGGCCATTGGCAAGTGAAATAACATTGGACGTCCCTGGAATAGTCAAACGACCATGAATAGACTTCGCAACCTCAACTTCAGGCGAGATTATAAAGTCAATCGGCATGTTTTCGCGCGAGAAAAGCTTATGCCATAGCGGGTCAAGGAACACAGGATTACGCAGGCGCGCGACCTTACGCGATACGCCAAATAGTGAATGCGCAACCTGACAGGCGACCATATTTACTTCATCTGAATGCGTCACAGCAATGATCATGTCAGCTTCAGCTGCACCGGCGAGCGCCAATATGTCAGGGTTAGAGGCATGGCCAACAATACCGTTCACGTCCATCTGATCGTTGATACGGCGAATAAGCTTTTCATCCTGATCAATCAAGGTAATGTCGTTATCTTGTTCACGCGATAAATAAGACGCGATACTATGTCCAACACGACCAACGCCGCAAATGATTATACGCATATGATTATCCAGTTTTCTTGTTTATTTGTTCTGCTGGCACATTCTCACCCATTACAGCATCACTGTCTAGATAGTGTTTTGCCGTATGCGGTTGAATATCCAATGTTTTGATCTTTCTGTGCAGGGCTGAACGCTCCATCCCAATAGCCTCTGCGGCCTTTGTAATATTGCCATTAAAACGCTGGATTTGTGCTGCTAAATAATCACGTTCAAAACTGGCACGTGCATCTTTAAGCGGCATATCGAGCAAATCTATGCTGCGCTCGCTGCTCACAGCCTTCGGCAAATTCGCGATAACATCTGGCGGCAAATCATCAAGCTCGATAATCGTTTTGCCTGTTGATGCCTTCATAATCATCAGCCATTCAATTACATTGCGCAGCTGACGCATATTGCCCGGCCATTCATAGCCAATCAATGCAGACATGGCCGAGGTCGTAAAACTAAATGGCTCAATATCAGACTTTTTACAAAGCTCTTTTGAGAAGGCCTCACAAAGCAATGGAATATCTTGCTGGCGATCATGCAAAGATGGCACGTCAATCGACACAACATTTAAACGATACAGCAAATCTTGACGGAAACGGTTTTGCTTAATCAAATCATCCAAGTCATAGCTTGTTGATGCAATAACGCGTATATCCAAATCAATCGGTACGGTCGCCCCAATACGCTCAAAACGCTGTTCCTGTAAAATACGAACGATCTTGCCTTGTGTTTCATATGGCATATCGCCGACCTCATCCAAAAAGATCGTGCCGCCATTACTGCGCTCTAGCAGGCCAATACGCTCAGGCTCACCCTGTACACCTTCTAAACACCCAAACAGCTCAATATCAAAGCGTTCAGGATGCATAGACCCGCAATTTACGGCCATAAACGGCATATCTTTACGTGCAGATTGTTCATGTAAGAGGCGCGCAACAAAGTCCTTACCTACGCCCGCCTGACCTGTTAACAAAACACGGCTATTGGTTGGCGCAACTTTAGAAATAATCGTACGCAAATGTTCAGCAGCTGAAGACTGACCAACGACTTGGCGTTCTTCTTTGACATTATGATTACTGCGAAGGAATTTATTTTCCTTCTTAAGCTGATTAATCTCAAGCGCACGCGTCACAATCAACAATAAGCGTTCGGTCTTAAACGGCTTTTCAATGAAATCAAACGCACCGATATGAAGCGCCTTCACGGCTGTTTCAATATTACCATGGCCGCTCATCATAATCACAGGCAAAGCCACATCACGATTGAGTTCCTGAATATCCTGCAAAATACCGATGCCATCTTTAGCGCTATTCTCAAGCCAGATATCTAGCAAGACTAAGTCAGGCTTTGCATTTTCAATCTGCGTGAATGTTTCCTGATGCGTAGCGGCATGAAAAACTTCATAGCCCTCGTCTTCCAGAATACCGCCAACTAAAGCACGGATATCTGGTTCGTCATCAACAATCAGGATTTTGCGGTTCGTATTCACGCGGCAAACTCTTTATTCTGGTTTTCTGTTTTGACAAACTTAATCGGCAGAGAGGCAACAACAACAGCCCCCTTGTCATCAGCAATATAGTCCACCAAACCATCTTTATCCAATGCCTTGGACAAAAATTCTGGCAGCCCCATATACAGACTTCCATTATGATCCTCTAATATCTTTTTCACAATAGCGAGCCCTAACCCCGTCCCCTTTTCCTTGTGCGTAACATAAGGCTCAGCCAAGCGCGAACGGTCAATTTCCGCAGGGAAACCAGGGCCATTATCCTTAAAAATCATGAATAAGCGCTGCTTATTGCGGTAACTATAAATACGTATAACACCATCTTCAGAGGCTGTCTGCACGGCCTCAATCGCATTTTGAAGCAAGTTCGTGAAGACTTGACGTATTTGCTGACTATCCGCATGCACAAAGATTTCATCATCGGCAGATAAATCGCCCAATAACGGCACAAAATCTATATCAATCTGATCATGCGCGTGATCTTCAAACAGCATGACGTCTTTTAACAATTTAAGCGGATTAACATCGCTCATTTGCGGTTCAGGCATACGTGCGAAGGATGAGAACTCCTTAACCATACGCCCAATGTCACCGACATGTTTAATAATCGTCGATGTACAAAGGTTGAAAATCTCGCGGTCTTCTTCCTTAATTTGGCTTTCATACTTGCGCTGTAAGCGCTCCGCCGACAGCTGAATTGGCGTCAGTGGGTTTTTGATCTCATGTGCAATACGGCGTGCAACATCTGACCACGCAGCCTTACGCTGAACGGACTGTAAATCCGTAATATCATCAAGGGTAATCACAGCACCAACTTGAACATCATTTTCTTTTTCAAGCGCGATGCGGACGAGCAAGACACGCGGGCCAAGGGTGCTATGGACAATTGGCGTTTCGAACTGGAAGACTTCATCATCAGCTTTCTGTTCCGCATTCGCGATATAATCCGTAATGCCGAGTAAGAATGTATCGATACCATGACCAACCAACTCCTGCTCATTATGCTCTAACAAATCTGAGCTACGCGCATTCACCAATGTGATTTCATTTTTATTGTTAATTGCAATCACACCGTGGCTCGCCGTAGCTAAGATCGCTTCCGTAAAACGTCGACGTGTATCAAGCTGTCGGTTCGCATGCATTAGGGCATTACGCTGCCCCTTAATTTCATCCGTCATCGTGTTGAAGGATTGCGCCAGATACGAAAAATCTTTAAAGCGTGTTTGATCATTCAGCTTAACCGATAGGTCACCTGTTGATACCCGTTCCGCAGCGTAAATCATATCTGAAATCGGCATCACAATCTGGCGCGCGAAATGCAAGCCAACCCAACTTGCCGCAACCACCAACAACAGCGCTACAACAATATAAATCATGCTAACCGTGACACGTACACCTGCAAATTGACCTTCTAAATACGCATATTCTTCAGATGCTTTACGCGTGCGCTCAACATGCGATAAAACAGTTGGGTCAACAAAACGCCCAACCATCAAATACGCATCAATAAAGTTGTTAAGCTTAATCAAAGCATGCACACGCTCTGAATCAGTATCTGTAATAACCGCCACATCACCGTCATTTGCCTTCTCAAGCCCATCAGTTAACATGCGCACATAAGCGGCCTTATCTTGCAGGCCATATTCTTCAATCACGCGCCCCGTGCTGCTAAACAAAATAATTTCAGAAAAGTTACGGATGGTCGATTGCGTTTCAAGGATCTTCTTAACATCTTCAGGGTTCGCCGAAATCAGCGCCGCTTGACGGTCGAAGTCATTTGCTGCTGCCAAAATATCTGCACGCACGACCTTATAGTGCTCATCCAAATAAGCTTCAGCAACGGCGTTCGCATTGCCAACAGCAGACTTAACACGCTCGTTAAACCAAGATTGAATACCATATTGGAAGAACAGCACCGAGAATACCGCCATCAACAACGCCGGCATAAGCGCCAAAAAGCCAAAAATCATCACAAGACGCGTTTGAATACGAACGCCCGCGGCCTTCTTCTGTTTCTCGTTAGATTTATTACTTTTCAACACAGCCAAAACACGGCGTATGTTTAACAGCGCCAAGGCAAGCAACAAAACGAGATCTATCTTCAATACCTTAAACAAGAAATGCGGATCATCACCAAAAGGCGGAATTTCCATCAATGCGCCACATGTTACAATACCCGCGATAATCGCAGATACCATCACAATACCGCCAACAATGTCTTCAATAACATTGCGTGGTTTATTTTGTGCGTTACGCTTTTTCAATGTCGGAATTTTGTACAAGAACGCCAGCAAACTAAAAAGGCGATCCTTTTTAGCGCGCGGTTTTTGATTAATTTGCACATCCGTATCTTGCGTGTCCATTATCTACCTTGCAAAAAGTGTAGTTTATGAATAAATCTATATACGCATGAATGCAAGAAAAACAGCTTTCAGAGTAAGAAGTTATGAATACCCCATTTAAAGCCATAATCGTCGCCGCAGGCCAAGGCACACGTTTGGGATCAGATATCCCAAAACAATATCTCCCACTAGGCGGCAAACCAGTATTGGCCTATAGCCTTGATATGTTTAGCCAAATTGAAAGCTGCGAACATATATATATCGTGATTGATCCTGCACATAAAGCGTATTACGCGCCCATACTCCAATCATATGATAGCAATCGTTTTACACTTATCGAAGGCGGGAAAGAACGTTATGAAAGCGTTTATAACGCCCTAACGTTAAGTGACTGTACTGCAGATGACATCGTTTTGATTCATGACGCAGCGCGCCCATTCATTGATAAGAAGTCAATATTAAGCCTAGCGAAAAAGACAGCATCAAGCGGCGCCGCGACACTCGGTGTAGCCCTGGCGGACACATTAAAATACACAAATAAATCACAAAAGATGGATAGCGATAGCAAACATCCATCGAGACAGAATTTATACGCTATACAAACGCCGCAAGGCTTCAAATACAGCCTAATCAAGCAAGCTCATGACCACGCAAAAACGGACCTTCTTGGTTATCAGGGCGTAACTGACGACACAAGCCTTGTCCAAAAAATGGGACACGATGTGGAAATCATAGACGGCAGCCGACTAAATTTCAAAGTAACAGAAAGCGAAGACTTCATGATCGCAGAGCAGCTCCTTGGGCAAAAACCAAAGAAAACCAAAATGGCCACAGGTTATGATGTCCATGCATTTGAAGAATATGAAGTTATCGGTAACCAAATTAAACTTGGCGGCATCAGTATTCCGCACCCCTTTGAATTAAAGGGCCATTCAGATGCCGACGTCGTATTACACGCAATTACTGATGCCATATATGGACTAATCTCAGATGGCGATATTGGCATGCATTTCCCGCCGAGCAATAACGCACATAAAAACCAAGACAGCGCCGACTTTATCATCGCCGCGAACAAAGCATTAAAAGCTGAACATGGGCAACTCACCCATGTTGATGTCACAATCATTTGCGAAAAACCAGCCATCGGCCCACAACGTGATAAAATGCGCAAGAACATAGCCAAACTGCTTGAGCTCGACATAGCAGATGTAAGCGTCAAAGCCACAACAACTGAAGGCTTAGGCTTTACAGGTCGCCGTGAAGGCATTGCCGTACAAGCCGCAACTACCGCAGAATTTGAAGCGAAGGCCACATGATCGAAAAACTCAAAGCCAAAATCACTAGCGCAAAAGAAACACGCAGCCGCGTTCTAAATAACGTTGATATCAAAGCCCCCTATTTCTGGCTATCAACATGGTTCGGCAGCGGCCTGATTATTCCTGCATCAGGCACTTGGGGAACCTTATTCTCAATGCCATTGGTTATTGCATTATATCTACTTGGCGGTGCGTCAGCGCTTATCATCGGTGCGATTGTTGTCTTTCTTATCGGTCTGTGGTCTGCACATCAGTTTGAAAAACACAGCAAAGAACATGACAGCTCAATGATCGTCATTGACGAAACATCTGGCATCCTGATTGCCGCTGCAACAATTAACGGCAGCGCCCTATCCTTCGTACTCGCCTTTTTGCTCTTTCGCTTTTTTGATGCGTTAAAGCCATGGCCGATCAAATGGCTCGACCGCCATGTCTCTGGCGCATTCGGCGTTATGATTGATGACATTCTAGCGGGTATATTCACCGCCGCAATTATTTGGGGGATTTACAGCTATGTCTAACAAGGCCAAAGACGTCATCCAAACCGCAAAAGAAAATGGCTATATCATCCTTAGTGCGGAATCTTGCACGGGCGGCATGATCGGCACTGCCCTAACCGATATATCTGGTGCATCATCAGCCTATCATGGCGGTTTCATTGTCTATGATAATATGGCAAAAAACCAATTTATCGGCGTTTCAAATGATATATTGAACACCCACGGCGCTGTCAGCAATGAATGCGCCGCAGCAATGGCCGAAGGCACATTGGCGCAATACCCCACAGCCAATATCTCCATTGCCGTCACCGGCATCGCAGGCCCAACAGGCGGCAGCGCCGAAAAACCCGTTGGCCTCGTCTATTTTGGCTGTAAAAACAATAAAACAGGCCAATTAATCACCGACAAAAAAATCTTCGATGGCGACCGCGCTAAAATTCGCCAAAAAACACTGTCACATGCTCTAGAAATTCTTTTGCAGCAAATGCGATAAACATAACACGTTATTAATCTTTACCTAATATGATTATACAAATACATGTTAAGATAAAAATGGCAAAATATTCAGAGACATTAAATCTAAGTGATTCAAGCAAGTTAGTCGCTATTGCAAAATTGCCAGAAACATATGAACTTGCGCTACACCAAACCGGTGATCATGAAAAAGCATTACAAAAAATGTATGATAGCGCCCCAACAAACTTAAAGGGCGAAATAAACCTTGCGCGGAGCGATAATACGACAGCTGTAATGGCTTACGACAAGGATACAAACAGCCTAACCGTCACCTTCGACCCAACACTTTCAAAAGGTACAGTGTTTAACAACGCCGACAAATGGGATAACTTCACGAGAGGATCTGAGGCACACAGCATTGGCGGTGAAGTGCATGGCGGCTTATATGACGACCTTGTTAAAGAGAATGCCAACCTGCCCTGTGGAAGCCTAATTGATACCATTAACGCTGTAATTTATGATTATGCTAGCCGAAGTGATCAAACGTTGAATGTCAATTTCACAGGATTCTCAAAAGGCGGCGCACAAGCAGCCCTTGCTGCCGCTGAAGTTACAAGCACAGGCATATTTGATGACAACGCAAACATTAAACTTAATGATGTAATAAGCTTTGCACCACCAGGATACGGCAATGCCGAATTTGTTCAAAGTTTTGAAAACAAGGCAAGCGAACTTGGCGCAAATGTCTGGACGGTCGAACTACATGGTGATCCAGTACCAACCGTATTAACACCCGATGGCGCAAATTATTTTACACAATATGATTACGGACAATTTGGCAATCGCGCCTATTTAACACAAGAAGAAAACGGGCAAGCATCAATAGCAATAAACCCATCGCATGATGAACTGTTAAAGCTGCGCGAACGTGATAAAACCATTGAACATGCCCACAGATCAGATAGCTATCTAAACGCTATACAGTCAGCCGAAAACACGTTAGCTCTTGGCTCTACAGAAAAAATTTTACAGCAGAATCAAGCCGTAAAATCAAACATCCCGACCATATAAAACACTTATGCGCGTATAAAAAAAGACGCTTTTCAACCATAAGACTCTTGACGGACGAATCAAAATGATTCATGATTCAGAGGTATTATCGAGTGTATCCACAAAAGTCGAGTCCCAAAAAATGTTGTCCACAAAAGAATGTCTAAACCAGATACTGCAAGGCGATTCAATTGAGCTTATGAACAAGCTTGAGCCCGAATCTGTAGATGTGATCTTCGCTGATCCACCGTATAACCTGCAGCTTAATGGTGACTTACACCGCCCTGACAACAGCAAGGTCGATGCTGTGGATGACGAATGGGATAAATTCGAATCCCTTGTCGCTTATGATATGTTCACAAAAGCATGGCTAGAAGCAGCACGCAGAATTCTTAAGCCGAATGGCTCAATCTGGGTTATTGGTTCATATCATAACGTATTCCGCATGGGTGCGTCTATACAAGACATGGGCTTTTGGATACTAAACGATATTATTTGGCGCAAAGCG
Organism: Alphaproteobacteria bacterium; assembly: GCA_030147745.1. Lineage (GTDB taxonomy): Bacteria > Pseudomonadota > Alphaproteobacteria > Micavibrionales > Micavibrionaceae > UBA2705. The sequence goes on from JASBUS010000022.1 coordinate 8,693, forward strand.
AACCCTATGCCGAACTTCCGCGGCCGCCGCTTTACGAATGCGCATGAAACGATGATTTGGGCTGCTAAGTCACAAGATTCTAAATATCGTTTTAACTATGATGCGATGAAATCATTAAACGACGAATTACAAATGCGCTCAGACTGGTATATGCCAATCTGTTCAGGTAATGAGCGCCTAAAAAGAGAAAATGGCGAAAAAGTTCACCCAACGCAAAAGCCAGAAGCTCTGCTTTACCGCGTGCTATTAGCATCCACACAGCCAGGTGATGTTGTCCTTGATCCATTCTTTGGTAGCGGCACGACAGGCGCAGTTGCAAAGAAACTTGGCCGTAATTTCATCGGCCTAGAGCGTGATAATGATTACATTAAATATGCGCAAGAACGTATTGATGCAATTGAACCAGATGCAGATATCTCGTCACTAGAGATTCCGTCTAAGCGTGAAGCTCAACGCATTCCATTTGGCTGGTTAATTGAACGCGGCCTATTAAAACCAGGTACAGTTTTAACTGATAATAAGAAAAACCACATTGCCAAGATTGGCGCGGACGGCAACTTAATCGCCGAAAAAGGTAAAAACAAATTCCGCGGATCAATCCACAAAGTTGGCGCAGCTTTGCAAGATGCACCATCATGTAACGGCTGGACATATTGGCACTATAAAGAAGACGGTCAATACCACCCAATTGATCAACTGCGCGAAAAAGTTCGTGAGCAGATTGGCACACAATCGAATTAATCTGAGTTACTTTTTACACCTTATTCAAGGGCGCTTTTGCGCCCTTGATTGCTTGTGTCATATTTTTGACCCGGAAAAAACTCATAGAGCAAATAGGTTTCATTTTCATTACCATACACCTGAGCGCGCTCAATATTACCATAGAGCAAATGACCGCCTAAATCAGTACGGCGGATATAATCATAGAGAACAATATCGTAGAAAACGTAAGCAACACGCCCCCTAACCTGAGATTCATAATTACCCTCCCTCTGAACGAGTTCGATATAGCCCTTTGCTTTATCAGGGGCAACAGGGACTTCTGTCAAAGTTAATGGAAACTTCAAACTAACATCAATATCATCATGGATAAAATCTCTATAGCCATCCAAAATACTCTTTTTTATACGACAGCTATTAGTCACAGAACCGTCAAAACGTTTAACAGGCAAAATACGGACCTCTTGCACCTGCGTTTCCTCAGATACATCAAAAACTTGACGCTCCTCATCATAACGCTTTAGACCTATTGGGACTTTTACACGAATACGCCCAGGGAAAACATCCGCGTTCTTCTTAAGGAAATCACGGTACATTGCCTGAATATTCTTCCACTCAAGGTCATAATTCATATAACGGTGAAACAAAGTACAATCATTCAAGGCGATAAAACGTATAACATCTTCATCATTCTCAATATCATAGCCACCAAAGCGCCAAAGAATAAATTCAAAATTCTGATAACTCGGCGTAATAAATTCGTCACTCTTGTAAGGGATACGAAACTCGCTACGTTTCAACTGAATATCCAAATCATTCGCCTGCGCCAATGATCCAAAAGGCAATAAAGCCAGCGTAATTAGTGTATATAATCCTGAAAAATAACGAACACACATATCCTAAACCTAAATGATTTTAACAACCTTACTGAACAAACTCGGTAATGACACATCACGAATTTCGGCGCAGCTTACCCATTCAGTGTTAATATTATCAAATAAACCAAGGTCGTAAAAAGCCCCCACCCCAAGCTTAACCACATATAATTTTAAATGAAAATGTGTAAATATATGTTCAACAAATTGATTTTGTTTAATTTCACACCCAGAAAAACGCTTTAGCATCTCTGCTTCATCGTCTTCCATATGCATCGGCAGCCCATACATATTGGCAAATAAGCCCTTTTTCGGGCGGCGCTCAATCAAATACCCCTGTGAATCATTTTCAACTATAAAACAAACGCCATAGCGTTTAGGCCGCTCCTTTACTTTCTTACGGGGGTAATCAAGTGGCTTTAAATCAGCATCTAGGTATGAAACACATCCCTGACTTAATGGGCATTCTGTACAGCGCGCACGCTTGGGTTGGCATATGGTCGCCCCGATATCCATCAATGCCTGTGCCAAGGATGACGGGTCAAACACAGAATCATCAAGCATATAAAGCTGCGTGTAGTCTTTTAAAATTGGCTTTATATCAGGCAGAAAACCTTCGACATGGCGGTAACGAGCAAATATACGCTCAATATTACCATCCATCACCGCTGCACGCTGACCAAAAGCTATCGCCATAATTGCCGCCGCCGTATATGGGCCTATTCCCGGCAACTTAAGCAGCAATTTTTCTTCCTGAGGAAATTCACCGCCATATTCATCACAAACAACTTTGGCACATTTATGCAGATTACGTGCACGACTATAATAGCCAAGCCCCGCCCATGCATCCATCACGGCAGCTTCGTCTGCAGCAGCAAGGCCGTCTACACGTGGCCAAAGATTTATAAATTTCTCAAAATACGGAATGACAGCGGTCACCGTTGTTTGCTGCAACATAATCTCCGAAAGCCAAACATGGTAAGGGTTTGCAGTCTCGCCCATCATAGCACGCCATGGCAAACTTCGCGCATTTTGCGCATACCAAGAAACGGCTTGATTATTGAAGTTCAGAATTTCTTGTGAATCATCTATACTAGAGGCGTGACTGATTTTCATATTTGTACTAACGTGCAAAGTCTCATTTAAAATTACATTCGCTTAAGGTGCTTATAGTATGTCGTTAGGGCCAAAACAACTGTCTTTTGCCGTATCGCAGGTTACAAAATCTGCGTGTAGCAAGAAGTTTATCTCCCTAGGCCGCATCCTAAGCCATTGGGATCAAATCGTTGGGCCTGATTTAGCTCAGCACGCCCAACCCATAAAAATACAATATCAAAAACCTAAAACCCGCCGCGAAAAGCCTAAAGCCGTATTAGAAATTGCTGTCCCCAGTGCGCAAGCTGCATTGATGCATTACCAAGTCGATCTAATCCTTGAGCGCATCAATCGTATTTTTGGTGAGCGTTGGGTCAATGCAATAAAATTTGTGCATATCCCTGCCAATATGGATAAAAAACCATCATTTAAGAACAAAATCCCTCGCGTCACCGCAAGCGATAAAATCAAATTAAATGAGGTCCTTGAAAATATTTCTGACCCTGAAATGCGCTTGCGACTTGAAAGTTTAGGTCAGGCTATGCTAGTTGATAAGCACAAAAATTAATTTTCAAATCATTTGTAGATTTATTAAGAAAGCTAACCCTATGAAAGTAAATGCGAATACACTACGTAAAGGCCATGTTATGGAGTATAATGGCAATCTATGCGTTGTAGAAAAATATGAAATTATGACACCGGGTAAAGGTGCATCCGTTATTCAGGTTGAAATTCGCGACCTAAAATCAGGCAACAAAAACAACATTCGTTTCCGTACACAAGAAACAGTTGAGCGTGTTCGCCTAGAACAAGACGATTTTCAGTATCTTTATGAAGAAGAAGATAAATACACATTCATGAATCTTGCAAATTACGAGCAAATCTCTGTGCCTATGGACTTGCTTGGTGACGCAGGTAAATTCTTGCAAGAAGGCATGGTCTGTATCATTGAAACATATGAAGGCGCGCCTCTTGGTGTAACACTTCCTGACAGCGTTAAAGTCGAAGTCCTTGAAGCTGATCCAGTAATCAAAGGTCAAACAGTCACAACATCATATAAGCCAGCAATCGTAACTGGCGGTGTGCGCGTGCTTGTACCACCACATATCGAAGTTGGCACATTCATTATCGTTAAGACTGAAGACGGTTCGTATTACGAACGCGCTAAAGACTAATAACATAAAATAATCAGTGTAATATAAGGACAAAAATAATGGCGGTGCGTTCCCCTAACCTTAATGTAATGATCCGTGCGGTTGAAAAAGCCGGCAAATCATTAATACGTGACTTCGGTGAAGTTGAAAATCTTCAAGTATCGGTTAAAGGCCCTGCGGATTTCGTATCTGCTGCTGATAAGCGCTCAGAGCAAATTTTGCATGAAGAACTTTCAAAAGCACGCCCTGACTACAGCTTCCTAATGGAGGAAAGTGGCGAAGTTAAAGGTAGTGACCCAGAGCACCGCTTCATTATTGATCCCCTTGATGGCACATTCAACTTCCTGCATGGTATTCCACATTGGTGTATTTCTCTTGCCCTTGAAAAAGGTGACGAGATCATCGCCGCTGTTGTGTACAACCCTGTGCAGGATGAATTATTTACAGCAGAAAAAGGTGGCGGTGCATTCCTTCGCCATCGCCGTCTTCGTGTTTCTGCACGTCGTAACCCGAATGAAATGCTTATTGTTTGTGGTCACCCAGGCCGTCAAAAGGCAACATTTGATGAATTCCAAGCTGAAATGCGCATGGTTAGCTCAACCTTCCCTGCTGTTCGTCGTTTGGGCGCTGCTGCACTTGATATGGCTTATGTCGCAGCTGGTCGTGCGGATGCTTTCTGGGAACGTTTCATCAACCCATGGGACATTGCTGCGGGCTATTTGATCGTTAAGGAAGCTGGCGGCTTTACAAAAGACTATATGAACAACAAAGAAAACCCAATCTACACAGGTAATGTTCTTTGTGGTCATGAATTCGCATTGACAGAAATGCAAGGCCTTCTAAACAAAGCCCATAAATAAGAAACATATGAACAATACAATACATAAAGCAGCATTAACTCTTGGCCGCGCTGTCATGTTGACTGCCGCTTTATGTATGTTTGTTAACTTTGCCCCGCAAAGCTTAGCGGCAGATGATGAAGCCGTTATTGATGGCTATGAATTGCCTGATATGTTTGATGAAGATACAAGCACGCCAATTCAAGACCACACAATCAGCAACACGCCAAAAGAAAAATACATAGCGCCACATAAAGCATCACCAATGCCGGCACCTGCCGCGAATTATGAATCGGCATTTAAACCTGTTGAAAACATACCGACCGTAACAACAGCAAAAACACCTACACCTGTGCCTGAGTTAAAGCAGGTAGACATCATGCGCCCATTAAAACGCCCATACAAAGCATCACCGCAGCCCGTAAAAGCTGATGAAGCGATTATTGCGCTTTCAACGCAAACAATGGCTGCCTTGCAATCCATTCCAAAGCCATTTAAGCGCTCACCACGCATCAAGAACAAAGCCACGCCTGCAGCATTGGTTAAGTCACCAAATTCACCTGTAATGCCTGCCGTTCCAGCAGGTAGCGTAGAAGTCGTAACATTATCACAGCCAGACATGGCCCCTGAACCATTAAATGATAATGACGTTACCTTCATTTCGGTTGAAATGGACATTGATACCCCCCCTAAAGAAGATGAAGGTGTGTTTGACGTTAGTGACTATACAGCACCAACTGAACAGCCACAGCAAGAAACAAGCGAAGCAATCCCAAGTAATGAAGACCTTCCAACCATCACCTATCTATTTGATCAAGGCGATGTAAAATTAAATGATGACATGAAAGGTCTGCTCAACAAGGACGTCATTCAAACATTAACAGCTTATCCTGACCTACGTATTGAAATACGTTCTTACGCAGATGCTGTTGATGATTCACCAAGCTCCGCCCGCCGCGCATCATTGGCGCGCGCCCTTGCCGTTCGTGATCATTTGTTAAATAATGGTATTGAAAGCCAGCGCATGGACCTACGCGCCCTAGGAAGTGAAACCAATAAGCTGCCTATCGACCGCATAGAAATCAGCTTATTGCCTTAAAATATTATCGGATACCAAGACGAAACTTATTTAAACGCGCCATGCGTTTATCTTCAGCCTGCTCGATAAGCGCTTCGATTTCATCTGGAGATTGCTGCACTTCAATTTCGCGCTCATCATCCACAACTCGATAGTATATTGTGCTTAGATCAGAGCCTTCATCACGCATTTCTTCAAGCTCTTCGTCACTATCATAACGTGCCTCAACATAACAGATATCCGCGACATCCAATTTATAGACACGCTTTTCATCACTGCCTTGGTTTTCTGTAACCGTAATAAAGGCACGCATTAATTTTGATATATCCATTATGCTGATCTCCCATTAAACATAAATCGGACAATAAACACGTTTTAAACTTATGTCAAACCTAAGTTATTTGTTTGTATAAAAAATAAAGAACGGCTTTAAGCTTGCACACAAAATACTATATTGATAAACAATAAATATTCACAAAATACACTTAGTTAGAAAGTAAGGAACAGAATAATGAACCTTAGAAAATTCGCATTTGGCGTGGCATTTATAATTGTTGCCGTATTTGCATTTACAACATTTTATCCTATGAACGCTCATGCTGAAAAAGCAGCAGAAGAGCCGGTTGCAGAAGCAACAACAGAAACAGCGACCGAAGTTGCGAATGAAACAACGGCAGAAGTGGCCACAGAAGAAGAAAATAAAATCAAAACACCAGATGATCTTGAAATTTTCCCAGTTATTGGCCTAGGTGACCCTAATGCACCAGTTTACTTAGTTGAATATGCTTCATTGTCATGTTCACACTGCGCTGAATTCCATCACTCTATTCTTCCACGTTTGAAAGAAGATTATATCGACCAAGGTAAAGTATTTATTGAATTCCGCGAATACCCGACAAGCAAATCTGGCCTAGATGCAGTAAAACTAATGCGCTGCATGCCATTTAAACGCCAGTATAAGTTTATGGATCTATTATTCCAAACACAGGATATGTGGGCATTTACTGAAGATCCGACACCGCTTTTCCAAAACGCAAAACTTGCAGGCATGACACAGGAAAGCATTGATGCCTGTCTCGCTGATGAAGAGCATGAATTAAAAATAATGAATTCCATTAAAAATGGCAAAGAACGATACAGTGTATCGTCCACTCCAACGGTCATTGCTTATCCGACCAATGAAAAACTGAAAGGCCTTACTAATTATAAGACCATTCAGAAACAAATTGATCGTGCGCTTAAGGCCGCTGAGTAAGGTAATCTTTGACTTTATATGATTAGATTTTCCAAGCTACGCCTTAACGGCTTTAAATCCTTCATTGAACGCGGGGAGCTCGACATTGCTGTCGGGCTTACCGGCATTGTGGGACCTAATGGTTGTGGTAAATCTAATCTTGTCGAAGCCTTGCGTTGGTGTATGGGCGAAAGCTCTGCCCGCAAAATGCGCGGCACAGGTATGGATGATGTGATTTTCAACGGCACAGAGCGCCGCCCTGCCCGTAACTTCGCTGAAGTCACCTTAATGCTCGATAATCAGCTACGTGAAGCCCCTGCCCCTTATAACCAATTTGATGAAATCGAAATCACGCGCCGCATTGTCCGTGATAAGGGGTCAAACTATAAAATTAATGGTAAAAACGCCCGTGCGCGTGACGTACATCTGCTTTTTGCCGATACAATGACTGGCGCCAATTCACCATCACTTGTTTCCCAAGGCCGCGTTGCAGAGATTATAAATGCCAAGCCGCAAGACCGCCGCCACGTATTAGAGGAGTCTGCAGGTGTTGCCGGCCTATATGCACGCCGACATGAAGCTGAAATCCGCCTACGTGCCGCCGAAACTAACCTGACGCGCCTAGAAGATATTTCCGAAAGTATGTCGAGCCGCATTGATGCCCTACGCCGTCAAGCGCGTCAGGCTGAGAAATACAAAACACTAAACGCCGAAATCCGTAAGTTAGAGCGTCAAATCGCTTATGTTGAATGGCATCAATCCAAAAGCCAGCAACAAAACGCCCTACGTATTTATGACGCTGCCGAAAATATGGTCGCCGAAAAAATGAAAGCGGTTAACGCACTGACGACTGAAAACAACGAAACAAAGCGCAACCTGCCAAACCTGCGAAGTGAACATATTAGGCTAACCTCAACATTACACAGCCAAAAGCTTGCCTTGAGCCGTATTGAAGACGAAGAAGGCAAGATCAGCACGTTGCTAAAAGATAGCCGAGAACAGCTAGAGCGCGCTGAAAGCGACCGTGCTTATGAAAGCAAGACACTCGATGAAAACAAAATCCTTCTTCAAAAAATTGAGGAAGAAGAAAAGACCATTCACAGCCATCTTGAGAATGAAGAAGACGTTTTAAAACCGCTCGAAGACGATAAAGCACAGAAAGAAGCTGATGTTGCGCGCCTAGAAGGTGAGCATGAAACCGCCTTATCGACGATGCTATCATCAACGGCGAAGATCGAGAGTTTAAAGACGGAACATAGCAACCTCCTCCGCCGTAAAGAGCGCATTGAGGAGAAGAAACAGTCGCTTCAAAAAGAATTAAAAACAATTGAGAGCGATCTTGCCAACCAACCTGATATTGCCGCAATTGAAAAATCCATCAGTGATAAACAAAAAGAAATCACGGATAGCGAAAAGCTACAGGAAGAAATCAACGTCCAAATCGAGCAACTCAACGCCGAAAAAGATCATCTCAACCAACAGCTCAAAGCCGCTCAACATGAGGTATCTACTCTAAGCGCCGAGAAATCGACATTAGAACGCTTATTATCACAGGTAGATGAACTAACTATTTTGGATGACATCAAAGCCGATAAAGGTTTTGAACTTGCTCTATCCCGCGCCCTTGGCGATACATTGCTTGGGTCAACCAATCCTGAAATGAACAAAATTTGGCGCAAGATTGATGCAAAGCATCAACCTGAATTTGCAGCTAATCTGAAAACATTAGATGCCTTTGTTAAAGCGCCTTCTGAACTAACCATTACCCTTAAATATATCGCTATTGTCGATGATTATGACACAGGCGACAGCATGCAAAACAGCTTAAAGCCAGGGCAAAGCCTTGTCAGTAAAGCTGGCGATTATTGGCGTTGGGATGGTTTCCACGCAAAGGCCGAAGCCGCAGACCAGATTTCTATGCATCTTCAGCATAAAAACCGTTTAGAAGAAATTGAGACGACGTTAGGTAAGCATCAAAAACAGCTTGATGCCCATGAAGATGCGCATACAAAACTGAGCGAGAAACTACAAAGCCTTAAAGCGCAATTGCCAGAGCTGCAAAACAAACGTCACGACGCAAGCCGCGCTTTAAAAACAGCAGAACAAAGCTTAAACCAAGCGCGCTATAATGCTGACCGCCTAGCTGAAAAACAAAATACAGTAAAAACGAGCATTAAAGACCAAGACCAAGAAATCGCGCAATTGGCTAAAGCCATCGAAGAAAAGACCGCACTGCTTAGCGAAACCGAAGACCTTGCCGCCAATAAGCAGCAAGACCATGTTCAGCAGCTAAAAGAACAATTAACGGAAGCGCGCGCCGCCTACCAAGCCGCAAGCCTAGCGCTCGATAAGCAAATCCAAGAACAAGGCCGCCGTAAAGCCCGTATTCACGCAATTGCCGATGAACGCAACGCCCTAAAGAACCGCACAATCCGCGGCGCCGAACAAATCAAAAAGTTAGAAAGCCTATGTGATCAGCTTAAAACCCGCATTACAGATAACCAAGATAAGCCACAAAAACTGAATGAGGAAAAAGAGAAATTCCTCAATGCGCTTGGCAATATCGAAGAAGAATGCCTAAAAGCTTCTGACCGCCTCACTGCAGCCGAAATGACCGCGAGCGAAGCAGAGAAGAAACTCAAAACCGCCGAATCGGAGCTAGCCAGCGCCCGTGAAGAACGCGCCGCCGCGCAGGCCAACGTCGCAAATGCGGATGAACACCTCAAAACACTGCGTGAAAATATCGAATCAAATTATCACTGCCCACCTAACGGCCTGCTGAATAAACCTGAATATGCATTAAATCTTGACGATTCTGGGCAAGACATCAGCAAAACTTATCGCCGCCTACGTGAAGAGAAAGATGATTCAATCATCCGCCGCGAAAAGATTGGCCCCGTAAACCTGCAGGCAGAAGAAGAATTAAAAGAGATAGATTCTCAACTTGGCTCAATCATCAAAGAAAAAGAAGACATCGTTCTTGCCATAGATGAGTTGCGCAAAGCCATTAATACACTTAACGCCGAAGCACGCGTGCGCCTTCTTAAAACATTTGAAGAGGTCAACACCCATTTCAAAGACCTGTTCACACGTCTTTATCGCGGCGGCAAAGCCTATTTAGAGCTTGTTGAATCAGATGATGCGCTTGATGCAGGCATTGAAATTTTTGCACAGCCACCGGGTAAAACACTGCAGTCATTATCATTAATGTCTGGCGGCGAACAAACATTGGCCTCGATTGCCTTAATTTTCGCGATGTTCCTAACAAACCCATCACCAATTTGCGTCCTTGACGAGGTCGATGCACCGCTTGATGACGCCAATGTTGACCGCGTCTGTGATTTGCTTGAAGAAATCGCCGCACATGGACACACACGTTTCTTGGTAATTACCCACCATCGCCTGACTATGGCTCGTATGGACCGCCTTTATGGCGTAACCATGGCTGAACAAGGCGTGTCACAACTTGTATCCGTTGATCTACAACAAGAATTGGATTTCCTAGATGATGTCGCATGATAATAATGATGATGAACACGACGTGTTGGATAACCGCATCCATGCCCTAAAGACCAAACACGGCCTAACTGAAGAACAACAACGTCAGGCAAAATCAACAAATGACGGCGTAAAAGCGGGCGTCGAACTGCTCACCCCAATCGTTGTGTGCTTTTTCGCGGGTATGGGGCTTGATAAATGGCTCGATAAATCCCCGCTTTTCCTCATGATCTTCTTCGTCTTGGGTGTAATCACAGGATTCTGGAATATTTATAAATTAACAAAATAGAATTTTATGCATTTCGGTATTGCAAAGCGCATAAAAAAACGCTAAACAGACGCTGCATAAACTTTTGTTATGCATTTTGGTTGAAATTTAACGCTGTTTAAAAGTTGTAAGAGGTATCAGTGGCTAGCCCTACCCATCAGTTTGAGATCAAGCCTTTGGTTGACCTCCAGTTCTCTGGTATCGACCTTTCTTTCACAAATTCATCATTATGGATGGTTATTGCGGCGCTATTGTCTATAGTGTTTTTCGTAACAGCTAGCCGTAAAAAAGCAATGGTGCCATCACGTTTGCAAGCAATGTCTGAACTGACATATGCCTTTATTGCAAATATGGTGCGTGAAAATATCGGTACACATGGCCGTCAATATTTCCCATTGATCTTCACAGTATTTATGGTCGTCTTCTTGGGGAACGCCCTTGGTCTGATCCCTTATTCATTCACATATACATCACATATCATCGTGACTGCTGCATTGGCTGTTATGATTTTCTTGATGGTTATCGTGATTGGTATATTTAAACATGGCATGCATTTCTTCAGCCTGTTTTTGCCACCAGGTGTGCCACTATGGTTGACACCATTGGTTATTCCAATTGAAATTCTATCTTTCTGCATTCGTCCGGTTACACTTTCTGTCCGTTTGTTTGCAAACATGATCGCTGGCCACATCCTGTTAAAGGTTATTGCAGGCTTCAGCGTTGGTATGATCAGCATGGGTTTCGCGGGCTATGCGCTCGGCATTCTTCCAATGCTGTTCAATGTAATCCTCATCGGGTTCGAGTTTTTAATCGCCTTTTTGCAGGCATATGTTTTCGCAATTCTTAGCTGTATTTATCTTAAAGATACAGTTGAGCTTGAACATTAATATCCGCAAATAAGTGATTGAAAGTTATAGGTTTAAATTTCACTTCAGTAACTAAACATAAGGAACGTTAAAATGGAACTAGAAGCTGTAAAACTACTTGCTGGTGCAATTGCTCTCCTACCACTTATCGGTGTTGGCATTGGCCTTGGTACAATCTTCGGCTCATACAACGAAGCTGTTGGTCGTAACCCAAGCGCAGCAGAAATTCTTGACAAGAAATTCTTCCTAACATTCGCACTTACAGAAGCGTTGGCGATTTTCGCACTTCTTATCGCTTTCTACCTAGTATTTGCGGCTTAATCTTACCGATTAAGCAAAGTTAGGCAAAACTGTTTTGAATTGTGAGTTAACGCTATTAAGAGCTAAAGAAATGATAATGATGAATACAAAAACACTTACATCACTATTGATTGCGGCGGTAATCGGTTTATCCACTTATCCTGCACACGCAACAATTCAAAACAGCATGTCGCAAAACTATTATGTCGTGGCAGAGCTTGAGCCATCAGCTGGCTCTGCCGCTTCACATTCTGCTATGCATGGCGATGTGAAAAGCAAATTCGACGAATTAAACAAAATGATCGAACCAGCAGCTGGCGACACAGCTGAGCATGCTGAAAAGATGCAAGACGCACATCATGGCACTGTTGATGCAGCCCATGACGCAATGGACGCCCATCACGGTGAAGACGCAGCGCATGGCGCAGCTGATGCACATCATGGTGACGACCACGGCACAGGCGGTCTTCCACAATTCGATCCAACTTGGTTTGCTTCTCAGATCTTCTGGCTTGCGGTAACTTTCGCATTCCTTTACTTGTTCTTCGCGAAAAAAGCACTTCCAGATATCGCATCTGCACTAGATGCGCGTGAAACACGTATTCGCACCGATATCGAAAAAGCTGAAGAAGACAATAACTTAGCTGAAAAAATTAAAGCAGATTATGAACAAATCTTGCTTGATTCAAAAAGCCAGTCTTCTGACATTATTGCCGAAACACAAGACGAGCTTAAAGGCAAAGCAAATGCTGCTTTGGATGCCTTCCGCGCTAATCAAGATAAAGTCATGAAAGACTTGGAAGCTAAAATTAAAGGTGCGAAACAGGATGCAATGTCAGATATGCACGCTGTTGCCGCTGAAGCCGCAAAACAAGCTGCCGCAAAAATCATTGATGTTGATGCGGATATTAAAGCCGTTAAGTCAGCTGTTCAAAAAGTTGATAAAGCAGCATAACGAAACGCAAAGCAGATTATATAAGGTTTAGATCATGACAGAATTTTTTAGTGATTCACATAGCTGGGTACTTCTTTCATTCATCCTATTTGTCGCAATTGCGTTCAAATTTGGCCGTGCATCTGTTACAGCGAAGCTTGATGGCTATATCGCCGCAGCACGTAACGATGTTGAAGAAGCAGAGCGTCTACGCGTTGAAGCACAAGAATTGCTTTCAAAATACGAGCGCCTAAAGCGTGAAACTTCAGCTGATGCTGAAAACGTAATCAAAACAGCTAAAGAACACGCTGTTAAGATCCGTGAAAAAGCTGAAAAAGAACTCGAAGCTGAACTTGCACGCCGTGAAGAGCAACTTAAAGAGCGCCTATCATTGATGGAAAACCAAGCTATCGAAGAAATGCGCGCTTATGCCGCGGATCTAGCAATCAAAGCAACGCGCGAAATTATCGTCGAGAATATCGACAGCAAAAAAGCAAAAGCGTTAAACGATAAAGCAATTGAAGAAATTGCTGAAAGCTTTGCAGCTTAATTCTCGCTTACACATATAACACTATTCAGAAAGGGGCTTTATGATGGATCAATCGAAAGCCCCTATTTTGCAGCTCCTTGACGTTATGCGCCGCCTGCGCGACCCAAATGGTGGTTGCCCGTGGGATTTGGAGCAAAACTTCGCCACCATCGCCCCCTATACAATCGAAGAAGCCTATGAAGTCGCTGACGCCATCGACCGCGGCGATATGGATGACATCAAAGAAGAACTTGGTGATTTGTTGCTACAAGTCGTCTTCCACGCGCAAATGGCCAATGAAGAAGGCCATTTCAATTTTGATGATGTCGCGCAAGCAATCACCGATAAAATGATCTTCCGCCATCCACATGTCTTTGGCAATGAAAGCGCAGAGAATGCCACCCATGTCCTTGAAAAATGGGAACAGCGCAAGGATATGGAGAAGCAAAACAAAGGCAAATCTAATACAGATGGCTTCACAAGCGTGTTAGATGATATTCCTGCTAATCTACCATCAATGCTCCGCGCCCATAAAATCCAGAAAAAAGCCGTTAAGGAAGGTTTTGAATGGAATGATGTAATGGATGTATTTGATAAAGTCCAAGAAGAACTCGACGAATTAAAAGAAGCCATTCAAAGCGGCGACGAAACCCATATGATCGAAGAATATGGCGATGTGTTATTCACCGTCACAAATATCGGCCGTAAACTTGGCATCGACAGCGAACACGCCTTGCGCAAAACCAACCAGAAATTCATCAAGCGCTTCCGCGGCATGGAAGAAGACTGCTATGCCGATGGTCAGAAATTACGTGATATTTCATTCGAAGAGCGTGAAGCACTATGGAACAAGCAGAAGACAAAAGACTGATCATAGCGTCTTAATTTGCGCCTGCAATAACTGATCATACGCTTTAGACTGCGCAACAAAATCACCCTTATCATCAATCAAACGCTCAAATTCTGAACCATGACCATAAAGCCAGCCTGCGACCAATCGATTAGTATTGGCTTTTATATATAATATTTCATTCCAGAAGAGCTGCATCAGCACATTGTCATCCGTACGCGACTCTGACCATGTCTCATAGAATATTTGCTGCAGATCATCATAATAATCAAAATTATGAACAATCTTATCCTGCTGTGTTTTTAGGTAATCCGTATATTTGCGTCCCAAATAACTCGGGTGATGAACGGTATCGAGCAAAATACTATATTCAGGCTGATGTGGCGCCAAAGCCCGATAACCGATATTACTCACCCCCGCATCAACATTATCGTCCAAGCTTGCTTTAAAATCGCGCTTTAAACTTCCTGAATGCTCACTACAATCACATAAAGCAATTGCCGGCATTAATTGCATGGTGAATTTGGGAAAACGTACGCAGCCAATATAAGGCAATATGCGCTCATGATAGATATGGTCAATGAAGAACAGATTTTTTTCTAAACGCTTAGAAACCCCATAATCATATGGATAAAAACGCAGCACCATACCATAGCTGTTTAAAAACAGATTTAAGCCATTTTCACGTGTATATTGAATATGCTCTTCTGCAGGCATAGGCAGCGCCAAGCGCTGAAAAATGGTACTTAAACCATTTATATCGCTTAAGTCTTTATCGCAGCTATCATCTACAAATTCGAAAATCATTTAAATGATTTAGCATAAGTATAAACACGCGTCAAACATGATTTAACATAACGTAACCACATTCTGTACTATTTAATATGTATTGTTTAAGCGTAATATAAATACAAAGCAGAAATATAAATAGGTATATAAGCACACCTATATTACGTTCTTAATACCATTATTAGTGATGCTTGTCTGTGCTTCACGCACCGCATCTAAATAAGAACGGTCCCAATGGCTAACATCTTCGCCCTCTGGGGTGCGTATCCAAGGCGTGTGAAAATCAGGCATTAGGGGGTTGTTCTCAAATAAACCTTCTATCATAAGCGCAGGGAAAAAAGTAAGATGTTTAGCTACTGACCAAAAAGCTTCACGTACACTCTCCGCTTTTAACGGGTTATCATTCTCGATATAGTTTGATCCTCGCCAAGATACAATCCAGCCTTTGTCAACTAAAACATCTTTAACGTCTTGGTTCGGTATACCATGTCTGGTCAAATAACTTCCTATTCCTTCTTCTGACGGATATAGACTGAGCCCATCAACAATATTATTAAACAAAGCTTTCATAATTCCTCCACGTTTATCTGGTACATATTATTGCATAACGTTATGTATTATGTCAAATTAATGTGGTTTTCAATAATATAGCTTTGTTAACTTATCCACATATCACACCGACCGTCTACACCACGGTTATAGGTAATAACACTATAATCAGCTAAAATATGCTTGAGCAATAATACTCCCAAGGGAAAGGATAATCAGATATGAGCGCAGCCCCACAATTAAAACCAGGTGTTGTTTTTGGTGAAGATTACAAGACACTTGTAAAAGCCTGTAAAAATGGTGGATACGCCCTGCCCGCCGTGAATATTGTTGGTACAAATACAGTAAACGCGGTTTTAGAAGCCGCGGCTCGTAACAAGTCTGACGTCATCATTCAACTTTCAAATGGCGGTGCTGAATTCTATGCGGGCAAAGGCCTTGAAGATGGCTTTAAAGCCAAAGTCCTTGGCGCTGTATCCGCCGCGCAGCACGTTCACTTGCTGGCAGAACATTATGGCGTTTGCGTCGTCCTTCACACAGACCACGCCAATAAAAAGCTTGTGCCATGGGTTGAAGCACTTATCGAAGAAGGCCGTAAATACAAAGCCAAGCATGGCGTACCTTTATTCACATCTCATATGATTGACCTGTCAGAAGAAGAGCTTGATTACAACATTTCAGAATCTGCACGTATTCTAAAGCTTCTTAATGAACTAGATATGAGCATTGAAATCGAACTTGGTTGCACAGGCGGCGAAGAAGACGGTGTTGGCAGCGATGATATTGATGATGCGCGCCTCTATACACAGCCAGAAGATGTCCTAAAAGCATTTGAAATTCTTACGCCGCTTGGCCATTTCAGTGTTGCAGCGTCATTCGGTAACGTCCATGGCGTCTATAAGCCGGGTAACGTTGACCTGCGCCCAGATATTCTGAAGAACTCACAGGCATTGGTTAAACAAACACATAATACAGCTGAAAACCCAATTGATTTAGTCTTCCACGGTGGTTCAGGTTCAGAAAAAGCCAAAATCACTGAAGCTATTTCATATGGCGTGTTTAAAATGAATATCGACACCGATACACAATTCGCATTCTCTGAAGCCGTTGGTGATTATGTTGAAGCACATCCAATGGCCTTTAACTACCAAATCGACCCAGAAAGTGGCGAGCCATATAAAAAGCTTTACGACCCACGCAAATGGCTGCGTGAAGCGGAAAAGAACATGGTCAAGCGCCTAGATGAAGCGTTTGTTGACCTCGGTTCAAAAGGCAAATCTATCGCGTTAGCAACAAGCGTCGAAAAAGCCGCTTAATCCATATCAGGCACATCAACAGGATGCCACAGCACATCATGTATGTGCTGTGCGCCTGTTAACAGCATAATCAGTCGATCCACACCTAAAGCAATACCACTGCAAAATGGCAAGCCCTGTTCAAGCGCAGCAATGAAATTGTCATCAACAGGGTAACGCTCGCCATAGATACGTTGTTTCTCATCCATTTCATGTACAAAGCGACGGCGCTGCTCTTTCGCATCCGTTAATTCGCCAAAGCCATTGGCAAGTTCGACACCATCAATATAAACTTCAAAACGCTCCGCATATTCAGCGTTATCTGGCTTTAAGCGCGCAAGTGCGGCCATACAAGCGGGATAATCATGCAATATAGTTGGCAGATCATGACCTAAATGCGGTTCAACATATTCAAGCATCACACGGTGGAATACATCATCCCAACCATCATCAGCAGCAACATGTAAGCCTTTGGCTTTTACCGCAGCTTTAAAACCATCTAAATCATGCAAATAAGCATCTAAGTCAATATCCGCATATTGTTCAAAACATTCACGAACGGAAATGCGTTTCCAGCCTTTGGAAAAATCGATGTGAGGATCATCAATTGCCGCGGAGCAATGCTCAACTAAGGCGCAGGTTTCATCCATCAACCCTTCATAACTTAGACCAACATTATACCACTCGATCATCGTAAATTCAGGGCTATGCTGTTTGGTGTTGTCCGTGTTACGGAAGACATGGCAAATCTGATAAATACGCGCACAGCCAGCCGACAATAACTTCTTCATACCAAATTCAGGGCTTGTATGCAGATAAAGCGCTTGTTTTTCACTTAATGAAACATCTTTATAAGCTGTTTTGAAGGCATGGATATGCGTGTCCATAGTCGGGCTAATTTGCAAAATTGGTGTTTCAACTTCCCAGTAACCACGCCCATCAAAGAAAGCCCGCATTGCTTTAATAATCTGCTGCCGCTTCATTAAATTAGGAATTTTTGACATATATTCGGTTTTTTTAAAAAACATACTTGCAATCCATGAGTAAATTATGTAGAAACACGTTCGGAATTTATATTAGGAGCGAAAAAAATGAAAGCTGATATTCATCCTGACTACCATGAAATCACAATCGTGAAAACTGATGGTACAGAATACAAAAGCCGTTCAACATTCGGCAAACCAGGTGATGTGCTTCGTCTAGACGTTGATGAACTTTCACACCCAGCTTGGAACGGTGGTTCTCAGCAGGTTGTTGAAAAAGGTCAACTATCTAAGTTCGAAAACCGTTACGGTGGCCTTTTCGGCGGCAAATAAGCATTTGCTTAGAAAATCTATTTGGTCATTATGACCGCTTAAGACAGCCGAGAATCCCCTCCTCTCGGCTGTTTTTTCATGTCTGATTTTTAGACAGCCATTTAAGCGCCTCATGTAAACAGGCTTCACGGTTCGGCTTGAACTTGCGCTCCAGCCACCATTTCTCAATATATTTAAGCGCCGCGCCCAATAATGGCCCTTGCTCATACCCCTCTGCGAGCAAATCTATCCCACGCAATGGTAACACCACATTTCTCCAAGCCTGTATTTCAGACATTATAAAATCGAGCGAAAATTCACTAATTTTGCCTAAGGCATGCATATAAATCGCGGCTTGTTTCACACAGTCATGGTCAAAATAATAAAGCATATATTCGATTGATCGATGCGGGTATTCATTCAAGATATTAATGATTTGCGAAATGTCCGCCTGCATGGCTTTGGGGAGGTTTAAATAGCGGCTCGCTTCATTCTGACTGGCAGAAGACACCAAAAACACACGGCCAACCAAACTAATACACTTCAAATCTTT
>JASBUS010000027.1 GCA_030147745.1 Alphaproteobacteria bacterium
TTCAATAATTGCTAATATACAAGCGTAAAGCTAAGATAATTAGATTTACCTAATATTTTTTTCTTCTAAATCATTCTTTTTTCAAAAACTTTTGAAAATTATAAAACTTATGTCAAATTTATATATTGACAGACAAAAACAAATTATGTAATAACTATCATTGCCCTCAACATGAGGGGAAAAAATTATTAATAAATAACAATAACCGTGGGGTTATCTCTGCATAAGTAAGGGACACAATCTTACACGCAGACAATATTTTATAGGAGAACTAAAAATGGCACGTCCAGGACGCCCAGCACTAACAAAGCCAGACCTACAACCTACTGTAGACGCATTTCTGAATATGCTACAGACAGAGCGCGGCGCAGCACTTAACACGCGTCAAGCTTATTGGAGAGATTTGGCTGATGTTAGCTTATTCCTAAAGAATCAAATGAGCTCTGACATTGATCGTGCATCTACTGATGAGATCAAAGCCTATTTGAAAGACCTTGCTGGCAAAGTTAATGCCAAAGGTAAAGGCAATGGCAAAATTTCTGAGCGCACAATTGCACGTCGTTTGTCTGCAATGCGTCAGTTCTACCGCTTTATGATTTCAGAGAAAATGCGTAAAGACGACCCAACATCAACAATCGAAAGCCCAAAACAAGGCCGTACATTGCCTAAAACTTTGAGCGAAGACGAAGTAAGCACATTGATTCGCGTTGCTGGTGAAGCAGGTTCTGCTGAAAGCGTACGCCTAGTTTGTTTGCTTGAAATGCTATATGCAACTGGCCTTCGTGTTTCTGAGCTTGTTGGCTTGTCACTAAACGCAGTTGGTGAAGATACACAATTCCTTCTTGTTGAAGGTAAAGGTGGTCGTGAGCGCATGGTTCCACTTAGCGATCCAGCACAAAAAGCGATCAACAACTATATGGGCGTTCGTCAAAGCTTCGTTTCTCCTGAAGATGACGGCACACAAGCACAATGGTTGTTCCCTTCAAAAACATCTGTTAAAGGTCACCTAACACGTCAGCGTTTTGCTCAGCTTCTTAAAGACTTGGCGCGCGCTGCTAAGGTTGATGAAGACCGCGTAAGCCCACACGTTCTACGTCACGCTTTCGCAACACATCTTCTAAGCCGTGGTGCAGATCTTCGCTCTGTTCAGAAAATGCTTGGCCATGCTGACATTGCAACAACACAGATCTACACACACATCATTGGTAAAGATCTTAAAGACACAGTTGAAGAAAAGCACCCAATGGCGAAAAAAGCCTAATATAACGCTTTTCATTCCATAAATAATTTATCTCAAGCAGGTTTTTGATTTGTCATGACCTGCTTGATTTGTTATATAAGCCGAGAAATATATAAAAAATGGAAAGATAATCATGCTTGAATTTGAAAAGCCGGTAATAGAACTCGAGGCAAAAATAGCCGAACTACGCCACATGAGCAGTGACGACGAGATTAATATCGCGGATGAAGTTTCCCGCATGCAAGCCAAAGCTGGTCGCTTGCTTTCACAAATCTATGCAAAGCTTACGCCTGCACAGATTGTCCAAGTTGCACGCCATCAAGATCGCCCACATTTCAGCGATTATATTGAACATATGATTGACGATTTCACACCTTTGGCGGGTGATCGTCTATTTGGTGAAGACAATGCCCTTATTGGCGGTATCGGCCGCTTTAAAGGCCAAAGCGTTGTGATCATGGGCCAAGAAAAAGGCAATGACACCGAAAGCCGCATCAAACATAACTTTGGTATGGCGCGTCCAGAAGGCTACCGTAAAGCACAGCGCTTAATGGAAATGGCATCTCAATTCCAAATCCCTGTGATTTCTTTGGTTGATACAGCAGGTGCATATCCTGGCCTAGGCGCAGAAGAACGCGGCCAATCTGAAGCCATTGCGCGTTCAATTGAATCTTGCCTTAAACTTGAAGTCCCGATGCTATCCGTCGTTATTGGTGAAGGTGGTTCAGGTGGTGCGATTGCGATTGCTGCGGCAGACCGCATCTACATGCTTGAAAACTCAATCTATTCTGTTATTTCCCCAGAAGGGTGTGCGTCTATTTTATGGCGCAGCGCTGATTACGCGAAAGATGCCGCTACAGCACTTAAGTTAACGGCAAAAGACATGCTTGAGAACGGTTTGATTGATGACATCATCAAAGAACCACTTGGCGGTGCACATCGCAATAAATTGGAAACAATTTCACTTGTTAGTTCCAAGCTTGAAAAAGGCTTAAAGCAATTAACACCATGGAAGAGCGAAAAACTCATCGCCGCGCGTGAAGAGAAGTTCTTAAAAATGGGAAGAGCAGCCTAAAAAAGGCGCCCCTCCCGCTATAATTATGCTTTAAATATAAGTAGAAAAATAAGTTTTGAATGCACGACCAATCAGGCCGTGCATTTTTCAATTCTAATCAGCCAAATTTACGCAGATTTCCTTCATCAGAAGAAGTTTCTGATTTAGCTGCATGCGGCAGTTTATTGCCGGTTTTCAAATCTACATCAACACGTGCGCGCGTTAACATATTTTCAAAACTTCCATGACGCGCGCGAGTATGCCCTTCATTCGTTGACGAAGCGCGAAAATAAAGCAGCAAAAATACGCGAATTGAAGATGTTAAACTTGCATTCGCTTTCTTTCGAAGCGCTATTAACGAACATAATTCATGAATGGATGTTTGCTCTCGCTCTGCAACCTCATTAAGAATATCCCACATTTCAGGCTCTAAACGTACAGATGTGCGGCGCCCAAGGATGGTAATATTTTTACCAACGAGCGTACTTTTATATTCTTTATCTAAATCAAAATTTTGTGACATAGTTCCCCGTGCATAATACTTAAAGTTAAAAACATTAAGTAATATACACCAATTCGCGTTAATTACAACTTAAGGTTATAATAAATTATTTTGGGAACACCTGTGTGTGCGGGTTATAAACAAAATTATCATTTATAAATAATTGATAGAGCGTGTATTTTATCCTTTAGCAAATCGTCTAACAGCGCATAAATTTTCTTATGACGCTCAACACGATTGTATGCGCCCATAGATTGCGCCGCGATAACGACCTTAAAATGGCTTTCACCGCCATCACGATAACCAGCATGCCCAAAATGGAGCTCACTCTCATCAATCACGTCTAAAAATTCTGGCTGAAGATTTTCATGAATGCGTTTATAAATTTCCTGTCCAACAGGCCCTAACTCGTTATTTTTGGCCGCATCCGTTGTTTCAATTGACATTTTACGCATTCCTTCTAAATATTTTTCTGTAAAATTTTATACAGCGATATTATAATATACTCATTATGCCAAGAATAAAACTACAAGAAAAGTCGCCCCTATTTGAGGACGACAAACCAAGACCTAAGACCCGCATATGTGATATGCCGGAATGCCCGTCCCATGCCGAACATCGGGCGCCAAAAGACCGTAGTTTGAACGAATATTATCATTTTTGTTACGACCATGTCAGCGCCTATAACCGCGCATGGAATTATTTTGATGGCATGCCTGATCGTGATGTTGAAGACTATATTTACAATGGCACAATATGGGACCGCCCAACATGGAAATTCGCCCATAGCGGCGCGGCTGATGAAATACTGAAAAAGAAGATTTGGCAAGCTTATCACTTTACTGAAAAAGAACCGCCACGCGACCATAGCCAACAAAACAGAGCGCAAAGCAACATCAACCGCAATTCACCAGAGCATCAAGCTCTTGAGGTTCTTGGCCTTGCGCCACCTGTGACATTGGACGCGATTAAGTCTGAATATAAAAAGCTCGTGAAGAAATATCACCCCGATCTCAACAGTAACTGCCCAATGGCGGAAGAGAAAAGCAAGAATATCAACGCGGCCTATACCGTATTGCGCCTTGCCTATCAAAAATACGAGAAGATCGAGAAAAAATTTCAGGGATAACCCCCCTTTATAAATCGCGAAAATTCCTTATATTGAGTAACATAGACATTCGATGAGACTTAATATATTTCAAGGACACTCCAGTGAGCGACGCACAAGCCCGAGAAGCCGAACAAAAAAAATCAGCCTTTGACAAGAGTCAGCTAGATGATGGCCGTCAACACAGCACCATCCCAGATAAAATGTTTGATGTCCGCAAGGTCTTTGGCCTTGATATCGACATGAAAGTCCCAGGCTTTGCGCATGACATGAAAAACGTGCCTGAAATTGATGACACTTATCATTTTGACCACGACACCACCCTCGCCATTCTTGCAGGCTTTGCTTTTAACCGCCGCGTTATGGTGCAAGGCTTCCACGGGACAGGTAAGTCAACACATATTGAACAAATCGCCGCGCGCCTGAACTGGCCTTGTGTACGCGTAAACCTCGACTCACATGTTAGCCGTATTGACCTGCTTGGTAAGGACGCGATTGTTTTAAAAGAAGGTAAGCAAATTACCGAATGGAAAGAAGGCATCTTAACATGGGCCCTACAAAACCCTGTTGCCCTTGTATTTGATGAATATGACGCAGGCCGTCCTGACGTAATGTTCGTTATTCAGCGCGTATTGGAAGCCGAAGGTAAACTAACCTTGCTTGACCAAAACCGTACCATTCGCCCGCATCCAGCCTTCCGCCTATTCGCAACCGCCAACACAATCGGCCTTGGCGATACAACAGGGCTTTATCACGGTACACAGCAAATTAACCAAGGTCAGATGGACCGTTGGAATATTGTGACCGTGTTAAATTACCTAGACCCCAAACATGAAATCCAAATCGTCATGTCAAAAATTGACGAACTCACTAGCGATGAAGATTACGAAGAAGTCAAAGCCATGGTTATGCTCGCCAACCTAACACGCCAAGGCTTCAAGTCCGGTGACTTATCGACATTGATGTCTCCACGTACAGTGATCAGCTGGGCAGACAACACACAGATATTTGGCGACCGTGAACTCGCATTCCGTTTAAGTTTCTATAACAAATGTGATGAAGCCGAACGCCCGATTATTAAAGAATATTATCAACGCTGTTTTGGAGTAGACCTTGAACAGTCCCAATAATAGCCATCAAGACATTTTGCGGGCGCGCCAGAAAGAACAAGAAATCTTCAAAAGCGCGACCGAATCTGTGCTGAAAGCATTATCAGGCGGTCAGGATGTGAATATCAGCTTCAGTGCCAATGAAGCGACGACAGCAACGCGCCTGCCCTATTCAGACAGCATAAAATCAGCCAAAATGCCTGCGCTTGGGGACACAAGCCAAGATAAACAAAAAGACCTTATCCGCGCAGCGTCGGATATGCGTGCTATGCATTTTGCCCATCATAATGCCGCCATACACAAATCCCGCAAACCAGATGAAAGCGAAGCCGCCGTTATTTGGGATGCCATTGAACGCGCCCGCTGCGAAGCCATAGGCATGCGCGATTATCGCGGCGTTGCGCAAAATCTAAACGCTGCACTTAATGCAGATTGCCAAGCCAAACAATATGATAAAATCACCGCGCAAGATGATATTCCGCGCGCTGAAGCCTTGTATATAATGACCCGCGCCGCGTTCAGCGAAACAGACCTGCCGCCAAACGCGCAAAAAATACAAGAATTATGGGGCGGCGATATTCGCGAGAAACTTGGCAATCAAAGCTTCGCCGATCTAATCCCAAAACTTGATGATCAAAACGCCTTCGCTAAAGCAGCGATGAAATTACTAAATCAGCTTGATATCGAAGGTTTTGACCTTCATAGCGATGATGAGGACGACAGTGAACATAAATCAAGCGACGCGCAAGACGATAGCGACGAACAGCAGGAACAAGACCAGAAAAACAAAGATCAGGACGAACAAAATAAACAGCCTGAAGCCCCGATGCAAGGCGAACAAGAACAGCAGACCAGCGATGATAGTGACCTGCAAGACACAGACAAAAGCGAAGACCTCGGCCATTTAGATGAAACCGATGCCGACATGCGCGACGCCAAACAAAATGAAAGCGGCGAATATAGCGATGACGTCAAAAACATTCTGGTCGAACAAGGCCACAGCCCACAGTATAAAATCTACACCACGCAATTTGATGAAGAGATTAAAGCCGAAGACCTTGCCGGAAATGCGGATTTAAAACGCCTGCGTGATATGCTTGATACATATCTAGAGCGTTATCAATCCACCATCAGCCGCCTTGCCAACCGCCTGCAACGTAAATTAATGGCGCAGCAACAACGCAGCTGGAAATTCGACCTAGAAGAAGGCCAAATCGATAGTGCACGCCTTGCCCGCGTTGTCGCCAACCCAACCGTCCCCTTAAGCTTTATGCAGGAACAAGAAACTGAATTTAAAGATACAGTTTTAACGCTCCTCCTCGATAACTCAGGCTCCATGCGTGGCCGCCCGATTACTATTTCCGCCCTATGCGCGGATATCTTGATCCGCACGCTTGAGCGCTGCAACATAAAGACCGAAGTCCTTGGCTTTACCACGCGCGCATGGAAAGGTGGCAAATCACGTGAACATTGGATGGAACATGGCCGCCCCGATAAACCCGGCCGCCTCAATGACATTCGCCATATCATCTATAAAGAAGCCGACACGCCATGGCGCCGCAGCAAAAACAATCTCGGCCTGATGCTCAAAGAAGGTTTATTGAAAGAGAATATTGATGGCGAAGCCCTTGCTTGGGCACATAATCGCCTTGCCAAACGTTATGAAGAACGTAAAATCCTGCTGGTTATTTCCGATGGTGCGCCTGTTGATGATTCAACGCTCTCGACCAATCCTGCGTCTTTATTGGAACAAGACCTGCACTCCGTCATTCATAAGATTGAGCGCAAAAGCAAAGTCGAACTCTGCGCCATCGGTATTGGGCATGACGTCACGCAATATTACAAGAACTCAATCACCATCACCGACGTCGACCAACTCGCCGAAGCCTTGATGCATAAGCTTGAACGTTTATTTGAGAAGTAAGACGAACTTACAAGATCAACTGAAATGGGACAGCAACTTTTTTCTCTTGCGTTGTACCTGAATGGTTCACAAGTACAGCTTTAACAATATGGCTGCCCGCTTCAGAAATTTCACCAGTTGAAACCATGTAACCCGTCCTATGGCTGACAAAGCCGTCATCTTCTTTTCGTGCATCAAATGGTATAACCAAATCAGCATATAGCGGTTTATTCTTATTTAGGCCATGGACATTAAAAAACGCTGTGAGCGTGCGTGACATTGATGACATATAAGGATGCGGAATATCGTCTATTTTTGTTTCTGGCTTTTCTTCAGTCTTACGCAAATTTAACAAACCCTTCATCTTACACCTCCACTGATATATAAAATAATTCTACACACTATTTGGTTATGTAAAAAATGTCAATATAAAAGGCTTTTCCTGTTTACATATTCAATATGTATGTGTTACAAAAACCGCCATGACACAAAAACACCACATCGAAAGCCTAAGATCTGCCCTGCAGCTATTTGATGAAATAGCCGACATGCCAAACATGGCCTTTGGCTTCCGCAAAAGCGGCTGCGGCGAAGCGGCACATATCATCGGCCATATGATGATGGCGAAACAATTACATGTCGGTAAAATTTGGGCGATTGATAGCAAAAACGGTTTAGATGTTCTACGCCCCGATAAGGTCTTTTCAAAATGGTGGTATCACGTTGCCCCTATCGTTGGCGTTGAAATGCCGTCAGGCCAGATTGAACAACTTATTTTTGACCCAGGTTTATTTGACGGCCCAGCTGAAATTCATGAATGGGTGAAGGTCATGCACGCACAAAACGCGCACGTCGAAACCTTACGCTGGCGCCAATCGCCAAAGGGCTATAAAGGCAACTATACTCCTGATGAGCGCATTACCGCAGCAACCATATTCAACGCACGTGCGCAGCTTCGTGAATTTGAAAACGACAAAGAAACGCAAAAATTACGCGCAGTATTTAAATCCAACGCGCGCAAAGCCGTCATGGCCGAACAAAACAGAGGCACAAATGATAATGATTTCGTATTTAAAAGACATGGCGAAACATGGCGCGCGGGTAATTTCAGGAAAAATGACGTTCAGAAATATTTAGTCGCAAAAGACATGCTTTTCGGCCATCGCACATTAGGTTAAGCGCTTACAGCTCATTTTTGATTTTAAGATAATATTTTGCCGTAAGCTCAGCATCAATTAAAGCGCCGTGACGCGCCTCACGTGCGCTGCGATCCACACCATATAAATCAAGCATATGATTAAGGGAGTTTTTCTCTGGTGATTTTGTCACCGCCCATGGCTTTAAATTCACCCAACGTGCATGATCAATGATAGGCAGGCCTGCGCGGGTAAATTCCGCATTTAACGCCTCTTCATCTTTTGAATGCACACCATCAGGATTAACCCAGCAGTGATGCACCAAAGACGCATTACCAATAAAATCTAATATGTCCTGTACACTATCTGAAAATTTCGGCTGTTTTTCGAGATATTCAGGGCTTAGCTTATGAATTTTCTGAACTTCTGGCGGACTAATGCGGCCTTCTGGATTAAACTGCCACTGACGCTTACGCCCGATAAAGCCAATATTTGCGATTGTAAAAACCTCAACCAAGCCAAGCTCAATCACACGATCACCATCGGCAATGTCTAAGCCTGTTAATTCTGTATCTAAAACTAATTCGCGATTAAATATGGCCATCTTTCAGACACCTCCTCCTATCTTATAAAAAACAAATATATTGAATTATGACAATCGGGTCAAGGTTTTTAGGGTTTAACCATAGCGATGCAATGTATGACCATTCTTACGCATCCATGATTTACCGTCTTTATAGGATACAGACAGCTTTTCGCATAGATTCCAAAAGCGTTTGCTGTGATCCATATGCTCCAAATGGGCAGCTTCATGCGCGACGACATAATCCATGGCATTTAGCGGCGCGAATATTAAACGCCATGACAGCGATATATTGCCATCAGCGCTACAACTCCCCCAACGGCTCTTTGTATCACGGATTTGGATTTTCCTGGCCTGACGTGTAATCTTCGCGGTCTTTTCTTCAAGCATATCGCTTAAATATTCTCGCGCTAGATTTTTAAGGAAGCGTTTAATGCGCGGTTCATAATCCTCTAAATTTGTTTCAACGAGCAGGATATGATCCTGCAATGTGATCTGCGTTGACTTGCGCAAATCATCAAAACGCACAACAATTTCAACATCGCGCCCAAGCACGGGAATAACCTCCCCATCCACCAATGGCACATAATCCGGCAGTTCACTGATCCGATCAACGACCCATTGACGATGCGCATCAATGAAATGCTGCGCCTTACGCGGCGAGGCATAGCGCGGCAGCACCAAATGCACACAGCGATTAGCAGCATCAAGCCGCAGCGCCATACGTTTGGCGCGGCTATCCTGTCTAATTTTCACATGACGCTCAAGGCCTGCAAGATCAATAGTTTCTACCATAGAGATAGATTAGACTTTACTGCGGCTCAAAAACAACATCAAAATGCTTTTTCTTGTCGAATTTTGCGGCTTTCAAATCAGGAACGACGTCCAAATCAGCTTGCGGAATTGGTGAAACATCACCATCAAATGTGCGTATGAAGTTACGAATGCGCGGTAAAATCAAGTTACGATAGCGTTTACCATTGAAAATACCGTAATGTCCGACATTCTCCTGCATATGGTGATATTGCATATGCTCGGGTAAGTTAGAACAGAGCATGTTGGCGGATACGGTCTGCCCACGCGATGAAATATCATCTAGCTCGCCTTCGATTGTTAGCAATGCGGTTTTCTTGATCTCCGATGGATCAACACGGTAATCATCACCTGTAATCGGGTCGTTCCAGACCATTTCGCCTTTTGGTAACAAGTGACGTTGGAAGACCACATCAACTGTCTGCAAATAAAACTCCGCAGGAATATCCATTACAGCCAAATATTCATCATAGAATTGGCGATGCTGCTCTGCCGAATCGCCATCGCCCTGCACCAAGTGTTTAAAGAAGTTTAGATGCGAGCCAATATGACGATCTAAATTCATCGACATAAAGCCGCTAAGCTGTAAAAAGCCTGGGTAAACCTTGCGGAAACCACCTTTATGGAAGGCTGGCACAGTCTGCACCACCGTATTTTCAAACCAGCTCAGTGGGCGTTCTTCCGCCAATTCATTTACGGCCGTTTTAGACACGCGCGTATCAATCGGCCCGCCCATTAATGTCATTGATAATGGTTGGTTCGGGTCGTCTTCCGCCGCCATTAACGACACAGCAGCCATTACAGGCACAGCAGGCTGACACACCGCAATCACATGCGTGTTACGGCCAAGCAAGCTTAAGAAGCTACGTAAATAAGAAATATAAGTATCAAGCGAAAAACCGCCTTCAGATAACGGTACCTGACGCGCATCCACCCAATCGGTCACATAAACATCATGATGTGGCAATAATGCCTCAATTGTCCCACGCAGCAAGGTCGCATAATGCCCTGACATCGGCGCCACGACCAAGACCTTAGGGTCTTTACGTTTTGTATCGCGCTTAAAATGCAGCAAGGTACAAAATGACTTGGTGACAATATCTTCAAGCTCGATATCAACTTCCTTGCCGCCAATTTCTGTTTTGTCTAACCCCCAAGCAGGTTCACCGAAACGGCGGGTTACGCGCTCAAATAACTCCGCACTTGCTGCGAGTGTTTTACCTACCGCCGTATAAGATAATGGATTGAATGGATTGCTTAAACTGGACTTAACCATCTGTGCACCAAGACGCGGGCCAAACAAAGATGCATTTCCCAATTCATATAAATGATATAACATTACCCACGGCTCCTACTCTGCCAAATGCAAATTAAATATGCTAAAATATTAGCATAAGATAATGAAGAATTTATGAAATTATGCTCGAATTTATAAACTCAACACTAAATAATTTAATTATAACACGCATTTACGACATTGTTGCAGCGCTTATAATTTCTATCCCCATTAGCGTTTTTCAATATAAGGCGTATTGGGCGCTACAGCCGATTCTATGGGGCTTCCTTGACAAAGTGTTCAAAGCCCATTTAATCAAGCTGAACAACCCAAAGAAAAGTGAACAAATCCTCTTCTTCCGCGGTTTATTTGTTGTTTGCATATTCATTGCCCTTACCGCAGCGTTACTGATCGCCTTGAACTTATTGGGGACAGCGCTCGGCCTTGGGAAATATATTGAAATCATCATCTTGGCTCTATGCCTCACGACAATTTATCCCTTCCTTCTCAATAGAGCCGTGCAGAAGGAATATAAAGAAAACAGTAAAAAGCTCGGCGCACCTTATTTAGGCATAATTGGCGACAGCACCATGCGCGCGGTAAGCACCGCCGATGAAAGCGCGATTAACCGCTACCTCATTAGCCTTAGCGTTATGAGCTACACACGTTATTTCATTGCTCCTATTCTGTTCTACATGATTGGCGGCGTTGGTTTATTGCTGATGGGGTCAGTCTTTTTATGGCTTTCTGCCCGTATTGGCAGCGGCGTTTTAACGGGCGCATATACCTATACCATCACAATTTTTGAGGAATTTTTGGCCGTGTTGCCAAATTTCTTCGCAACGACATTGTTGATTATGGCGACCCTAATCACACCCAAGACGAAGTTCACATCCGCCCTAAACGCCTTATCGATCAAGCATAGCGGCCATTTATTGCCGGGCGCACATCCATTAGCGATTATTGCGCATGCGATCAACATATCAATTGGCGGTAAGGCTAAGTCAAGTTATGGCGTAATGATTGAGCGCCCATGGTATGGCCCGAAAGACGCCAAAGCGAAAATAGAATCCGCACAAACTTTCCATGCGCAATATCTATTGGCCATCGCCCATATCCTCGCCCTATTCGGCCTACTTATTCTTTTGTAATATGTCATTTCGACCGAAGTGGAGAGGTCCCTCGGCTACGCGCGGGAGGACCAACTAGGATTACGCAGCTTTCGCGCCGTAATAATGGTCAAGGATGAGCATCTGACGTAAAGCAGCAATATGCATACCGCCATTTAATGCGCTTGCTTGTTCATATTTATATGGACGTGGGTCATCAAGGACGAGCCAGTCATGCGCTTCTAAATAAGCACGCATATCGGATTGCGCAGAAACATCACTTGGCAGCGCAATCGCACAATGCCAAACCACGTCTTTATTCAATTGTTGAAGAATCAACCCCGCCGCAATCGCTGCATATCCTTCTAAAATCATTGGGATATGCGCCAAACGCGCGGCGATAATCGCCCCAAACAGCGCGTTAATCTCATAGCCCGACTTTTCTTTTAAGATTGAAAAACAATTATCTAGAGATAACTCTTCAAAATGCACTTCAAGTTTTGATTCTATGCCATCAATGTAATTGGCACAGATCACACGCCCAAGCGCTTCAGACCCCGCACCAATAGCAGACGCAGAAATCAAATCATTCTCTGGCTCAATCGTCATCATGCCATAAGCCATAGAATTCAACAGCGCGTCATCATCCATCGCTGCGCCCTCACGCAAATCAGCGGTCGGTTCATCCATATTCAAATCATAGAGACGCAAGTCCGCATTCGCGAGGTTGATCACCTCGTTAATCGCATGCTCACCTGACAGCAGCGCTGCAACCATATCTTTATAATATGCCTTTTGCGCTTGATCATCCTTCGCAAAGCCGTGTGATGCAGCATAAAGCGATAAACGCGGGCGCTTAACTTCATAAACCTGACGATCCGCAGCAAAGTTAAGCCAGTATTTAATACGCTCGATTTTATCCATCTTTGGCAAGTCATCCTTCACACTACATGATGGGTGCTCTAAAGACTGGATAAGCGCTTTAATTTCGTCAAATTTCAATGCGGTGTCGGCCATAATTTATTCCTTTACGATTATGTCCTTAATCTATAAAGATATACGGCAATGTAAAGCCCATTACGCATGGAATAACTTTTTTTCCGAAAAATAGTTATTTTACCGAACTCTTTGCTTGACTTAGGCGTCAATCATGCAGTATTGTCCGCTTCATTGTGAAATAAGGCGCGCTTTGTCGTGCCACTTAATAAAGAGAATATAGAAGGATTTACACTATGAGCCGTCGTTGTGTAGTTACAGGTAAAAGCGTGATGTCAGGTAATAACGTTTCTCACGCGAAAAACAGAACTCGTCGTAAGTTCTACCCGAACGTACAAGAAACAAACTTGTATTCAGAAGCTTTGGGTAAAAACGTGCGCGTTAAAATCAGCACAGCTGGTATGCGTACAGTTGAGCACAAAGGTGGCCTAGATGCTTACCTTACAGGCACAGCAAAAACAAAATTGGATGAAGCACTTCGTCCAGTTAAAGCATTGGTTGAGAAAGTTCTTGCTGCTAAGAAATAATTAATTTCAGCAAAGAATTTTCAAATGACTGAACTTACATATCCAAATTTTGCTTTTGATATAACGTATAACGCGCCTGACAGTCAGGCGCGTTTAGGTCTTTTAAAGACGCCACACGGGACTATCGAAACTCCAAACTTCATCTTTTGTGGCACGAAAGCGGCCATCAAAAACTTGAACCCTGACCAAATGGTTGAAGCAAAAACAGATATTATGCTGTCCAATACCTATCACCTCATGATTCAGCCTGGCGCTGACGTTGTTGAGAAAATGGGTGGCCTTCATAAGTTCATGGGCTGGGAAGGCCCGATGCTGACCGATAGTGGCGGCTTCCAGATTTTTTCTATGGGCCACGGCTCAGTTGCAGATGAAATCAAAGGCCGTAACAAAAATGGTCGCGGCCAGTCATTACTTAAAATCACCGAAGAAGGCGCAAAATTCCGCAACTATCGTGATGGCTCTGAAATGATGCTTACACCTGAATTATCTATGGATATTCAGCGTAAATTAGGCGCAGACCTTATCATGCAGTTTGACGAATGTACTGCCTTCCACGTCGACCGCAAATATACAGAAACATCTATGCACCGCTCACACCGCTGGGGTGACCGTTCACTTGCGCATTTCGCGAAAAACGATAATGGCGCACAAGCAATTTACGGCATCGTCCAAGGCGGCGTATATCCCGAACTTCGCGCCGAAAGCTGCGCATGGACAAAGAACAGCAATTTCTTTGGCACAGCAATTGGTGGTTCACTTGGTGGCAGCAAACAACAATTCTATGAAATCGTATCTTGGTGTACAGAGCAAATTCACCAAGAGCGTCCTGTGCACTTACTGGGCATTGGCGCAATTGACGATATCTTCACATGTGTACGCTTAGGTATTGATACATTTGACTGCGTATCACCGACACGCGCTGCGCGTCACGGCTGGGCGATCATGAAAGGTGTTCCGGGCAATAAGATCAATTTGAAGAACGCGAAATACCGCGAAGATCCTACACCAATTTGTGAAGATTACGACATAAAGGCTTCAAATTATTACTCAAAAGCCTATATCCACCACCTTCTCAAAGCGCAAGAAATGCTCGCGATGCAAATTCTATCGCAGCATAACGTTTATGTGATGAACCACTTGATGCGTGACATTCGTGAAGGCATCAAAAACGGCAATCTCGACCAAGTCGAAGCTGAATGGCGCTGCCTAGATTAAACCAACAAATCAATTGACATAAAACATGCAAATCTGTTACTTTTGCTTTCCGCAAAATTATAGAATTGGGTTTATATGAAATATTTTCAGCTATCCAAAATATTTAATAGCGATAAAAATACACCTACTTATGAGCCGCTAAGTCTTACAGATGATCAAATCGATTATTACTGTAGAGACATGGACTTAAACGCCCTTCATCCAGTGATACGTCAGAAGTTAAATTTCCTTACGCGTCTAAAAAGTAAGCCTACGCTACCTGATAAATTTGACGCTGTAATTAACGTCGATATGCAAAAAGAATTCGCAAAAATTGGGCCTATACGTGATTTTCTATTAGCCGACCGTCGCGGCAATATAGAAACAGAAGCCGTTGCACAACATGCGGGCCAAATGATCAAAGCATTTCGCGCATCAGGCACGCCAATTTACAGTATTTATACGGCCAATAGACCGCGTCACTTCAGTATGATTGACTTTTATGGCTACAGCTATGACATCTTAGACAAACTAGTACAAAAAAACACAAATTCAGCCTTTCAAACTGCAGAAAATGATTTTGCGGCGCGCCTTGATAAGCACGGGCATAAAAATCTCCTCTTCGCAGGTTTTAACACATGCGCATGCGTCAAAGAAACAATCTATGATGCCCTAAAAAAAGGCTATAAGCCTTGGCTAATGATAGACTGCACAGGCGATGACAATATAAATGACCGTGAGCTCAGCCCCGAAATATTACGTGTTCATAAGAACGTCCTACTGCTAGAAATGCACAGAAAAGGCGTTGAAATCATCACATCCGCGGTCGCCTTACAGCATATAAGATCTGCCACGCCACGACCATAGACCAAAAGGCTAATTTAAGAACCTATCGATTTAACGCCGCCAAAATTCCATCAATCGGCGGACGGCTTTGGTAGCCTGACTCGCTGAACATATGGGTCACAATACCTTCTGGGTTAATCACATAAACGGCAGGGTTTGGAATGCCATAGAAACGTGAGCCTGGTTTGTATTTTTCATTCCTTAAACCAAAGGCGTTGATAGATTCTGACTTTGGATCTGAAAGCATTTTATAGGCAACATTATGCGCATCACCAAATTTTTTGAGTGTTTCAATAGGATCATAGCTGACAGATACAACTTCATAGCCAATCTTTTTGAAGTCCTTGTATCGATTAGAAAAATCCTGCATTTGTTTTTGACAGAATGGACACCAATCAGCCGAGCGCACGAAAAAGACCACAAGCCCTTTCTCGCCTTTTAAATCATCGAATTTCACTTTCATACCATCCTGATCTTTTAAATCAAAATGATGCGGGATTGGCTCGCCAACTTTAGTTTCTGCCTTCGCCACGCCATAAGGCAAAGCAAACAAGCCGACCAACAAAAGCGTATGTAATAATTTTCTGAACATGATGTCCTCACCCAAAATAAAAATAAATTGAAACGACTAGTACTTGTCATCTATTCGCAATCATCTTAAATTAAGTTACATCAAAAATAACTAAATATAAGAAAAATCATGGCAAAGACACTCTACGAAAAAATTTGGGATGCGCATTTAATTAATACTGGCGATAGCGATAACACGCTGATCTATATCGACCGCCATCTTGTGCATGAAGTCACGTCACCACAGGCTTTTGAAGGCCTTCGTATGGCTGGCCGTAAAGTGCGCTCACCTGCAAATACACTTGCTGTGGCTGACCATAACGTTCCAACAACCGACCGCAGCCAAGGCATCAAAGAAGAAGAAAGCCGCATTCAGGTAGAAACACTGACTCAAAACTGCGCTGAGTTTGGCATTGAATATTTCTCAATGAGTGATAAACGCCAAGGTATCGTGCATATTGTCGGCCCTGAACAAGGTTTCACACTACCCGGCATGACTATTGTCTGCGGCGATAGCCACACATCAACGCACGGCGCATTTGGCGCGCTTGCCTTTGGTATTGGCACATCTGAAGTTGAACACGTGCTCGCGACCCAAACCTTGCCACAGCAAAAAGCCAAGACCTTACGCATTAATGTCGATGGCAAATTGCCGATTGGCGTCACTGCGAAAGACGTTGCCCTTGCGATTATTGGGGCCATTGGCACAGCAGGCGGCACAGGCCACGTCATTGAATATGCGGGCGAAGCCATCCGCAGCCTTTCAATGGAAGGCCGCATGACCGTCTGTAACATGTCAATTGAAGGCGGCGCGCGTGCAGGCCTCATCGCACCAGATGAAACCACATTTAACTACATTAAAGGCCGTCCAAAAGCGCCAACTGGCGATGTTTGGGATAAAGCCGTCGCCTATTGGAAAACGCTTCCAAGTGATGCAGATGCCGTCTTTGACAAAGAAGTTACCCTAAAGGCAGAAGACATCATCCCGCAAGTGACTTGGGGCACATCACCAGAAGACGTTTTGCCAATCACCGCGAAAGTGCCATCTTTGGCCGAATTCACGGATCAGAACAAGAAAAACGCCGCAGCACGCGCCCTTGAATATATGGGTTTAACCGAAGGCATGGCGCTACAAGACGTTAAAATTGATCACGTCTTTATCGGGTCATGTACAAATGGCCGTATCGAAGACATTCGTGACGTTGCCAAAATTGTAAAAGGCCACAAAGTCGCCAATGGCGTAAAAGCTATGGTTGTTCCAGGTTCAGGCTTAGTTAAGGCACAAGCCGAAGAAGAAGGCCTTGATAAAGTCGTTATCGAAGCAGGTTTTGAATGGCGTGAACCAGGTTGTTCGATGTGTTTAGCGATGAATGCTGACCGCTTAGAACCGGGTGAGCGCTGCGCATCGACATCAAACCGTAACTTTGAAGGCCGCCAAGGCCGCGGCGGGCGCACACATTTGATGAGCCCTGCTATGGCCGCAGCCGCTGCGATTAAAGGTACACTCGCCGACGTACGGGACTTCCTATAATGAATACACCAACAAAATACAGCTATGACGCATTGGATTTTGACCTTTGCGACTTAGATGACATCATTAGCAGCTATGATGCGTCAACTGACCCGATTTTGCAGCCCCTTTGGGCACAAATTGCGACTGATCTATGGGCTGAAATCGGTGCATATGGGCAAGGCATCAACCAATATGGCGAAACCATGCAAGGCCATTTAGAGCGTATATCAGCTGATGGGCGTGACTTTATGGTTCAGCTCGGCTTTAGCCAGACTGCGGGCAATAACTTCTACGATGCCTTTAAACTCAGCGATATTGGTAAATTGCATCGTGACTATGACATTGGCATCTGGTCATTGCCACACCGCCCCACGGACGAAGAGCGCGCTGAGAAACGCAAACATACTCTACGTGGCCTAGATTATTTAGAAGACGCTTATGCGCGTTATGACGTGTCAGACGCATTTTTAAATCACCCGCATATTAAGATCGTCATTCCTGCATTAATGCTTTATCACCATGAACGTCTTGATGGTCAGGGCTACGCCAAAAAATCAGCTGATGACCTTGGCAAAACTATGCGTATGGCCTGTATTGTTGACGCCTATGACGGTGACCGCATCCACCGCCCGCATCAACCTGCCAAACGCACACCGATTGAAGCCATAGAGCGTATGATGGCACTTGGTGATGATAAAAAATATGCAGGTGCATTTGATGCTGATTTATTAGACGCCTTTAAAACCTTTAAATCTTAAAGCGTGACAGCTATACCGCGGTGATAATGTTCAACAATAATTTCCGCCACCTCACGCGTTGCATCAAGGCGCGGCATCGCTTTAGTTGGGAATGGCTGCGTTAAATCAAGTTTATCGATATAAGCGATATGCCCCATATCTTCTAGCTGAGAGAAAATCATCGACGTGCCCGCAAGATAAGCAGTTTTCTGCATATATAAAGCATCACTAACCATTGAATATGAACTGCCCGCAATCACAACATGATCCGCATTGGCAAGCAGCCCTAAATAAGGGTTATTGCCGCGCTCAATTGCTTCATAATCGACGCAGCGCACATCCATATGTGGTGCAAATTCATTTTTAACGACCGTATCCCAAAACGCTTTTTCTAATTCACGTTCTGACCCGAGGGCGCGGCGTCCGGGACAAATGAAAAAGGTAATATCATCATAATGTTCTGCTAGCTGAACAAAGCGCTTTGCTAACGGCCCTGCATTTACTGGACTGGCGAGCATTACCGCAACCAACTGACCTTTTATATCGGGATAGATTTTCTTAAACTTCGCGCCTTCTTCAGCCAAAATTTGATCATTCAAATTATGCGGCACCATATTATGCTGACAGAATTTACGGGATAAGCTCTCCCCAATATGATGCACACTAACAATTGGCTTCTCATCCATCATGTCATAAGCACGAATGCCCTGAACCCCGATCAGAATATCAGGCGCACCAAAATCTTTTAAGGCCATTAATTCACGCGCGCCATAATGTTTTGCTTTAGGGAAATGCGCTTCAAGCATCTTCTGATCGACATAAACATAGCGCCCACCCGTCATTTCCGCACAAATCTTTGCCAAGCCTACAGCCATCTGGCTATCACCGCGCAGCGGGTCATCTTGCCCGATCCATGCCATAATAAGTGGTTTATCTTTATTGCTCATTATCTTTACTCTCAACAGCGGTTTACAAGGCCACTGGCGTTCCTAAGTTATATTTCTCAACCATAAGCTCAGCCACTTTGCGTGTCACATCTACGCGCGGCATAGCCTTGGTTGGGAATTGATCCAATTTATTAAAATCATGCGTTAGCCTTAAATGCCCGCGCTCGACCAAAGCGGCGAATTTGTCGTCATTCCAATTGATATGGACCGTTTTCTCCATATATAGCGCATCACTGACCATTGAATATGAATGGCCACTAACAACAATATGATCCGCATTTGCCAGCAAACCAACATAAGGATTATAGCCCCTCACTGCCGCGTTATAATTCACGGTCAGCACATTCGGTTTATTTCGGCTAAATAAATTCTGTACGTAATCTTTAAATGTATTTTCTTGAAAAACAGATGACAAACCGTAACGCATTTGACGCACCAATAAAGGCGTTAGCGCTTTTGATCGACGATTTGGGCAGAAAAAGAATGTAATCTCGTCATAATTTTTAGCCATCGCCTGCAAATCGCGAATTAACTGGGAATCTAACGTATGCTGCCCCGCCACCATTACGGCAACCAAAGGCCCTTTAATATTCGGATAATGCGCCTTGAACTTCGCTTTTTCAGTAGCCAATAATTCATCATTCAAATTATGTGGTACAAGGCCATTACCACCATAACGATGGGATACAGTTTCACCAATATGCGCCATCGTTACAATTGGCTGTTTATCACAGACGTCATAATAAACCGATGACGCTTCGCATGCGCCAATCAATATATCTGGCGTCCCCATTTTCTTAATCAACAATTGCTGCTGTTCTAAATAATCACGTGCTTTAGGAAAGTTGTTATCAAGCATTTTCTTGTCTACATAGACATATTGCCCGTCCGTCATTTCCGCACAAAGACGCCCTAAGCCTACAGCCATTTGGCTGTCCCCACGTAATGGCTCGTCCTTACCTATCCAAGCCATAATTAATGGTTTTTTGCGCTTTTCTACCGCAAGCATAGTTCACCCTTAAGAAAAATCTGATGAAGGTTAACACAAACTTAACATTATGTAAATATTTATTTGAGATTAATGGGGCGAGATTCTAGCTTAATAACAGCGCTTACAGAACTCTCTTTAGAACGACGTAAACAAGCACGCTGATATTCATCAACCAATCTTAAAGCCAAGTCCCTAGTATAGTTAATAGGCTTAACTCGCGACTTAG
>JASBUS010000067.1 GCA_030147745.1 Alphaproteobacteria bacterium
CAACATCCTTTCACCAGCGAACGGTAAGCCGATTATCGTACCATCTCAGGATATCGTCTTGGGTCTATACTGGTTGACACTTGGTCTTGATGACCAAAAAGGTGAAGGCATGATCTTCCGCGGCGTTGGTGAAATCAACCACGCATTAAACGCGGGCGTTGTGTCTATGCACGCAAAAGTAAAATGTCGTTATGAAGATATCGACGAAGAAGGTAAACGCGTTTACCGCATCGTTGAATCAACACCTGGTCGTTTGATCGTGTCTGAACTTCTTCCACGTAACATCAATGTACCATTTGATAACGTGAACCAGACATTGACCAAAAAAGAACTAACAAACCTTATTGACCTTGTGTATCGTCACTGTGGTCAAAAAGAGACTGTTATCTTCTGTGACCGCTTGATGAAACTCGGCTTTAAGCACGCATGTACATCAGGTATCTCATTCGGTAAAGACGACATGGTTATTCCTGTGGCTAAACAAGCCTTGGTTGACGATGCGAAGCAAAAAGTTACTGAATATGAACAACAATATCTTGATGGTTTGATCACGAAAGGTGAGAAATACAACAAGGTCGTTGATATTTGGTCACGTTGTACAGATGAAGTTGCTGATGCGATGATGAAAGAAATTTCTGACCTTTCAAGCGGTAACTTGAACTCAGTTTACATGATGGCACACTCAGGTGCGCGTGGTTCTGCAGCACAGATCCGTCAGCTTGCTGGTATGCGTGGTTTGATGGCGAAACCATCAGGTGAGATCATTGAAAACCCGATTATCTCTAACTTTAAAGAAGGCCTAACCGTTCTTGAGTATTTCAACTCGACACACGGTGCACGTAAAGGTCTTGCAGATACAGCGTTGAAAACAGCGAACTCTGGTTACTTGACACGTCGTTTGGTTGACGTTGCACAAGATGCCGTAATCGTTGAAAAAGACTGTGGTACACAAGAAGGTATCTCAATGCGCGCAGTTATGAACGGCGCGGATGTTGTTGTATCTCTTGCTGAACGTATCCTTGGTCGTACAGCTGTTCACGATGTTCTTCACCCACTTAACGGTGAGCTAATCATCGAAGCTGGCGTGATCATCGACGAAGTGAAGTCAGAAGAAATCGAAACTGCAGGTATCGACGAAATCTTGGTACGCTCTGCTTTGACATGTGAAACACGCGATGGCGTATGTTCAACATGTTACGGCCGTGACCTTGCACGTGGTACTGAAGTGAACATGGGCGAAGCGGTTGGTGTTATGGCTGCACAGTCTATCGGTGAACCTGGTACACAGCTTACAATGCGTACATTCCACATTGGTGGTGCGGCGCAGAAAGGCGCGGAGAAATCTTCTTACGAAGCAACTATGGAAGCCACAATCGAAATTCGTCATGAAAACATGGTGACAAACTCTGACGGTATTAACATCGTTATGGGTCGTAACATGGAAGTGGCGTTGCTTGATAAAACAGGCAAAGAAAAAGTTGTTCACCGCGTACCATATGGTGCACGCTGTCTTGTGAAAAATGGCGCAGCGATCAAACCGGGCGATAAAATCGCTGAGTGGGACCCGTTCACAGTGCCAATTATCACTGAAAAAGACGGTATCGCGACATATTTCGACCTTGTTGAAGGTGTGTCTGTTATCGATGATACAGATGAAGCTACAGGTATTTCATCTAAGAAAGTTATCGACTGGCGCTCACAGCCTAAGGGTGGCGATTTGAAACCGCGTATCTCTTTGGTTGGTCCAAAAGGTGAAGTTATTGAACTACCAAATGGTCTTCCGGCAAACTACTACATGTCGACAGATGCCATTTTGAACGTTGAAAACGGCGCGGAAGTTAAAGCGGGTGACATTGTTGCACGTATTCCACGCGAAACGTCAAAAACACGCGACATTACAGGTGGTCTACCACGTGTTGCTGAATTGTTCGAAGCACGTCGTCCGAAAGACTTCGCGGTTATCTCTGAAATCGAAGGTACAGTCGAATTCGGTAAAGACTATAAGTCTAAGCGCCGTATCGTTGTTAACCCACTTGATAAAGAGCAAGAATCTCGCGAAT
Source organism: Alphaproteobacteria bacterium (assembly GCA_030147745.1). GTDB lineage: Bacteria > Pseudomonadota > Alphaproteobacteria > Micavibrionales > Micavibrionaceae > UBA2705. Next base: position 2,061 of record JASBUS010000067.1, read on the forward strand.
ATCTTATTCCAAAAGGCCGTCACTTGGCTGTACACGAAGGTGACTTCGTACGCGTTGGTGACCCACTATTGGATGGTGCACTTGTACCGCACGATATTCTTGACGTTCTTGGTGTTGAAGCACTTGCGGCTTACCTTGTGAACGAAATTCAAGACGTTTACCGCCTACAAGGTGTGAAAATCAACGATAAGCACATCGAAGTGATCGTTCGCCAGATGTTGCAGAAAGTTGAAATCTTGGCACCAGGCGACACAACATTCCTTGTTGGTGAGCATGTTGACCGTGAAGAGTTCGAAGCTGTTAACCAGAAGTTCATTGAAGATGGTAAATTGCCTGCTGAAGGTAAGCCAGTTCTTCAAGGTATTACGAAAGCGTCTCTACAAACACGCTCGTTTATTTCTGCGGCATCGTTCCAAGAAACAACACGTGTTCTTACTGAAGCGGCAACGCAAGGTAAAGTGGACTCACTTCGTGGCCTTAAAGAGAACGTTATCGTTGGTCGTCTTATCCCTGCGGGTACAGGCGCATATGTTAACGACATTAGCCGCGTTGCACATTCACGTGACTTGGTTGCAATCGCTGCGCAGCAACAAGCTGCAGCGCTTGAACAAGGCGAGTCAGCTGCGAATGATGCGTCTGATAGCGACGATAGCGGTTCAGAACCACAAGCAGCAGCAAGCTAAGCTGCCTAACATTAGAATTTTAAAAACGCGCGGATTTATTTCGCGCGTTTTTTTTTATTTTGAATATAGCGCTTCGTGATAAACTTAAGCGAAGTGAGATAAGAGTCGCTGCGAGGTTTGAGGATAAGATGCTTTACGAATTAGTTGATACAGTGCATGGACGCATGCTGGTAAATCCGCAGGATGTTTATATCGGTTCGGTGCTTAAGCAATATGGTGAATCGATGATTAAGGAATGGAATTTTCTTAAGCAGCTTATTCAACCAGGCGATAATATCTTGGATGTCGGTGCAAATATTGGCGTTCATACACTGGCTTTTGCCAAAGCAGTTGGTCCGCAAGGAGCGGTCTGGGCCTTTGAAATGCAAAATGCCGTCTTTCAAAATCTTTGTGCTAATATGGCGCTGAATGATATTCAAAATGTTTTTGCCTATCAGGTCGCGGTAAGTGATGCGCCGGGGGCCTGCCATGTCAATAATTTGAATATGGCGCGCCGTAATAATTATGGCGGCATATCTTTAGACTTACTCGTGGATGAGGCCGCGCCACAAAAAATATTCATTCATACCTTAGACGAAATTTGTAGCGGTAACCGTGTTAATTTGATCAAAATTGATATTGAGGGCATGGAGCTCCAGGCCTTGAAAGGCGCGCAGGAAATTATCATGCGTAACCGCCCATTAATCTATTTAGAAAATGACCGCAAAGATAAAGAGCGTGATTTAGTGCAATATATTTTTGATATGGATTATCGCATCTGGGCACATTGGCCGCGCCTCTTTAATCCTGACAATATACGCGGGATTAAAGAAAACACCATCGGCAATTATCTAAGCAAGAATATATTCTGTCAGCCGCGTGAGAAAGCGCGCGCCGTCGATAGCCTGACGGAGATAACAAGTCTCGAACAACTCAAAGACTTTCCTTAAACATGTTTATGTAACGATCCGCCAAGGTTATCCGAATAAAGCCGTATAGACGGAGGGATTTATGCTGCGGAAAAAAACGACTTTAGCTTTGTGTTTAATATTATCTTTGGGGCTTATCGCTACGCCTGTGCGCGCGGCATGGCTTGATGAATATGTCGGCGCGAAGTCTGAGCAATGGGTGAATTTTGAAACAGCGCCCACGCCAGATATGCTCAAAGGGCGTTTTTATCTGCTCGATTTTTGGACTTATTGCTGCATAAATTGTATTCAGGCTTTACCAATGGTCAAACAAATTCAGCAAGATTTTGCCGCCGATATAACCGTCATTGGAGTTCATAGTGGTAAATTTTCAAATGAACGCAGTGCCTTGCCAATCGCCCGCGCCATTGCCCGTTACGGTATTAATTATCCCGTTTTTAATGATGATGACTACACCATTTGGAAGCATTTTGATATTAAAGGCTGGCCAAGCCTTGTGCTGCTTAATCCAGATGGTGAAATTGCGTGGCGTTATTTTGGTGAAGCGCCCTATGACCTTGTGAAGAAAAACGTAGAAGCGGCCTTAGCAAGCTATAAAGATAAAGCCTTTAATAAGCTGCCGCTTGCCGTAAAACCCGCTTATCACGATAAACCACAATCGCGCTTTTATTATCCGTCTAAACTTATCCCGCTCGGGGCAGGGGATTATGCTTTGAGCGATTCAGGGCATGACCGCGTCGTTATTCTAGATGATCAGTTTAATATCACCGCTGAATATGCAGGGTTCAACGCGCCGCAAGGCCTTGCTTATGATGCAGGGAATGATGTGCTATATGTCGCCGATACAGGCCATCACCAAATCAAGCGGATCACGTTAAAGGACGGCGCAATTGAAACCATTGCAGGGCAGGGTAAGCGCGGCGCTATATTTAATGGGCAACGCCAAGATGCACGCATATCCAATCTCGCTTCACCATGGGATATAACATTTTGGCTAGGCGGTTTAGCCATCGCCAATGCAGGGACGCATCAGCTTTTGGCTTTGGATACAGAAGATTCAAGCCTCCGTGCGATTGCGGGCAATGGACGTGAATTTATTGATGATGGCCTCTATCCGCAAAATAGCTTATCGCAGCCTTCTGCGCTCGCCGCTATGGGGGATGTCCTTTATTTCCTCGATTCTGAAACTAGTTCGCTGCGCCGTATGGATAAAAACGGTCAAGTTACCACTTTGATTGGCAAAGGCTTGTTTGACTTCGGCGCGATTGATGGCACGAAAGACACGGCTCGCATGCAGCATCCGCTTGGCCTTGCTGCAGATGTGCAAAATAACCGCCTATTTATCGCGGACAGCTATAACCAGATTATCCGTCTCTATGATATTGAAAGCGGCTATTTACAGACAATTTCGGGGAAGCCGAGTGAAATGGAGGATCTCTCTGCGGAGGGTACAGGTCTGCGGTATCATGAACCGAATGATATAGTCGTGCAGCAAGATGGTAGCTTACTGATCGTTGACACCAACAACCACCGTCTTGTGCGCTATAATCCATTTAGTGATGTGGTAAAAATCTACCGTTAAGCGCGCAGCTGTTTTGCGACATCGAGGGCAGCATAGGTCAGAATGCCATCTGCGCCTGCGCGTTTGAAGCTGAGCAGCATCTCCATGATAATCGCATCGCCATCAAGCCAGCCATTCGCGGCGGCGGCTTTCGCCATCGCATATTCACCGCTAACATGATAAGCAAAGGTCGGCACGCTAAATTCATCTTTCACGCGGCGGATGATATCTAGATAAGGTAAGCCCGGCTTGACCATCACCATATCTGCGCCTTCTTGAATATCAAGCGCGACTTCACGCAAGGCTTCATCGCTATTGGCGGGATCCATTTGATAAGTCTTTTTATCACCTTTAAGAAGGCCGCCGCTTTGTACCGCATCACGAAATGGACCGTAAAAGGCCGATGCGTATTTAGCGGAATAAGCCATGATGCGTGTGCGTATCAGGTTATGGTCATCAAGCACATCGCGGATCGCCGCAACGCGCCCATCCATCATGTCCGATGGCGCAATGATATCAACGCCAGCTTGCGCCTGTACAAGGGCTTGCTGACAAAGGATCTCGACAGTTTCGTCATTAAGAATATAGCCCTGATCATCAACAAGGCCGTCATGACCGTGGCTCGTGAAAGGGTCAAGGGCAACATCGGCGATTAAGCCAATATCAGGCACAGCCGCTTTAATTTCAGCAATCGCACGGCAGATTAAATTATCTGGGTTTGCGGCTTCGCGGCCATCAGGGGTTTTCAGGCTTTTATCAAGCACAGGGAACAGCGCAAGAGCAGGGATGCCAAGGTCGCTGGCCTGTTTGGCTTTCTCAATCGTTTTATCAATTGTCCCGCGTGATACACCCGGCATAGATGGGATGGCTTCTTCGGCATTTGTCCCTTCAATTACAAAAAGCGGCCAAATCAAATCATGCACGCTCAGCGTATTTTCGCGCACAAGGTTACGTGTCCATGCATCAACGCGGTTACGGCGTGGGCGGTGTGGCAACATATATGGGGTATGATCTGACATCGGGGCATCCTTTATTACGCTAAATCTGCTTTTATATATAAGCCGCCAAAAGCTGAATGACAATCCTTATAGGGGCTTAGAGGGACTAAATATTTTGACAAGCCTTTAAAAGTTATGGTAAAAAAGTCTGCTTCAGTGGAGGAATAATAATATGTCAGGGAAAAAGACAAATGGAGCACAGGCGATTATTCAAAAGAAAATCGCACTGGCTAGAGATTTTAATGAGGCAAGTCAGCCTTATCAATTTGACCTTAAATTGAGAAGCCGTACAAATTGTTACAGCTATGCTTTGGGTATACCTGAGCATCATCATGCTGTGCCCGGTTATTTAACGGCGCCGCATTTAGTTAAATCGACTGAAAAATATGCAAAGAAAATAACAAGCAAGTTTATTTTTGATCAGCTTGTTAAAGATGGCCTTATGCCGATAACAGAAGCAGGTGTGAAAAAGGATAGTCCCGTCAATATAATTGCCGCCTTTATAGCGCCCCATGAGGACTTCCATTTCTACCGTTATCACCAAGACGGCACATGGAGCCATCAAAAAGGGTATCAAGGGACATTGTCAATTTTTGACAACAATCATGATCGTATAGATGACATTTTATGTGCGGATCATGAAAAATTCAAAGAATTTGTCGGCTTCTTCGCGCTGCCTGAAGAAGGCATAAAATTCTATTTACCAAAGAGTGAACGCTATAAGCCATGGTAATGAAGCAAAAGCCCATTCATGTGAACGTAGATTGCGCCCGTGACTTTGCGGCGGCGGTTGAGCCTTATATTCAAAATCCAAACTTATATAAGTCAACCAATTGTTACAGCTACGCATTAGGCATACCAGAGGCAGGCATTGCTGTGCCAGGGCATTTAACGAAGCCAGAAGGGCGGCTATATAATTATATGGCGCGGGCTGATTATATGCGTAAGCTGCTTACGGACGACGGGTTAATTGAAATTGATCATGCAGATTTGGCGCGCGTTCAAACACAAGTCATTGCCGTGGTTATCAAAGAATATTTTAATGGCCATGTTTTAAAATATCACAAAGACGGGACATGGAGTTACCAAGACGGTGCGGGGCAGCCTATAACCAATCTGGATTGTGATGACAAAATCATTACTGACCCCCGTAATGCGAATATGGGATTCTATGATGAATTTGTCGGATATTTTAAATTGCCGGAAACGGGCATTTATTATAAAGCCAATAAACAAAGCCCTTTATTATAGTGTTCATTACACCGCGTTTTTCTCGTAACATACTGTAAAAAAATGTTTTTATGTGCTGTTTTGCAAAGTTATGCAATGTTATGTATAATTTTATACAAGATAGGAAGACAGAGCAGATAAATGAGGAAGAGTAATATGAACGCGACAGACACAATGGCAGATAAGTTTAACGCTTTTGCTGAAGGGGTAGAGCAGCTTTGGGACAAGGCTGTTGTAAAAACTCTAGATGTATCTGGTCGCTTTATAGGGACGGCTGTAGATATGGGCGTTGAGTTTTCAAAGGCGGCAGCTGTTGCGTTGCCGATAGGCGCGGCTCTTGGCCTTGCTACATATCAGGGGGGCGGTTTTCATGTTGAAAGCGTTGCACAATCTCTGCAAGGGGGGGCACTTGTCTTTGGCGGCTTCGGAACGATGATAGGTGGCATAGGTCTGTCTGTTGGCACCGCAGATGATGAGAATTCAGTTGGCCGTAGAGTTGAAGGAAAAATAGCTGCATATAGAGATAATTATGCCGCGCGTAATAATGTTCAATTGGGGGCGTTCTAAGCCATAAATTTTGATTAGTAAGCAGTCATGACAGTTTTACAACATAAGAAAGTAACAGCAGCGCAGGACTTCAAAGCGGCATCAGCGCCATATGTGGATGACTATAAGCTGCGCCTGAGAACCAATTGCTATAGTTATGCCTTAGGCTTAACTGACCACGGTAAAGGTTTTCCAGGGCGGTTAAGTCATAACCCCCAAACATCGCCGCGCAGTTTGTCTAAACAAGATATGACAGTTGAACGTATACGTCAGCTGCTCACCGAGGGAGATGGTCTAATTTCCGTTGAGAAGGCAGAACTGAATAATTTTGCAGATCATCGTTTAATTGCAGCTTTCGTACAAAGCCATGATGACAGCCATTTTATGACGCGCCATCAGGATGGCACTTGGAGCCACCAAGACGGTCATGGCGGCCCAATTTCTGATGAAGATGATTATGGCTTCAAAATCACGAACCCTGAAGGCGCAATCTTACGCGGCTATGATAGCTTTGTTGGTTATTTCGCTGTGCCGAAAGAGGGGCTTTCCTATTACACAGACCCTCACAAGCATCTCGTCTATTAAATTTTGTCTAAAAAAGAAAGCCGCAGGAATGATCTTGCGGCTTTGTTCTTAAATTTATGTTTTTATGCTTATGCAGCCTTTTGCTTTTGTGCGACATACCATCTAACGGCGTCGGCATCGCGGGCGGAAAGATCTGGATAGTCTTTATCGCTCCCAACATCTGGTAATATCTTCCAGCAGCGCTGACATTTCTGACCTTCAGCAGCGGCGAAGACAACGCTCACGCCGGCAACATCATTCAGTTTAAAGGCGTCCGCTGGTGCGTCTTGACCTTCATGTAGCTGAATTTGCGATGTAATACACACTTCGGCAAGGTCGGTGTTTTTCACGCTTGCTGCAAGCGCCGCATCCAAATAGATATGCGGGTTTGCTTCGAGTGATGAACCAATCGTCTTATCTGCACGTTTGGGCTCAAGTGCACCAAGGACAACGCGGCGGATTGCGCGGATCTTGCTCCATTTATCAGCCAATTCATCATTCTGCCAAGCGTCAGGTAATGATTTGAAGCTGCGTAGATGCACGCTCTCATCCGCCTTAAACATACCAGATGGACGATGCGCCCAAACTTCTTCACATGTGAAGCAAAGCATTGGCGCAAGCCAGCTTGTTAAACATTCAAAGACTTCGGCCAAAACGGTGCGGCATGCGCGGCGTTCAAATTGATCTGGACGGTCGCAATAGAGGCGATCTTTACGGATGTCAAAATAGAATGCAGACAATTCACCTGAACAGAAATTATGCAGCTTATGTGCAAGTTTGCCGAAGTCATAGCTTTCGATATGGCTGCGGATCTCTTGATCCATTTTATAGAGGTTATGCAGCACCCATTGCTCAAGCTCTGGCAATTTTGATGTGTCGCTGAGGTCAACGCGCTCATCATCTTCAAAGCCGTCCAATGCGCCCAAAAGGAAGCGGAAGGTGTTACGGATACGGCGGTAAATATCGGTTGTTGATTTAATCGCATCATTACCGATACGCACGTCTTCAGCGTAATCAGATGTTAGCGCCCATAGACGGAGGATATCTGCGCCATATTCTTTGATGATGTCTTCTGGCGCAACGATATTGCCAAGTGACTTAGACATTTTATAGCCTTTTTCATCAAGCACGAAACCATGCGTAAGCACGGTTTTATACGGTGCGCGGCCACGTGTTCCGACAGATTCCAGCAATGATGAATGGAACCAACCGCGGTGTTGGTCAGAGCCTTCAAGATATAAATCAGCAGGGCTGCGAAGCTCTTCACGGTCTTCCAAAACGAAGGCGTGGGTTGAGCCTGATTCAAACCAAACATCGACGATGTCAAAGACTTGATCATAATCTTCAGCTTTATATTGGTCACCAAGGAAGCTTTGTGGATCATCCGTATACCATGCATCTGCGCCGCGTGCAGCGAAGGCATCGTAAATACGCTGACAAACTGCTTCATCACGTAATGGTTCGCCAGTGGCTTTTGACAAGAAAATCGCGATTGGAACGCCCCATGCGCGCTGGCGTGAAATACACCAATCTGGGCGTTGCTCGATCATCGCGGTGATGCGGTTCTCACCTGCTTTTGGCAGCCATTTTGTGTCTTTAATCGCCGCCAAGGCTTTTTCACGGATTTTACCTTCGCCATCCATCGCAATAAACCACTGCGGTGTGGTGCGGAAAATCACAGGCGCTTTTGAACGCCAGCTATGTGGGTATTCGTGGCGGATTGACCCTTTGGATAAAAGCTTACCGCTTTCATTCAAGACCTTCACAACCGCGAAGTTACCATCGCCCATTTGACCTTTTTGGTCATAGATGGTCAAACCTGCGAAGACAGGCACATGCGCACGGAATAAACCGTCATCTGTGACGTTGTCTGTGATCTCTAAACCATGTTTCAAACCGACTTCAAAGTCGTCTGCACCGTGGCTCGGCGCGGTATGAACAAAACCTGTACCAGCATCATCTGTGACGTGATCACCCGCAAGCAGTGGTACGTCAAATTCATAACCCTGACCACGTAATGGGTGGGCACAGATTGTACCGCTCAGGACTTCACCTTTAAAATGTTCAACGGCATCCCATTCTTCGATGCCGGCCTGTGCCTTAACATCATCAGCCAATGTCGCAGCAAGAACAATGCGGTCACCAACAGCGGCGCGGCTATCGGCCTTAACGGCTTTCACTTCGTATAGGCCATATTCAACATTGTCGTTGAAACAAACCGCACGGTTAGATGGAATAGTCCATGGTGTCGTTGTCCAAATGACGACATCTGCGCCTTCAAGTGACTTATGATTAGTGGTGACAACAGGGAAGCGTACCCAAATGGTGATGGATTTATGTTCCTTATATTCAACTTCAGCTTCAGCCAAAGCGGTCTTCTCAACAACCGACCACATCACAGGCTTCGCGCCTTTATAAAGGTTGCCGTTTAATAGGAATTTATGAATTTCATTAACGATGCGGGCTTCAGCGCCTTCAAGCATTGTTAAATATGGATTATCCCAATCACCACTGACTCCAAGACGTTGGAATTCAGCACTTTGGATGTCCACCCATTTGCGGGCGAATTTGCGGCATTCATCACGGAAAAGGATCGGGTCAATATCATCTTTGTTTTTACCCGCATCACGATATTGTTCTTCGACTTTCCACTCAATCGGCAGACCGTGACAATCCCAACCAGGGACATATGGCGCATCATAGCCCATCATTTGCCAGCTACGCACGACAACGTCTTTAAGGACTTTGTTCAACGCGTGCCCCATATGTAGATGACCGTTCGCATATGGAGGGCCATCATGCAAAATGAATTTTTCTTTATCTTTAGATGTTGCGCGTAACTTGCCGTAAATATCAGCATCCGTCCATTTTTTAAGAATGTCAGGCTCTTTTTGTGCCAAACCTGCACGCATTGGGAAATCAGTTTTAGGCAGGAAAACAGTTTCTTTATAAAACTCGGCATTATTCGCCGTTTGCTCTGTACTCATGTTGAATCTCTTGACTATGTTTATGAGGTTGTAATCGAATTTTTGTTCAAGGTATTTTACCCGGTCTTCACTCAGATGGAAGCCGGGTTGCTAATTCGAATAATCGCAATGTGCTGCAAGGCAATACGCATATGACTTTTATGCCAGTGCTGCGGGGGAATATCAAGTTTTAACTGGCCTTTATTGTAACTTTTTTATGCGTGCCTACGAATATGAATGCAGATATTTTATTTAAGGAGGGCGATTATTATGCCACGGATTATTACAGCATTATTTGCAGCTTTGTGTTTATGTTTTGGCCTCGTGACAATCGCTATGGCGGAAAGCGGCGCGCCGCAAGCTTATGAAGTGCAAAAAACCGATGCGGAGTGGCGCACGGATTTAACGGCGCAGCAATATAATATTTTGCGTGGGCATGGCACGGAACGTCCGCATAGTTCATCACTGTTAAAAGAAAAACGCCACGGCATGTTTGTTTGCGCCGCCTGTGGGCATGAAGTATTTTTAAGTGAAACAAAATATGAATCAGGCACAGGATGGCCATCATTCTATCAGCCCGCTAGCCAAAGCGCGGTCGGGACATCAACGGATTATAAATTGGGCTACCCACGCACGGAAGTGCACTGCGCACGCTGCGGTGGTCATTTAGGGCATGTCTTTAATGATGGGCCGCAGCCGACAGGCCTGCGCTATTGTATAAACGGGGCGGCGCTTAATTTTACGCCGCGCCCATAGAAATTAAATCAGATTACAATCTAACGCCCGGTAGGCGGCTAAGGCTTTGATCAATGCTTTGGCCGTTTTTCGGTTTTACTTTAATGCAATCCGCAAAATATTGATGCGGACCGTTGACTTTAAGCGCTTCATAAAGGGCATCAACGTTATAAGTTAGGCCTGTGCTGCGCTTAATACCATCTTCAAAGGCATTGACGAATTTTTCGTTATAGAGCGCGTTATATTCCATTTCAGCAAAAAGCTGCGCATCATTCGCCCAGAAGACGTTTTCAGTTTTCGCTTTTTTGAACATCAACTTCACGCCGAGCAAGGTCAGCTCATCACGATTTGCTGCGCTGATATTTGGTGTATGCATTGAACGTTGTTTATCAACGTTATTGCCTGTTGTTGGGGCAACTGGGCTTGCATGCACTTTTGGCTGCGCAGGGCCGCCATTCCATTTGGCGTAGCGCATGCGTGTTGTGCTGTAAAGTTGGTTGAGGCTGTAACCTTCAAAAAGCGGGCTTTCAAGCGCTTCCATAAAGACTTCCTCAACATTACGGCGACGCACGCCACCTTGTGTGCTGATTTGTTCTTTGTGCATCCAACGGTCAAAGGCTTTGATTTGGGCAGAGCTTGCTTCCATCGCGCCTTCATCGGTTTGTAGCAATTCACCTTTTTTGCTGCGTGGTTGAAGTTCAGCTGTCGCCACTTCATCCATTGTACCTGCAAGGAAGGCCATCGGCGCAGCAATGCCGCTTAGGCCATGATCTTTCAGGTAATTAAGCAAGGCGACTTCATCAAGCTTATACTCGCCGCCATTAATGTTGATTGTACCTGCATGGAGGTCACCGCCAAATGTAGCATATGAATTTAACGCTTCATCCAAATTCGGGTTCGCGAGCGCCATTTTAAATTCAGCATTGGCATACATCATGATAAAGACCTGACGTGCACGCGCTTGAATATTTTCATAGGTGACGATGTCTTCATCTTTTGCGGCTGTAAGCAATTTTTCAACGACTGGATATTTCTTCTTAATCGCTTCAGCTTGCTTGGCGAGTTTTTCTTCGCTGACGCTGTCTTTGCTTTGGTTCAAATAAGAAGAGATTTCTTTTTGCAGCAAATGTTGCTGTTTACCGTTTAGCTTTGTAACGTCTTTGACGGCATAAAGCATCGCGTAATAATCAACCAAACCTTGAACATTATGCGAGTAGAAACTAATGGCAAGACCTTCAGCGAGCTCTTTTGCGTTTTTCTGTGTCTTCTTGCTCGAATTCGTAGTTGGCAAAGTCACGCCAGTATAGAAACGCTTGAACAATTCTGCTGTGGCTTTTTCATCGCCTTCGCTTTCGGCAAGGGCTGCGATTTCGTCCTTATACGGCAAATGCGCAAAATCGTCTAATACGCCTGTTAGGCCCTTTTGCTGAAGGGCGAGGCGCATGCCAAGCACGGCAATAATCATGTTAAAGGCTGAATCCTTACCGCCGCTCAAAGCCTGTACAAAGCCATGCTGTTTTGTTTTGCGCGCATAATCATATGTCCAAAGCGCAAACATGCGGATTTCTTCTTCATCAAAGCGGCCTTTAACATTCACTTTATCCCAATCGCTTTTTTGCTGTGCAGGTTCGAATGAAACAAAGCTCATATCGTCCTGACCTAGGGCGTTGAAATGTTGGGTTAGGCTGCGTTCAATTACAACATGTGCTTTCGCTTCTGTTTTGATTGGCGCAGATTTAATCTTGCTGATTGATGTTGAGCGTGCACCATCGGTAAAGTCAAAACGTGAACCGCTGTGGAGGAGGCGACCATCTTTTGCCACAAGGCGGTGACCACCTTGCGCAAATGTTGAACCACTTGTGCCAAGACCATCTGTATCATAAACGATGCCTGCAAATTCAGAGGCCAATTTCGCCAAATGCGCGTGTTTTAAGATTTTCTCACGTGTGTATGGGCTCGCATTAGCGACAGCCATCACAAGGCCGTCTTTGCTGCCAAGCTGTTTTGCATAAGCTGGAATTGGGTTAAAGATGCCGTAATGTGAATCGTCATCAAATTGGCTGTCATATTGTGAAGCAACCCATTTCATTTCACAAATTGATTGCGCTAAGTTAAAGCGTGCATCGCTGCGTGGGTCTTTAACGTGAATAATCGGCTGACCAAATGGAACGATATTTTGACCATCGCCCGTTAGGGAGATATTGACTGTACCGAATGTACCCGCCATCGCTTTGATGACTGGTGAACTGGTCGCCCATTCAGGGAAGTAACGTTTTTCGTGGCCGCGTTCATCGCTAAATAAATGTGTTTTCGCGCTCATCGCCAAAACGCGCCCTTGACCAAGCACGGACATGACATTGAATGGCAAACCGTGACGGTTAACGATTGGGTCTTTATACAGCTGCTGTGGATCTGTGACGAGCTGCGCAAGATCTTTAAGGTCTAGGCCAAGGCTATCAAGGTTTAAGCGCCATGGGTGACCAACAGTGACCAACATATTTGGGTTAGCGGCCTGCGCGCGCTGAGCTAAATATACAAGGCGATCATAGATGGTTTCATTATCGCTATATTGGAAATCATCACCTGAATCGTAACCGACCATGTTCATTTCATCTGTCAGCAATAGGTCACTGTTATTTTGACCTGCGGCAATAATGCCTTCTTCGATGATTGAGATGTTGCGCGGCAGATTAAATGACGTGCTGTTAACGCTAAGCTGTGTTGTTTTTAATTCGATATCGCTCTGCGTATTCCAAAAATTGAAATCCATAATAACCCCTATTAGCCATGAATTATGTAATAGGGGTGTTAAAGCATAAGCCTGCGTTTATGTCAAAAGTTTTTTATTGCGAAATCATAAAATAATAGAGGCTAATTGCCGCAGGGACATAAAGCAGCGCAAATATCGTCGAGAGCAAAATCGTCGCGGCAACTTCCTCAGCAGGCAGTTTTAGCTGCGTCGCATAGGCAACGGCATTGGCCGGAAGCGGGCAAACACCAATTAACAGCAGCATTAAATGCGTGTTAAAATCAAGCCAATGGAGATAAAGATGATCAAGCGCGATAAGCCCAATAAAACAGGCCGGCCAGATGATATATTTATGCGCGAAACAGAGGCCAGTGAAACGCCAATTCAGCTTTAAGCCATCAAGCTTAGAGAGGCCAACGCCAATCAACATCATGCCGATAATCACATAAGCGCCTGTCGCATGTGTCCAATATTTATAAACAACATCCGATATTTCGACATTAAGCAGGTTAAGCGTCACCCCCGCAGCCACGCCATATAAAGGCGGTAGGCGCAAGACGCGTTTCAGGCTGTCTTTAATACTTAAATGCGCGCGGTTGGCTAAATAATAAGCGGTGGTGACCTCGGTCACAGCTAACCCCATGTTGAACAGCATATAAACGCCAATCGCCGCGGGGCCAAGCAGGGCGGTAATAATCGGAATGCCAAAATAACCCGTATTCGATAGCCCGCCCAATAAAGCCATAAGGGGCTGATAATTTTTATCGAGAGCAAATTTGCCGAGTTTCAATGCAATGACGCATAAAGCGGAGCATATAAAATAAAGCGCAAAGGGAATGACAACATATTCAGGGCGCAACTCAATATTCGCAAGTGAGATAGCAATCACAAACGGCACAAGGATGTAAATCACCAACATGCTGAGCGAGTGCATCTGCACCTCAAGGCGGCGGCCAGCGATATAACCAATCCCGATCAATAATAATAAAGGGATGATTTGCACAATCAGATTTTGAAAAATGTCCATTTACGCTTTATCCGCCAAGATATCGCGGACTTTGATACAATCTTGTTCAATTTGCGCGATCAGTTCATCAAGAGATTCAAATTTCATTTCATCGCGCACTTTACGCAGTGGACGCACGCGCAGCACCTTGTCGTAAAGGTCACCGCTATAATCAAGGATGAAGGCTTCAATCAAGGCCTCTGGGCTTTCAAACATTGGACGAATACCAATATTGGTCGCCGCCGCGCGCCAGACATCTTCCCCTTCGATTTTAACCTGACATGCATAAACGCCATAGGCAGGGTGGATATAATCCCCCATACGGATATTTGCGGTGGGATAGCCAAGTTCACGTCCGCGTTTATCACCATGAATAACTGCGCCGCGAATTTCAAACGGATGGCCCATAATCAGCTGTGCTTTTTTCATGTCACCGCCACTAATGGCATCGCGAATACGGCTCGATGAATAACGACGTCCACCATGGTCAACAATTTTACCCAAGGCAGTAACGTGGAAACCCGCGTCTTTTAATGTATCTAAATTGCCCTTACGGCCTTTGCCGAAACAAAAATCATCGCCGATGACAATCTGCTTCGCGCCTAAAGCGTCTTTTAAAATAACCTGCATGAAATCATCAGCGCTTAAATGCGCAAGCTCTTGGTCAAATTTTAGGTAAAGCGCATAATCGGCCTTGGTTGTTGCCAATAATTCTTCGTGATGTTTATTGGGTGTAATCAAAAATGGCGGCGCATCAGGCATGAAGTAGCGGCGTGGATGCGGATCAAACGTCAAAATCAGTAATTTATTTTCAGCTTCTTTGGATTTCTTGCGCGCCAGTTCAATCAACATACGGTGCCCATTATGAAGGCCATCGAAATTACCGATCACGACGGTGCTGCCTTTTACCTCAGCGGGAAGGTTTTTATAATCACGAAAGATTTGCATATCTTCAGCCATCTCTATTGCACAGAAACAAATTACGAGATGACTATAGGCTTAATTGCTGTACTGCGCAATAAAAGGCTTCAGGAAATAACGTATTGCCTGTTTAATATCTTCACCATGTTTTTCAACGGCGGCGGCGTCTTCAATATATTCAAAGCTGCGCACGCTTTCTGCCATAAAGCCGATCAGGCCAATAATCATGGCCTCTAATACCTCAGGTGATGCTTTCTGCGTGATTTTCAGTTGATCAAAGAAGTGCATGACAATCGGCTTGAAATAATCATGCATCGTCTGGCGGCGCTTTTCATGGGGCAGGGCGACCAGAGATTCAATCACGATGAGGCGGCGATAAGACGGCTCTTTAAATAAGTCGACAATGATATCAAGGCTGACGAGCAAGTCTTCTTCGGGGTTGGATACGCCGCAATGGACGCGTTTATCCATTTG
>JASBUS010000072.1 GCA_030147745.1 Alphaproteobacteria bacterium
GGGGATTATCTTCTGTTCCATTTCAGAGGCGGTTAAAGAGCACCCTGAATTGGTCCGTAAATATATGGGTTCAGTTGTCCCCTTCCATGATAACAAGCACGCATGTTTAAACAGCGCCGTATTTACGGATGGTAGCTTTGTCTATATCCCACCGGGTGTACGCTGCCCAATGGAGCTTTCAACTTATTTCCGCATCAATGAATTAAACACAGGTCAGTTTGAACGCACATTGATTGTTGCGGATAAAGGCTCTTATGTATCATATCTTGAAGGCTGTACAGCGCCGATGCGCGATGAACGTCAGCTTCATGCCGCAGTCGTTGAATTAATCGCCCTTGAAGATGCAGAGATTAAATATTCAACCGTGCAAAACTGGTATCCAGGTGATGAAGACGGTAAAGGCGGCATTTATAACTTTGTGACTAAGCGCGGCATTTGCGCGGGTGATCGTTCTAAAATTTCATGGACTCAGGTTGAAACAGGCTCAGCCGTCACATGGAAATATCCATCATGCATTTTAAAAGGTAATGATAGCGTTGGTGAGTTTTATTCTGTTGCGATTACTAATAATAAGCAGCAAGCTGACACAGGCACAAAAATGATCCATATGGGTAAAAACACAAAATCCCGCATCATTTCAAAAGGGATTAGCGCAGGCCAATCCAACCAGACTTATCGTGGTCAGGTCAAAGTCCTTCCGGGCGCAGAAGGTGCGCGTAACTTTACGCAATGTGATAGCTTGTTGATCGGTAAAGAATGCGGCGCACATACAGTGCCATATATTGATAGCAAGAATAGCACGGCTGTGTTGGAGCACGAGGCGACAACATCTAAAATCGCCGATGCGCAGTTATTCTATTGCCGTCAGCGTGGTCTAAGTGAAGAAGAGGCTGTTGCGTTAATCGTTAATGGTTTCTGCCGTGAAGTAATGCAGAATTTGCCAATGGAATTTGCCGTCGAAGCGCAAAAACTTGTCGGTGTAAGTTTAGAAGGCAGTGTGGGTTAAACAGAGAGCAATAAAGAAGAGCATAGAGAGATGATTAAAAAGATTTTTATCGCTTCCGTATTTTTTGTATTCGCAGCATTTTCAATTACGATGTTGCGTGGTCGCCTTTTATATTTAGATGCGGTTAATGTCGCAGGCGACACAATGGCGGAAGCTAAGCTGTTTCATATCCTCTATGTCGCCGTACTCGTCACCTATATCTTCTTCGCCTATAAATTCTTCAAAACAGAAGAAGATGATGATAATTATCGCAAAATCATGATTGGCATGGCCTTGCCGCTATATCTTATGGGGGTGTTCGGGATTATTATTGGTATGAGCTGCGCGGTACTAGGCTGCACATATGGCATGGAATATGACCCAATCATTGGCGCACTGTTAAAGGTTGAATTCCTTGACCGTTTCTTTGGTGATGAAGCCAAAACATTATATGAATTTGTCGTTAAATTACCGACTTATATTGAATAGAAAGTAGTAAAATGATTTCGATTAAAAATCTGCACGCACGTATTGAAGAAAAAGAGATCCTCAAAGGTTTGTCGCTTGAGATTGAACCAGGTAAAGTGCACGCGATTATGGGCCCTAATGGCGCAGGTAAATCTACATTGGCAAGCGTGATTGCTGGCCGTGAAGAATATGAAGTCACTGAAGGTGAGGTCATCATGAATGGCAAAAACCTTTTGGATTTAGAACCAGAAGAGCGAGCCGCTGAAGGTGTGTTTATGGCATTCCAATACCCACTAGAAATTCCGGGTGTGCCGATGAATACATTTTTGCGTACAGCCTTAAATGCACAGCGCAAATTACGTGGTGAAGAAGAGCTTGATAGTCTTGCTTACCTTAAAAAGATTAAACCTCTCGCCAAAACATTAGGTGTGTCTGATGACATGCTTAAGCGCGCCTTGAATGAAGGCTGTTCAGGTGGTGAGAAGAAACGCAATGAAGTCTTGCAAATGTCAATGCTTGAACCGCAATTCGCTGTATTGGATGAAACGGACTCAGGCTTGGATATTGATGCACTCCGCGTGGTGGCAGACGGTGTAAATGCTCTGCGCGATGGACAGCGTAGCTTTTTAGTGATTACGCACTATCAACGCTTACTTGATTATATTAAGCCTGATGTGGTGCATGTCTTGGCTGGCGGCCGTATTGTTGAAACAGGCGGCCCTGAACTTGCGCTACGTTTGGAGGACGAAGGCTACGCTAAATTCATTTCGGAAGAGGCTGCATAACATGAGCACGCAATCGGCGGTAAAAGAAGTCGTTTACTATAAGGCAGAAACAGCACAGCTTTTCGCGCCAATCATCGCCCTTGCACAAAATTCGGCGAATGATATACCCGCAGCGATCATTGATAAACAAAATGCCGCGCGTGCATTATTCACGACATATGGTGTGCCATATCCAAAATTAGAACGCTGGAAATATAGCAATTTCTATCCTGTCTTGAAAAAGATGGATCTTGCACCTGCTGCTTTGACAGATATTTGGCGCGGTGATTTATCGCTCGTGAAGCCAATTAAAGATATGCTTGCCGAACTCTGGGTACAGGCTTTGCTAACAAAAGAGGCACCCAAAAGTGATGATGTCCGTGATGATAACGCTTTTTGGTATTTGAATGACATTCAAAATGTTCAAGGCTGGGTGATTGATATTCCTGCAGGCGCGAATGTATCAGAAAAGCTGCTTCTTGAAACCGTTAATAAAGACAACACCTATAATGCGGAGCGTATCATCATACGCGTTGGTCGTAATGCGCGTTTGGTTTTAGATGAGCAGCATAACCACCAAACCAATGATCACCGTTATTTCAAAAACTGGGTTACGCAAATTGTTCTTGATGATAATGCAGAGCTTGTTCACACACGCATGCAGAATGACTCGCTTAAGGCCGCTTATGTGCAAAACACAAGCGTCACATTGGGGCGTGATGCGCGTTATTATGGCCTGACAATCAATAAGGGCGCACAAATCTTCCGTAACCAATATGCGGTTATGTTTGAAGGCGAGGGCGCGCATGCATCAATACGTTCATCAGCAAATGTCGGGCATGACCAACATATCGATTTGACGACCTGTGTGTATCACAACGTCAAATCATGTACATCAGACCAAATTGTCCGCAATGTTTTACATGATAAAGCGACAGGCGTATTCCAAGGTAAGGTCTATGTTGAAAAAGGTGCGGATTATACAGATGGCTCACAAAGCTCTAAAGCGTTGTTATTGTCACCATTCGCATCCATGCATGCTAAGCCAGAATTAGAAATCTACGCTGATGAAGTTAAATGTGCGCATGGTGCGACATGTGGCGCGTTAGACGAAAAAGCATTATTCTACGCACGATCACGCGGTATTGCTTACGAAGATGCGCGCGCAATGCTTGTCACCGCGTTTTTGGAGGAGGTGAAAGATGGGCTTCCCCTTATCGAAGACAGTGAATAACCACAGCGCCAATATGTGGCGTAAGGATTTCCCAATATTTGACCAAAGCGCAGCGCAGCCTTTGGCCTTCATGGATAGCGCGGCATCTGCGCAAAAGCCACGCGCTGTATTGGATGCCATGGATAATGTCGCATCAGGTCACTACGCCAATATTCACCGCGGTCTTTACAGCTTTTCACAGCAGACAACATCAGCATATGAAGCGGCGCGCCACACTATTGCAGCTTTTATTAATGCCGCGTCTGATAACGAAATTATCTTCACGCGCAACACGACCGAAGCCATTAACTTAGTTGCCCAATCATGGGGGTGCGCCAATATTCAATTTGGCGATGAAATTCTCATTACTGAGATGGAGCATCACGCAAATATTGTCCCTTGGGCGATGATTGCATTTACCTTTTTTGCACTCGATCTGGCACTTAGTTCCAAGCAAACAATGACCCCCGATTTATTAACTATAAACACCTATTTTGAACAATTTCGCAACTGGCGGATTGCGGCGGA
>JASBUS010000079.1 GCA_030147745.1 Alphaproteobacteria bacterium
CCAAGGGGCTGTGGTAAGCCATTAGAGAGCGTTTGATTATAACCTGTTAGCTCATTTTTCAATTCTGTTCTTAACGCATGAATGTCAATATTTTGCTGCGCCATGACGTTTTGTATCGTGTTGTCATCAAGCATAATAAGCAATAAATGCGCTGCTGTGATAAAGCCATGGTTGTTTCGTACAGCCAAAGCAAGGCTGTCTTTCAGAAATTGTTGTATTTCAGGTGTCTTCATTTTATTAACTCACTGCTCTGAATGTCTATTTTTTATGATTATCTATTGGTTAGCATTCCATAATATTTTAGTCAATGATTTTATGAAAAAACGGTTTGCCGTATTGACGTATAGACATAACAATGCTATGCGTCTAAAAAAGACAAGAGGACAGGGCCAAAATGACCAAGCAAAATTTCGATAAAACTGCACAGCCGCAACAAAACCAAAATGGTTTTATTGATGCGGAACATATTGTTAAAGCCCTGCCTGCTGAAGCGCAAAATACAGCACGTTTTAGCTTCGCCGCAACAGGCGTTAAAGGCCTTGAAATTGTCATGATTGATGACAATATTTGGGGTGGCGGCGGTGTTAGCGATGGTTATGGCTTATCGATCCGTGATCCTCAGGAAGAAGAAGAAACAAAATTCAAAGCTGAACGCCCGCTGATGTATAAGGTGATTTTTCACAATGATGATGAAACAACATTTGATTATGTCTGGGAAGTTTTACAAAAATTCTTCAATAAACAATTTGAAGAAGCTGAAGCCATAGCGGCTGAAATTCATTTACAGGAATATGCGATTGTCGCGGTATTGCCAAAAGTCATTTCCGAGAAAAAAGTCGCTGACGTTAATAATTATTCCCGTCAAACGCCAAACCCTGTGCATGGCGGCCCGATGCAGTTAAAGGTAACATGCGAACCTGATTAAGGCTGCGTTCTTTTTCGTGACATGATGTGGTTATAAAAAAAACCGCCGTTATTCAGCGGCGGTTTCTTCTTCTTTGGACTTAACCAATTTTTCGCGGGCTTTTTGGCCGGCATCTTTAAGCAGCGCTTCCGCCGCATTATCAATCTTGGTTTGTTTCGCAGGTGCGCTTTGTACTGGCGTAGCGCTTGTGGATGGCGCATGGCCAATTTCAGGCGCAACTTGTGCCGTCTCTGGCTTAGCTTGCTCACCGCTAAAGAAGCCCATCGGATCATCACTTGTCGCAGGGGCTTGCGGCGCTGCGGATTCTTGTACTGGCGCTGGTGTAGAAGCCGGTGCCTCTGCTGCAGGCGCATCTCCACTGAAGAAGCCCATTGGGTCATCAGATGGCGTCGCTGCAGGTGCGGCAGTTTGTGGCGCTGCTGTTTCTGCTGTAGGCGCAGTCGTAGTTTTTACTGCGTCTGGAGCAGGTTCACCGCTAAAGAAGCCCATCGGGTCATCACTTGTTGCTGGCGCTTGTGGCGCAGCAGCTGGCGTGGCTGCTGCCGTTTCAACTGGCGGCGTAACAGGCGCAGCCTGTGGTGGCGGCGCTGTTTTCGGTGCGGCTTGCAATTCAGCAGGTGTTGGTACGCCCGCCGATGGTGTTGTCGGCGCTGCGGCAGGTGTCGCGGCTGCAGGCGCTGCTGTCGTCGTTGCTGCGCCAATGCCTTTAGGGGCTTTTTTCTCTAATGGTGCCGGCAATGGATTATCAATCGCATGGACATCAACAATACCGAAAATACCTGACATTAGGCCGTCTTGACCATTGGTCATGCCTTTGCTGAAGCCTTCAAGCAATGCATCAATTTCAGGATCTGTTGGCAAGGCAACATCTGCCTTAGCGGCGCTCCAACCTTTTTTGACCATGTTATCGCGCAGACGGCGAATATCTTTCGCGTTTTTAAGTAGGTTCTCATCAGGTGGTGGCAGCGCCATAAAGCGTGTCACACGCATCGCTTTGGCGTGACCAGGGTTGGAATAGAACATCTGTGCTTCGAAAATCGCACCGCCGAATGTGACAACCGCTTGACCTTCTTTGAAGCTACGCAATTCATCATAAGACGCGTTATCACGGACTTGTACGCTCGCCTGCATACCATCGGAATAGTTATGACCCAATGAGCCCGCTTCGGTTTGGAAGCCAGACACCTCCGTCACGATCGACGCACCAACGGTTTTTTCAAAGAATTCTTTTGTTTGGGTCGGATCTTCAAGTTTACCAAAGATCTTAATGTTACAGTTCGCGGTGATGGAACGTGCTTCTTCTTTCACACGTTTTTCAAGGGCAGGCAAATCCTGCGCCGCGTAAATCAAACTAAAGCCAAGGGAACGTGCCTGCGCCGCCATAACCGCCATACCTTCAGCGGTATAGTAACCGACCTCATCGAAGACGGTCATAAATGGCGTGTTTGACTTTGTTGGTTTGTTATCAATAACTGTCGATGCTTCACCTTCAACCGTAGAGCCGAGGGTCGAACCCATCATCCCTTTAAGGGTCGAGGCAACGATTTTACCGAGGTTAGCCGTTTCATCGCCTGATTTTTCAAGCGCTGGGATAAGCACGATCAAAACGCGGCGGTTCAAAACAACGTCAACCATGTCAACATCGGCTGCCTGTGAATCGAAGATATAGCCGTAATCATCACCCAAAGATTGCAAGCTACGTGTGAACTGCATCGAAAGGTAACCATGTTGTTGGTGCGCTGTTGTTGTATCAACAGGTGGGCTATCTGGACCTGCTGGTTTTTCTTTACCGTTATCATCAAAGGCTTCTGGTACGAAACCCGGCAATGTGTCGAGGTAACCGACAATACCTTTACGGATTTCTTCAGGGATCATTTCATCGCGCGACAGGCGAATAACCGCGTTAAGGCCAAGATATTCACGGATGGTTGTTACACTCATTGGAATATCTTGATAATCACGTTTCCATGTCAAAGCCGGCATGATCGAACCAACGAGGGAAACCGCACGTTCTTTCCACATCGCGTTATCGCCGCCTGATTCAGGCATCAAGCTCACAAGCATGTTGGTCAGGTAAGAGGCCGAACCACTCGAGAATGGGTTCATGGTGTTTGACGGCGCACGGCTGTCGGAGTTACCAGTCATATAGTTCAAAATCAGCAAGTCATCATCACGGCCAAAACGGCGCATTAATGAAGAAAGTGATGACCACAAATCGGTATCCGCTTTACCATCGACATAGACGAAACCTGATGCCCAGCAAAGTGCGTTCGTCACAAGAGATTTCAGACCTTCGGTTTTACCTGCACCTGTTGTCCCGAGATAAAGAATATGTGTACGGGCATCAGAATCGCTAAACCAGACTTCTTCGCTGGTTTCCTTCACGTTACCCATGTACAGAATGCCCTCTGCTTTACCGCTTTTGCCAGGGCCTTCGTTGTTTTTATCTTTATATTTCGCGCCCATTGGTAATTTAAAGGCAATGGTACGGTCAGCCTTCGAAATCATCCAGAAGAAGAGCAGCGAGAATAAGAAGAACCAGTCAATATACAAAACCAAACGCGGGTCTAGATACGGCAGCATAGCGCAAGAAATGAATATCGCGCCAGAATGGGCTGGCTTTTTCATCCAGTCCCACATACGAACGGTCCAAGGGCGCGTGTCCCTTAGAATCGCGGTATGTTTATAAGAATATTTCCGGGTGTCTAATACCATTTGCGTTTACCGATATGACCAAGCCTTATGGGCGTTTTGCTTTATTATAACTGTTAAGTGTTAACAACATCCTGATTTGCGTTATCGCGCACGCAAGAAGTCATCTGCTGATTGTGGTACGCCATCTTCAATAGCGGCTGCGCCTGATGTGCTGGCCATGTCGCCAGTTGTTGGCAGCGGTGCGCCACTAATCATAATAATGATGTTCAATAAGACGATGAAGGTTAGAACAACACCAAAAATTGAAGCGATCGCGATCAGGGTCTTTTTCAACAAAGACGATGACTTTGCCCCTTTTGCTTCGTCTTTTTCAGCTTTGCGCATGGCAAGGCTAATGGCATTTAGACCTTTTAATGCGTCATTCTTTTGCGCAAAGCGTGCAATTTCGCTGCTATCACCTTTCGGTGTTTTCAAAATCAATGTGAAGTCGCCAAGTTTATCTTCGCGAATTTCTAGCGCAGACATTTTCGCTTTCGCTAATTCCATGCGCCACACCACCGGATTAACCGCATTTGGCAAGGATAAGACTAACGAATTATCAACAACATTGGCAGAAGGTTTTCTAGACATTAAAGACTCCAAATTTATGCTTTTACTTTTTTGATACTACGGCGTTTAGACCCGCTATAGTCAAGGTTAGGCACAGGACGTGCACGATCAGATTTCATATAATCACGTAGGACTTTTACCGCTTCCTCGACTTTCGGGCGCGGAATTGGGCGGCCAATACGCTTTTCAACTTTATAATGTGCCATTGAGCCAACAGCTTCCATGTGGAAGGCTTGACGACCAAGGTTATTAAGCGCGTACCATAAGCTGCGGTCAAAACCACGTAGCCATACAAATTGTGATGATGACAATACGCCGCCTTCTTCACGTGCGGTCTGCAGCGCGCGGATCATTGCGGTGGTCACAAAAGCATGTTGGTTACATTTGCTGAATGTTTTGCCGCATAAATCACGGTCACGAATAATATTGCGGGCTTGTTTCAAAAGCTTTTTATCAACAACAAGGCCTTTTTTATGAGACCAGCATTTAGCAATATCGCCAAGCATAACATCAGATTCTTTACGCTTACGTGCCGCTTTCAAACAAAATGCTGCTAATAACAATTGCTCATGTGTTTTTAATTTTAATGGGCCGCGCCAAGGTTTACCAAGCTGGCGAACAAAGGCTTTATAAGTTACATCGCCATTCAAATCACCATCTTTACCATGCAAGCTGTGATAAGCGACAAATTCTTCTGGGCCAAGCGCTTCAGAAAATAATGGCAATTCAGCCGGAACAGGCGCACCTGGTGGGCGTGATGGCTGTGTGCCTGGGTCAAACTCAATAAATGGTGTGATATATGGGAAGGTCTTCGCTTGACGTTTAATCAAGGTATTCAATGAGAATTTTGTTCTGAACTGCGTATATGGACCATAGAACATCGACCAGAAGGCAAGCATAACCAAAATAGCAGATAACGCATATTTAATAGGCACCAAGCCTGCATGTGCCGCCAAATTCATGATCGGATCACTAAGCTGTGTTTTATCAAGTGTTTTGAGTTGATCAAGAATAATGCCAAGCGGCCATTCTTCACCTTGCCACACGATTGTGTAATCACGCCCATGCAGAAGCACGCCAAGGTAAACCTCGCCGACACGCCAGTATCGGATAACGTTTTTAATATCATATTCAAAATAATTATAGACGATATAGCCACATACCCCCAAAACGAATAAGAGGATAAAATAACCTATGGCGCGTTCATAACTGCCTGTTTGTTCTGACACGTTTTATAAATCCCTACGATTCAAACTGTAAACCACCGCCCATATTATAAAACAAATCCTGCGCCATTAGAAGGCGCAGGATTCAAAAAAAAGTGCGAAAAATGTTTTTTTCAGCTTAATATTTGACCGAGCAACCATATGGCGCAGTTTCTGGCGTTGCAACGGCCTGACCTTCACGAAGTTCACTCACGGCAGCTACAACATAATTTTTAGCATCTTCCAACCCGCGGTCATGGGCATGCGGATGGTCATCTATCGCCCCTTGATAAGCGATTTTACCGTCTTTGTCGATAACAAACATATGTGGCGTGGTCTTCGCGCCATAAGCTTGACCAATTTCACCCGTTGGGTCTAAAATCACATGGCTTGGTTGTGCTTTATTATCAGCAACAATTTTATTTGCGCCTTCGGCATCAACATAACCTTGCTTGCCTTCAGCTGATGAAATCACGGAAATCCAGACGACATCATCACCCGCAACCGCGGCCTGTGTTTTCTGCATATTGCCGCCGTCATAATGTTTACGCACAAATGGGCAGCCATCATTCGTCCATTCCAATACGACAATCTTGCCTTTTAGGCCGTCAAGCGTGATTGGGTTCGCATGTGTATCCAATGCGCTAAATGCAGGGGCGGCTTCGCCTGTAATTGCTGCTGCATGTGCTGGCGCATGTGCAAAAGAAATAAGGCCAAGACAGGCAATAAACGATAAGAGATGTTTTTTCATTTTTAGATCCTTTGTTAGTTTAAGTTTGATTTAAAAAAGTGATGTAAAGTGATTAAAGCTTAAAAGCTGCGGCAAGATCACTGGCGCAGGGCGCACGCCTGTCGCCTGATCAGCAGGGCCATAATAGACATAGAGCGGCACCCCATTGCGGTCAAATAAGGTCAGATATTCTGTGATGTCACTGTTGCGTTTTGTCCAGTCGCCCTTGAAGACTAAAACATTATGTTCGGCAAAAAGATTTGTAATGTCATCAGTGTTTAAAACGCGGCGCTCATTCACTTTACAGGTGATGCACCAATCGGCGGTAAGATAGACAAAAATCGGCTGTGACGCATCGCTTGCAAGGGCGCGTTTCAATGCGACCTGTGAAAAGGCCGCATGTTCGCCCATCGCGCTATGTGCAGTAGATTCTTCGCTTTGTGTATCATTCATCACATAAGCTTCAAATTTATGCGGGGTCAGAATAATCAGGCTGAGCGCAAGGATCATTAAAATGCCTTTGAGGCCTTTGCCGAATAGCGATTTCGGCTGTCGGGCAATTAACCAAACGGCGAAAGCTGTCGCTAATACGGCGCTTAATAGCGGCATTAGGAATAGATAATTATCCTGCTTCACCAAAGTGAGGCCGAGCCAAATTACCGTTGCAAACATAGGGAAGGCCAAAAACTGACGGAAGCCTTCCATCCACGCCCCAGGTTTTGGTAGGGCTTTTCTAAGCGCTGGGATGGCGCAAAGGATGAAATAAGGGAAGGCCAAACCTGCGCCAAGCATCGCAAAGATTGATAAGGCGGCAAACGCAGGCTGCGTCGCGGCAAAACCAAGTGCCCCTGCCATGAATGGCGCTGTACAGGGCGCCGCCACCAAAGTGGCAAGCAGGCCTGTAAAGAATGCACCGCTTAAGCCTTCATTATTGGCTTTGTTTTGACCAATATTGGTGATTTTGCTTGGTAGAACTTGATTGATATTCAATGCGCCAATCAAAGACAAGGCAATCAAGAACATCAATAAAGTTAAAACATAAAGGACGTTACGGTCTTGTAACTGGAAACCCCAGCCTATTTGCGCGCCGCCGCTTTGCAGGGCAATCATTAGTGCGGCAATGGCGACGAAACTTAAAATCACGCCTGCGCTATAGGCAAGGCCGCCGCTTAACGCCACTTTATAAGGTTCATTTGCGTGTTTAATCAATGACAAAGCTTTCAGCGATAAAATCGGGAAAACGCATGGCATCAGGTTCAAAATCAACCCGCCAATAAAGGCAAAGGCTAAGGCATTTAGCAAAGTCAGCTTCGCGCTGCCATCCGCTGTGGCGGCTAACTCGATAGGCGCAGCGCTGATGTCTTCATTCGGCATAGCGGTTGGCAGGCCTTCAATCGCGGCTTGGGTTGCGCCTAAAGTTTTTTGAATTTCGCCGCTAATTTCATAGCCATCAATGCTTTTGCCATCTTTGCTAAACACCAATACACCTGCGGCATTTTCAAGCGTATCAAACATGCGGCGCCCACGTGGGTAACGTAATGACACGGTCTGTTCATCTTGATTGGCGTATACGGATGGCTCGCTAGAATTTTTCATCCAGCCCCAATCATAAGGCGCGAAGAAGATTTTCTCGCCATTATCCTTCATATTCATAATGCGAGAGAATAAGGCTTCATCAGGATTTAAGGTAATTGTAAAAGTGAAATCTTTGGCTTCAAAATTCACATCACCATTTAATGGCTGCGGTACTTGTGCCCAATAGGTATCTAAGCGTGGATCAGCCGAAAAGGGCGCGCCATCATAGGCGTTTTTTGATGGCAGGCTTAATTTGTAATTGCCAAATTCAGGAACACAAATCTCTTTACAGATCAGCCATTCAAAATCAAGGTCGATATCCAGCACATCGCCTTGGTAATCGGCAGGCACATTAATATCAGCGAAAAGCACGGTTTCGTCATGATAGCCGTAATTAATGATGGTGTTATATTCAATATATTCAGGGCGCGGCCATGAAATTTCAGGCTTCGCGAAATCATCTGGCAGAGACCATATAAATTCAGGCGGCAACCCCGTTTCACCGCCATAACGCCAATAAATATGCCATTCAGGTTCCATATCCACTAAAACGCCAAGGCGGTATGTTTGCCCTGCTTCAAAATAAGGGGCAGATGGCAGCAAGGTGACTTCAGCATGCTGCGTCATTTCTTCGCTTGATTGCGCCTGTGCTATGTGCGGGGTTAAGCCGCTAAGCAATAGGCAAAACATCGTTAAAAACAGGCTTAGAAATGGGAATTTTTTAATCATGGTCAATCTAATTTCACTTTGTCGTTTTAAAGGCGATGTTTTTTAATTCGTAAGGATTGTGCGGGTGGTTACATATATGCTAACGTCTTTGGATATTTTATTGCATTTACAGATCAATTATATATGGGGGGCTTATGGGCCAGACAAGTTTAATGCCAGAAAAAAATATACCACTTTGGTCACCATCACAATCAGCTGTTGAAAATTCAAATATGTTCAAATTCAAAACATATTTAGAAAAGAAGTATAACGCGACTTTACCTGATTACCCTTCATTTTATTTTTGGTCTATTGAACATGCCGAAGATTTTTGGTCTGAATATTGGGATTATGCAGGCCTGATTGGCGACAAAGGTAATGTTGTGATTGCCAATAAAGACCAAATCGAAAAAGCCAAATTCTTCCCAGAAGCGCGTATTAACTACGCCGAAAATATGCTGAAACGCCGCGATGACGCGCCAGCAATTATTTTCAAAACCGAACAAGGGCCAGAGCGCACCGACAGTTTCGCTGATGTTTATGCGGCGGTATCGAAAATTCGCCAAGCTATGGTTAATGAAGGCGTTGAAAAAGGCGACCGCATTGCCGCTTATATGCCGAATATGCCAGAGACCATTTATGTTGCTTTGGCGGCGGCTTCGTTCGGCGCGATCTTTTCATCGGCCTCGCCTGATTTTGGTGCGGGCGGCGTGATTGACCGTTTTGGCCAGACTGAACCAAAACTGCTTTTCACGGTTGATCATTATTATTATGGCGGCAAGAACCTCGACCAACGCACGAAATTGGCGGATATTCTGCCTGCACTTCCATCGGTGCAAAAAACCATCATTATCCCAAATGTGCAGGATGATTTAGACACAAGCGCATTGCCAAACACTATGCGTTATGAAGATTTCATCGCGCCTTAC
>JASBUS010000090.1 GCA_030147745.1 Alphaproteobacteria bacterium
CTGATTTTTTGCATTAATATAAATCAATAAGTTTTAAGAATATGAAGCCTATAGTTGTTTATGCCTATAGGCTTCTTTTTCAAAAAGGAGGATATTTTATGAGATTTTTTCTAACATGCGCAGTTATAAGCCTATTCAGTTTTGCGACTTTCGCAAATGCTGGAGAGAACACATATTCTGAAGAGCCGTTTACAGCAAAAGTTCAAAATATACGTTTGCAATCTTTGTTGATTGCTCAAGGCAAAAAGAATGAAGACTTAGTCACTACGCAGGCGCGCGTAAAATTATTTAAGCCGAGTGTAAATATTGATGATGTTAGACAGGCAAGCATATCTGACATTGAGGAAGTAAATTTCCTAATCGAATATACCAAAGCAAATATTAATGGTGAGGTAGAGAAGATTTTATCATTTTGGGCACCAGAAGAACGTACCATTATCAAAGAGCGTCTCTCTAATGCGGAGATGTTAGGTAGAAGTAAGGCATATTTTGAGAATAATCCGGGGTTAAGCGTTCTGGGTGTTGTTGATCAGGGTGAGACGCAAGCGATACTGCAGCGTCGCGGAGCTATGGTACTTGGTGTGAATATCATAAAATCTGACAATAAAATTCATTTGACCAATAAGCCAGCAGATGATTTAGAGCTAGCAATAATAGAAGCGTCTTTTGTGCAGTAAAAATGGGCATAACCATTGGATAAGAAAACCGTCTATATCATCGCAGGGCCAACGGCGAGCGGAAAATCCGCCCGTGCGCTTGAACTTGCGCGCCAACATAATGGCGTGGTGATTAATGCGGACTCGATGCAGATTTATAAAGATTTGCCGATCCTCGCCGCCATCCCTGATGCGAAGGAAATGGGTGATATCCCGCACCGCCTTTATGCATTTTTAAAAGCAGAAGAAACCTATAGCGCCCAAATATGGCGTGAGGTCGCAGAGGCTGAAATCCACCGCGCTTTCGCCGAAGGGCTACAGCCGATTATTTGTGGCGGCACAGGTTTTTATATCACGACTTTGACCAAGGGGCTGTCGCCTATGCCTGATGTGGCTGATGACATCCGCGCCCGCTTCACGCAGCAAGCCGAAGAAGAGGGCACACTAAGCCTGCATGCCTATATGCAGACTCATGACCCTGACACCGCGGCGCGGCTGCACCCGAACGATACGCAGCGCCTTATTCGTGCCTGTGAAATATTTGCGGCAACAGGCAAGCCATTAAGTTACTGGCAGGCACAGCCACGCATTGGCGCGATTGAGGGAGTTGATTTTGAAATTGAAATCATCATGCCGCCAAAGGATGATTTATATACGCGCTGTAACCGCCGTTTTGAAATTATGGTTGCGGATATGGGCGCGCTTGATGAAGTGGCTGCCCTTGATGCCCGCATCGCATCAGGTGCGGTTGCGCCTGATGCTGCCGTCACGCGTACTTTGGGCTTCAAAGAATTACAGCGCCATTTGCGAGGTGAAATCAGTTTGGCGGACGCGATCGAATTGGCGCAAATTGAAACTCGCCACTATGCTAAGCGCCAGCGCACCTTCTTTGGTAATCAAAGCCTTACTTAGGGGTTTTTTAAGATTTTTCCCCTAAGATCAGGGCATGGATCAGCCAAGAGATACTCATAGCCATGCTGCGCCCATTGATGTCGCCATTCGAAAATTGACGATGAATGGCAAATCTTGTGATGTCAAAGTGCAGGGCATATATATGCGCACGCCCGATGCGCCAAATGCTGAATATGCTGCGCCTGATAAACTTTCTCATAAAGATAAATTATGCGGCTATGTCCAAACATCAGGGCAGCTTGGTGGCGCACTTGGCCTTGTGGCCTCTGGCTTGCTTGAGGGGAATTTTGCCCGCATCGGCCTTGGCAGTTTCAATGCTTTTCGCAGTGGCATGAAACTCGTATCGGACTTTAATGCAAAATCGAAAAGTAAATCACATCGTAATGATATGGCAGAAGGCGCCGTGGCTACGACAGGCAATTCGGTGGGGTTGCTCAATGTACGTAGCGGCGAAGAATTAATGGCTGTATGCATGGGAGTGACCGCATGGGCAACCAAAGGCATCATGTCTTTCATCCATATGCGCCGCGAAGAAAATGCAGAAAAACGCCAAGAAGAAATCAAGCGCAATAACCTATTTTTTAATAATGTCGCTGTACAGCCCAAAGGCGACGCACCGCCGCCGCGTGTCCAAGGTTTTATTCATCGCAATTTAGATGCGTTAAAAGAAAAAGCCCTTGAAAGCACATTCATGGTTATGGCGCATGCACCACCTTTGATGATGGCTGTACGCGCGGCAAGTTATTTAATGGATGGCATAAATAATAACGATCTGGCGATGGCAGGTGGCGGCGCATCGTTTATTGTTGGGGCGACATTAATGGCGATTAAAGACCACCGTTCATATATGACGGCACGCGCCGAACGTAAGGAAGAAAAGGGCTTAAAGGAAAAAGCCAAAGAGGATTTCGGACAGGCAAAACAGGGCGCGCCATTGACCTTTATGGCGGAAATAGATTCAAAAGGACATGTTTCAGCGCGCTGGGGCTTGGAACAATCCAAGATGGATGTGATTATAGAAGCACGTTTGGAAGATCAAGCGGCGGCCTATAATTTTAATACAGAATTTAAAACAGTATAAATAAGGGGCAAGGATGAGCGACGAAATCATGAAAGAAATGGATGAAGGTTTAGGCATTATCACCTTGGTGGCGAGTGACATCGATGGTGAGAAATTCTGGGCTTATGTCGATATCCTACCAAGCAAATATAATGACTTCCTTGCGGTACAAAAAGGCGATACGCCTTATAAGCTGACCGATTTTGGTGATATTTTAAAATATGGTCTCGGGAGTTACGAGCCACCTGCCGAAGTTGTTGCCGAAATGGCGGAACTTTATGGCACAGACCCTGAATTTCAAGATAAATTAAAAAATGATGTTGAACGTCAAATCGCCGCGATGCGTGCGCCGAAATAAAACATTTAAAACATTTGTAACCAATCCCCCTTGATAAGCGAATTTATCGCTATATTTCCCCTATGGGAATCAGATAGGCTTCAGGCCGCAAGATATATTTGAGGAGAATATTTATGTCGATCACACAAAAAACAGTAAAGACACTTGTTGCAGGCGCATTCGCGGCGACTTTAACAATGGCGGCAGCCCATGCATCTAGCGCACATGACCCAGCCGCGCCTGAAGGCAAAGAAAAATGCTATGGCGTTGCCAAGGCAGGCATGAATGATTGTGGTTCATTAGACGGTGCACATGGCTGCGCCAGCGCGGCAAAGGTTGATGGCGATGTGACAGAATGGGTTTTGGTACCAAAAGGTCTCTGCCATAAACTCGTTGGCGGTAAGCTTGCAGAAGAAGCTAAGGCTGAAATGGATGCCCCAAGCGAATAAAACGGTTATGGGGCTTGGTTTGCGCCACCCCCATTATCGCCAAATAATTGAATGCCCGCCGCATGAACAAATTTCATGGGTCGAAATTCACCCTGAAAACTATTTCGGCGGCGGCATTAATTTTAAATTCCTCGAAAAAATCCGTGAAGACTTTCCTGTAAGTTTCCATGGTGTTGGCTTATCACTCGGTAGCGCTGAGGCGGTGAGTGCGCATCATTTACAGCAGCTCAAAATATTAATCGACCAGATTGAACCATTTCAATTTTCTGACCATGCCTCATGGAGCATGAGTGGCAATGCGCATTTAAATGACTTACTGCCGCTCGCTTATACAGCTGAAAATCTAGACAATCTCTGCCGGAATATTGACCAGGCGCAGCATGTGCTGGGGCGGCAAATCTTAATTGAAAACCCATCAACTTATCTGCGCTTTAAACAAGATGAAATGACCGAATGGGCGTTTTTAAACGAAGCTGTGGCGCGTACAGGCTGCGCCCTCTTGCTCGACATCAATAATATTGTTGTCCAAGGCCATAACCATGGTTTTGCGCCGACGGATTATCTGGACCAAATTAATTTCGCCGCCGTGAAAGAGATACATTTAGCAGGCTACACACCGCGCGAGATTGATGGGCAGGTCCTTTATATCGATACCCATGGTGAACAGGTTCATAACGATGTGTGGCAAACGTTCACTTATGCGATGGCGCATTATAATCCCGTGCGCACATTGATTGAATGGGATAATAACATGCCCGATTTAGATATATTGCTTGCGGAATGTGCAAAGGCTGACGCCATTATCACCAAAGCGCAAGCGCAGGGGGCGGAAGACCATGCCGCTTAAGTTTGACTATCAACAGCAGATGAAAGACGCCTTGCTTTCTAACCATGACGATGTGGCGTTGATGGATGAAATATGTGCGGATGGATTAAGCGCAGCGCAGCGAATGGGTATATACCGTCATAATGTCGTTGGTGGTTTGGTTGAGGTGCTTTTGGCGCGTTACCCGACGCTTGTCCCGCTCGCAGGCGATGACTTCGCGCGCGGCATGGCGCAGCGTTATATATTGGCGCATCCACCGCAAAGCGCTAATTTAAATGACTATGCCGCAGATTATGCAGCTTTTTTAGCAGCGCAAGATGAAGCGGCGGAATTCCCATTTCTCAGTGGAATAGCGGCGTTAGAGAATTTGGAACATTTGGCGTATTACGCCGCTTTTGTGCCCTGCTTAACCCTAGAGAATGTCGATGGATTTTTACCGCGCATCGAAGCGCAAGATTTAACCGTGCGCCTTAACCCTGCCGTGGGTTTGCTTCAAAGTGCATATCCATTACGCGACTTGCGTGCGTATGCAGAGGATAATAACTGCCCCGCGCCTGATATGAGCGGCGGCACGCCGCATTATTTCATGGTAAGTCGCCGTGATTTTATGGTGGAAAGCCATGAAATCAGCGCCGCTGAATTTGCTTTTTTAAATGCAGTTGCTGAGGGCGCGGATATTCATCGCGCGCTTGAACAAACGCTGCAGAATGCGCCTGATTTTGATTTCACAGCCTCATGGCAAAAATGGGTTGAACACCATGTCTTCGCGTTTTAAAACCGTCTTGGGATGAATTTATACTAAAATATATACGACAAGTTTATTTCGCGTTATCATAGGCGGAATAATTTTGTCCCTAACAGCAACTGGGTTTTGTGGTCTAATGATGAATAAACTGCCTTATTTTATTTCTATTTTCGTTGTGGTGATTTTGGATCAGCTGTCCAAATGGTATGTCTTGGAAGAAATGCTGCTGAAAAAAGCCTATGACTATAAACAGCCACGTGATTTCTTTACTTGGATGACCGAAGTAAAAACAGCCTATTTGCCATCAGGTGTGCATACGCCGATCATGGAAGACTTCATGCATTTTACATTGGTTTGGAATAAAGGCATTAGTTTCGGCCTGTTCCGTTACAGTGGCGAAGGCATTAACCCGATCGTCGTGATTACAGGGGCAATTACAGCGGCATTAACTGTGTGGCTCTGGAAGGCTGAAGATTTAAACATCCGCACAGGCCTTTTATTGGTGATTGGCGGCGCGCTTGGGAACATCATTGACCGCGTGCGTTTTGGCAGCGTGATTGACTTTGTCGATGTCTTCTTTGGCGATTGGCATTATCCAGCATTTAATTTTGCGGATAGTTGTATTGTCGTGGGCGTTCTGCTATTGCTTTTAAACACCCTTATGAGCGAGAAAAAGGCAGAACCTTTCTCATTAAAGAAAAAGAAGTAAGTTTAAGCACAATGACACATAAATTCAGACTGGTTATTACTCTGTGTTCAGCCCTCACTATGCTTTCGGCATGTGACACTATGCGTGATCAATTCGCCCCGCCACGTGCGCCGGATGAATTCTCTGTTATGCGACGCGCGCCACTTGAGCGCCCAGAGGCAGTCTACACAGATGCAAATCAGCTGCCGCCCCCTGTCATTGGTAAAGCACGCCCGCAAGAGGTTGCGCCAATTGTTGAAGCTGAACAAGCTTTGATCGGTAAGGCAAATGCCGCGGTAGCGGCGCAAATGGCAACGCCAGCCGCATCAACGGCAGGTCTGGATGAATTGCTCGCAAAAACAGGCGCGAATAATGCCGACCCAACAATCCGTAACTCGATTGAAGCAGAACATGACCGTTTATCAAAAGAGCAACAGTCAACGGTCAATAAGCTTTTGGGTAAAGTTACCAATAAGCAGCCGGGCGCTAAAATTGTTGATGCAAAGGGGGAATTTGAACGCCTGAAGAAAAACCGCGAAGAAGGTAAGGCCGTCACAGAAGGCGAAACACCGACCCTTAAAATGGACTAAACTGCAGTTTCTGCATAACTTGTCCTGCGCTGGCTTTTGTTAACTTTTTATTAACATCTTGCAACCATCTGTTCTTTCAGCTAGAATCAATATATCTCGTGCCGAGTCGTGCACATTTTTTACTTATTTATGAATGTTTCATATGCTGAATATGCGTATAAAAATATTTTTGATTGCCGCGTTGCTTGTGACTTTTATGCTCACAGCGCAGGATGCCTTTGCGCAAAATAGCCGCATTTATTTGGCGGGTTATATGGGCTTGAACACCATGCCTGATAACGACTTCAAAGATAATACATCTGGTCAGTCGGGCACATATCAAACCAATAATACAATTAACTTCGCGGGTGCGATTGGTCTGCGCTATAGCCGCCAAATTCGTTTTGAAGGTGAAGTGAGTTACCGCCAGAGCGATTTTTCTAAATTGCGCACCAATAGCGGTGAATATACTGCGGGCGGCGAAATTTCTAATACGGCGTTCATGCTGAATGGTTTCTATGACTTTGACCAATTTAAGTGGAAAGCTAAGCCTTATTTGACAGCAGGTCTTGGTGTGATGCGCTTTAAATCATCTGTTGAGCCAACCGCGCCGCTATCAAGCAGCGACGATACCGCCTATGCCCTTGGCTGGCAGCTCGGTGGTGGTTTGAAATATCGCCTAAACCCTGGTCTGGCGGTCACAAGTGGTTATCGCTATATGAGTGCTAGCGATTTCGGTATTGGCACATATGATGCAGACTACAGCGCCCATGAATTCATGGTCGGCGTTGAATATGACCTACACTGGAAATAATTAATCAAATTTACGGATTTTTTGGTGCGCGAAGATCTTTCGGCAGGCCGAAATCTATGTCTTCAGCGACATTATCCGTATAATTTTCTTCATCTAACGCTTCGCCATCAACGCTTTTAAGGAAGACGATACGAAGGCCTTCGCCCTGTTCAGCCATATCGGCGAGAATATCATTCGCGGCAAATTGGTAACCCGGTGGGATAATGATTGTCTTGTCTTTGTTTTGATCTTGTTCTGACATAGTCGTCCCCGTTCTTTATTATATTTTTATATGCTTATGAACGAACTATAAAAACTGCGGCGCTACGAGTCAATAATTATGTTAAGGTTGCTGCTGTGGTGGTCGTGGTTTGAAACCACTTTTAAACCCATCAAGATAATCCGCAATATCATTCATTTGTGCAATGATATCCCCATCAATAACTGCGCCATCAGACTGCATTTTCAATAGATAAGACGCACCAAGGAAGGTAAATAATGCGCCATGCGAGGCAAAGGCCGTTTTAATCAGCGCAGGCGTTAATTCATGTTCAACCACGCCGCTGGCATCATCACCCGCACTAAACGCGTAAGGGAATTTAGGGTTAGGGCCTTTGATGAAAGACCATGTGTCATCACTGATCATAAACCACGACAGGCGCGTTTCAATCCATGCGTTATTGGTGCTGCGGTTATCATTTAACATTGGCCCCGCAAAACATTCATGCCCTTTGGACACCACATCATGCAAGCGGGTCATAAAGCTTGGGTCAAGTGCGTTGACTTGTTCCATTTTCAGGGCGGTTTCAACCTGTTCGGCAATTTCATGTTGCTGCTGCGCGGATAACGCAAGGCCGTTGCGGCCTGCCATGCGGACGTCATATTCATCTTGGATGGCTTGGGCTAAACGCTCTTTATAGGGGCTGATCAGGTCAATTGAGCCGCTAATCATTTCTTCAAATAATTCTTCGCATTGCGTTTCAATCATCGCGGCGCGGTCAAATATATATGCGCCTTTTGCATTACGGCTATATTTTGCAAAGCCGCCAGAAAGGGCAGGCGCGTCGTTATCAAATTTGCGCAAAATACCAATCGCATGCAGGGTGTTTTTACCATCTGCATTGGTTTTAATGCGTAAGATGCCATTATCAACGGCATGGTTTGGGCCAAATTGACCAAGCACGCCGCGGCCATTTAGGCCCGTATTCATAAATGGATTGATTGGCTGGCCTGACGCGTTAAAAGCATATTTTAAACCCGTGTTACTGGCGCGGCGGCCTTTATGCCATGCTTCGCCTGCTTCTAAAGGCTGTGTGGCATGATCGGCATATGGCGCGCCTAAAATGCTTTCATGCGTGTATACGGGCGGCGTATTATAATCGCGCTGAATATTCTGAATACGAAAATTGACATCCAAATTTTGTGTCTTATTGAGGTCAAAATTCACCGCGCCATGAATTAAACGGCGAGCAAGCGCCGTTAGAGGTGTTGCGGGTGCTTGTTTTAAATCAGCATTTAGGGCTTTGATTAATTTATTATATTGCATGGCGATGAAAATAATATATTTAGAATTTTTATGCAATTAGTTTTTCATAATTTAGTTTTTGCATTGGCATCTTAACGCGGAAGATCGTTTCATCACCTTGTTGCAGATGGGTGATTTTTGCGCCAAGCAAATCTGCGCATTTTTTCGCCATATATAAACCAAGCCCTGCGCCATCATGCGTGCGGGACGATTGTAGGCGGTTAAACATGATGAATAATTTGTCTTCTTCATCGGCGTCAATCCCAATGCCGTTATCAATGACATCAATTATCGTGGCATTGCCTTCATCATAGGTTGCGATCTTAATATAGGATTTCGTCTTATTTAAATCAGCAAATTTATAGGCGTTCGAAATTAAGTTTTCCAATATCACCAATAAACGATCCGCGCGCAGAACTAGCATATGTTTATGTTGAAAGTCTGTCTCAATCTCGACGGTACTGTTATGTTTTAAATGTGACAGATTATTCAATGCGTGGTCAATCAGCGCAGGTAAAATAATAGGTTGTGGTTCTTGTGCCTTAAATTGTGTGCGGATCATTGTCAAAATATTCTCAACCAATTGCCCAAGGCGCATTAACTCATGTTTCGATGTGCTGATAGCTTTCTCAGCCTCGTGGGTTTTGTTCATCATTAAATGATTTTCTGCCATATTCAGCAATGTCGCGGCGGAAATCAGCGGGCTTTTTAAATCATGAGAGGTACGATAAGCGAAGTTTTCAAGCTCTTCATGAGCGCTGTGCAAAGCGCGCTGCGTGTCTTCTAAGATAGTTTTCTCTTTTAACGCGCGTTTAATTTCAACATAGCTTGGCCAGAAAATGAGTGCGGCTTCTATGCATAAAAGACCTAACGCGAGAATGAAAAATAAGGTTTCCATCTGCTCTAACTGATCACGTAATTTATGGTCGTAATCTTCGATCGCATGTACGACGTCATCTAACCCCTTCAGTAAATCATTCGCAGCCATGTCTAAGATGATGTTTAGTTGTTCCTGTGCCGCCTCTTCTGGCGCATCATTTAATATAAATCGCGCAGCGCGAATGTAATGTATGGTCTTTGAATGGACGTCTTCGGGTTCATTAAAATAAATTTGCTGCGCGACTGTGCCCGCTAAATTCGAAATACCAATATCGTTATCGCCATAGACAAGCGCTTGATGCGATTTTTCAAATAAATTTACGGCGGATGTTAAGCGTTCTTCATATTGGCGGCGTAAATCGGCTTGGTCAGGGGATGTATTCTCATAGAGATAAGCAAAATGGGCAATGCGCTGCGACAGCATACGTTGGCGACCGGATATATTGATAATCTTGGCGTTTTCAACGCCCTGTGCACGTGAAAAAGCCGAAAGACTATAGGCAGACGTGATAAAGGCGGCAATTAAGCCGAGTGCAATGATGTAGCGAAATAATAAGCCCGAAGCCTTCATTGTCATCAGCCAAAGTTAAAGATGTAAAAGTCCCAAATACAGTTTACATCCTAACATAGCAAACTTTACTTTTCTGCTAACTTTTTGGAATGACGTTTATTTTTGAAAAAATTGCTCAAGATCTCACCGCATTCATCCGCTAATATGCCAGAGCATGTTTCAGGTTTGTGGTGCAGCGCGGCCTTGCTATAAAGGTTCGGGCCGCTTTCAAGGCTAAGGCCGCCGCTTTTCGGGTCAACCGCGCCGTAAATCACACGGTTAATACGCGCGTATGAAATGGCCGAGGCGCACATCGGGCAGGGTTCTAATGTGACATATAAATCATGATCAGGAATACGCTGCGCCCCGACTTCCTTGGCGCGGCTACGGATAAGCGCAATTTCCGCATGGGCGGTTGGGTCACATAAATGACGGGTCAAATTATGGGCGCGCGCGACAATTTCGCCACTGCTGCGGTCAACCAAAACGGCACCGATCGGCACTTCATCTTTTGCCAAGGCTTTATTTGCCTCTTCCAATGCAGCCTGCATATATGTTACATCTTTTTCGTCCATAAGAAGAGGTTGTAACGAATATGGCTGAAAAAAGCAAAGAAGAACGTATAAACAAATATATCGCGGCGGCAGGCATATGTTCGCGCCGTGATGCTGAACGCATGATTGCTGAAGGCCGCGTCAAAGTGAATGGGCAGGTTCTGACCGAACTTGGCTATAAAGTGAAGCCTAAGGATGTTGTTGAAGCTGACGGCAGGCGCATTGGCGCAGCACAGAAAATGCGTTTCTTTGTTTATCACAAGCCCGCAGGTTTGGTGACCACCAACCGTGATGAGAAAAACCGCCCAACCGTCTTTGATAATCTGCCCGCCGATATGCCGCGCGTGGTTTCCGTTGGGCGTTTAGATATGAACACTGAAGGCTTGTTGTTGTTAACCACCAGCGGTGAATTAGCACGTGCCTTGGAATTGCCATCAAAAGGCTGGGTGCGTCAATATCGCGCCCGTGTTCATGGCGTTGTGAATGATGATAAACTACAAAAACTCGCGCGTGGCATTACCTATAAAGGCGTGAAATACGGCTCAATCATTGCTGAACTTGACCGTGCGAGCGGTACGAATAACTGGCTGATGGTCAAATTGACCGAAGGTAAAAACCGCGAAATCCGTAATGTGATGGAAGCTTTGGATTTAAAAGTAAACCGCCTAATCCGCGTGGCTTATGGGCCATTCCAATTGGGTCAGCTAGAGCGCGGCGAAGTTCGTGAAATTCAAGGTAAAGCGCTTCGTGAAATGCTGCCGAAAGAATTTGCAAATAAGGTGTAAGTCAACATGCGTATTACTGGTGGAGAATATGGCGGTCGCAAATTAACTGCCCCGACAGGTAAAGACATTCGACCAACATCGGATCGCCTACGCCTCGCCATTTTTAATATGATTGAATCGCGCCTTGACCTTGATGGCTGCCATGTTGCTGATATGTTTTGTGGCACAGGGGCTCTCGGGATTGAGGCGTTATCACGCGGCGCAAGCTTCGCTCATTTCTTTGATCAAGACCGCCGCTCGTTAATGCTCACCAAAGATAATTTGGCGCAGCTGAATATACCGTCATCTGCCTTTAATGCGACGTTGGTGAGCGCGCTCAAGGTTGCGCCGCGCGCGGCTGATGCGCAGCCTGCCTTAGATGTTGTTTTCCTTGACCCGCCATATCATAAAGATTTAGTCGCGCCATGTATTGAAAATTTGATCGCGGGGGATTGGCTTGCGCCTGAGGCGTTATTGGTTGTTGAAACCGAAAAAGGCGGCCTTCCGAATTTGTCCACCATGCCGCAAATTAAATCCCTGCGTGAGAAAGCCTATGGCGATACAGAACTCGCGCTCTATATCTTTCAATCATAGACGGCCTTAAGATTTGCCTTATGCGCCTTTATTGCGTATAAATAATGCTGAAAAGAAGGATTATGCTCATGCAAGCGGTTGAAAAAATGACAATGACTGATCACGACAATATTGATTATCAAAACGGCTTACAGGTTTTGCGCGATGAAATCGCTGGCCTTGAAGCGATGGCCGCTGCTTTGGATGGGCAATTCATATCTGCCGTAGAAGCGATTGATGAAATGCGCGGCCGCCGTAGCGGACGTTTGATTATCGCGGGCATCGGTAAAAGCGGCCATGTTGGACGTAAAATGGCAGCGACTATGGCGTCAACAGGAACGCCATCTTACTATGTGCATCCAGGGGAAGCGTCGCATGGTGACCTTGGTATGGTCACGGAAAATGATGTCGTACTGATGCTTTCGAACTCAGGTGAGAACCCTGAGCTATCAGATCTTATTCATTATACACGCCGTTTTGGCATTACTTTAATTGCTATGACGTCTAACCCTGAGAGTAGCCTTGCGCAGCATGCGGATATTCAATTGGTTTATCCAAAAGTTCAAGAAGCCTGCCCAAATAACATGGCACCGACCACATCAACAACTATGATGATGGCGCTAGGCGATGCACTTGCGGTTGCGCTTTTGAAGCGTAGCGGCCTGACCAAAGAACAATTTAAAGTCTTCCACCCAGGCGGTAAGCTCGGTAAACAGCTTTTACGCGTTGAAGATTTAATGTTTAAAGGTGATGACCTGCCAATCCTTTCGCCTGATGTGACAATGGATCAAGCCATCATTACCATGACCGCCAAAAATTTGGGCTCAGTGCTCTGTGTCGATGCAAGTGGTAAACTGCTCGGCATCTTAACGGATGGTGATTTAAAACGTCATATGGCGCCAGACCTGCTCACTCGCGCGGTAGGGGATTTGATCTCGCCGACACCAAAATCAATTCGTTCAAACGCACTGGCCGCCGAAGCCATGGATATCATGCTCAATAAACAAAATAGCGTGATTACCTCTTTGGTTGTGAAGGATGCCGATGATAAGCTCGTCGGTCTTATCCGTTTGCAAGAATGTCTCCAAGCCGGTCTGGCATAACTTAAAAATATTGTGATGCAAGACGACAACCAAGACGATTTATTTTCAATGCTGAATAAAAGCGCCAAGCCTGACGGATCAGAAGATGATGCGTCAGAGGCGCAAGATTTGTCAGCGACTGCGCCGTTTGGTGATCATTATAAGCGCCGCCGCGGCGCGGTGCGCGTTGGGCAGCGCCGCAATAAATTCTATACGAAATTTGTGCGCTCTATGCGAATATTATTGCCCCTCACCGCGTTAGGTTTGGTCGC
Organism: Alphaproteobacteria bacterium; assembly: GCA_030147745.1. Taxonomy (GTDB): domain Bacteria; phylum Pseudomonadota; class Alphaproteobacteria; order Micavibrionales; family Micavibrionaceae; genus UBA2705. The sequence goes on from JASBUS010000090.1 coordinate 13,235, forward strand.
GATTTTGGTTGTGACATCTGGCGATAACAAGGATTTGATCAAAGCGCCGCCGCCAAAAGAGGAAGTCGTCAAGCAGACGTCAATCGGCAAGAATGAGCTTTTGGAGCCGCGTTTTGATACCTATGACAAAGATGGGCGCCCTTATACCATCACGGCCGTGCGTGCCTATCAGACCATGGATGATGCCGATATTATCTATCTTGAAAAACCTGTAGCAGATTCAACAATGCGCGATGGTGCATGGGTCGCCTTGGAAAGTGTCTCAGGCGTTTATAATCAATTGGCGCAAGAGCTAGCACTTGAAGGCAATGTAAAACTTTACCACGATTCAGGTTACAGCCTGCTGATGGAAAAGCTTGATATTGATTTGAAAAAGAATATAGCGGTCAGCAATGTCGCGGTAAGCGGCCAAGGGCCAATTGGTCAATTACAGGCCAGTGGCATGACCGCCAATGGCGCAGATAATATTCTGATCTTTAATGGGCCAGCCAAGCTGACGCTTTATAATATGGACAATATGTTGGAATAAACAGGGATGATTCCGATGATGAAGAAAACTAAAAAATATCTAATTTGTGGCTGTACGCTTGCTGTATTGGCAATTGCAGCTTTGCCTGCCTTTGCCGCTGAAAACAACAATAAAAAACAGCCTTTGGATATTAGCGCCGACGGGACATTAGAATGGCACCGTAATGACAACATGTATATTGCGCGTGGCAAGGCTGTCGCCGCACAGGGCAACACTACCATTAAAGCGCAAGTCTTAGAAGCTTATTACCGTGAACCTGAAAAAGGTGGTATGGAGATCTGGAAAATTATCGCCAAAGATAACGTCGAAATTGATGCGCCAAATGGACAGGCTTTTGGGGATCATGCTGTTTATAATCTTGATGATGCCAAGGCCGTTATGACGGGCAAAGATTTAAAATTGATCTCCGATGGTCAGGTCTTGACCGCCAATGAACGCTTTGAATATTTCACACAGCAAAGCAAATTAGTCGCGATTGGCGAAGCGAAAATTGTCCGCCCAACCGAAACGCTTGAAAGCCAAAATATGACCGCTTGGTTCAAAGAAGGGCAAGACACGCGTGAGCTTTCTCGCGCTGAAGCCGACGGCAATGTCGTGATTACGACGGCGGAAGAAAAGATCACGGGCAATAAAGGTGTCTATCGTAAAGATGACAATATGGCTGAAATACTGGGTGATGTCGTTATTACCCGCGGTCAAAATATTTTGAAAGGCACGCGCGCCGAACTTGACCTTGTCACCAATATCAGCCGTATTTTCGGCGGTGAAACATCAAATGGTGATACCCGCGTCCGCGGCACATTCTATCCTGATAGCGCAGACAAGAAACCTTAAGCGGTTAGCCTAAGGTCCATTTGTTTTTTATGCGCTGTATGATGGATGGGTTATGCGGCTTTTCAATCGCATCTGCCAAGGTAAGCAGATCTTCGCTAGATAGTTCAGCATTTTCCATGACCCATGATGAAAAGCCATTGAAGACCTTGCTTAATGAGCCGTCTTGCGTAGAACTTGTCGTTGCTTCCCAATGTCTAAGCCAACTATGCCATGTTTCAAAACCCCAGCCATGCGTCTTTTTGTCCATACGAATAAGCTGTATGTCTTCACCGCGAATGAACAGCCCTATGGCAGGTTTGCTAGAGTAGGATGTTTCGCCTTTAACACGTTTAGAAAGTGTGCCTTTTGCTTCGGTTAAGAACAAACCATTCATACCCAAATCAATGTCATGTGTGACTTTGCTGCCTGATGAGGTATAGCTCGCATGCTTATAAAGCACATAATTTGGATCATCAAATTCATTATATTTAAAATCATAAGGGATGCTTGTATTGCAGGCGATGGCAATCTCAATTTCGGGCGCGCGATATGTGCCGTCGTCTTTTAAGGCTGTTTTCTCTTTGAAGTTTTGGACTTTGGAACGAATGAAAAATTTATTGCCATTCGCGCCTTGCATGTCTTTCAGGCTATTGATTACTGCCTGTACATTGGCGACAAAATTTTCACGTGTGGCATTGCGGTCGGCTAGGTATTTATCACGCTGCGATTGCTGTTTTTGCTCAATACCACTTTCGCTAAGCGCGATTTGCGCGGCGGCACGCAGTGCGCTCGTGTCTTTTTGCGTAGATGTAATTAACTGCCCATTTTCGTCTTTAGCCATTGGTCACTCCCTAAGTTAATTTTAATTACATAAACAATGGTCGGGGTGCTGTCAATGTGTTTCGTAAAATGGGGGCTTAAGGCTGTGCTTTCAAAACGCGCTGCCTAAAGTCGATGACATAGAGCAAGATAAAGTAGAATGTGAAATGTTCTAAGACTTCTGAACCGCGGATGAAAGGTGAGCCGCCAAATTCGCTGCCGATACGGTCTGAAAGCTTCATAATTAAGAATAAAGCAGATGTGAGCACGTAATGTTTATTCGGATAAATAAACCAGAATTGTGAGGGCAGCTTATGTGGGGCCCATTTAATCAGTGCGGGAATGATTAAGCCGCCGACAACTATGCCGATTTCGACCAGTAAACGTGGTTTTTGGTCTAGCCATGATGTGGTGTTATGAAGGTTGGTTTCTTGCTGGTCATTAACGCTGCCCCAAAATTCGGCTGTGCCCCAACCAAATATATGCTGACCCCAGCTAATCTCTTCACCAGTGATATATAAACAGCCGAGAAAACCTGCAATAATCCAAAAAGCCAGAAAGGGCGATTTTAAATTTAGTGTTGGTTTTATGCTCAGCGCGGCAAATATCATCGCGATGAAAATAATTAATGTATGGGTGATTTCTAATAGACCGTTTTCATCATAAGAACGTGCTGCCAGATCATGTGGCAACATGACTTCAATGCAATATTGCGCAAAGATAAAAAATAAAGGCAGCCATAGATAGAGTATAGGCGACAAATGGCCTAAAAACGTTTGGTGCTGTTCTTTATTAATCGGGGTCATATCTTTAGTTTACTCATTTTTTTTGCAAAGCAACGACTGTCCTATATTTGTCTTTAATTTGTCAAGGAAAATTACATTTAAAAGCTAAAGCTTTGGATGCTTATGAAAAAAGCTTGTGAAAATTTAAGCAGTTTAGTATAACCCCGCTATGCAATTAAAATAAAGCGTTAAAGCGCGAAAGGTCTTTCAGGGAAAGATATGGCAAAGCCAAGACAAACATCATCACCAGATGCCGTAAAGCCGACAAAGCCGAAATGGTCGCTGCGTAAGAAATTTGCGCTCTGTGCCGCGCCTGTCGTTGTTGCGGCGGGGATTGCTGCAGGTGTGGCATATAATGAACATGAAACATCATCCATGCAGGCCGCGTTTTTCGGTGGTTTGGCGGCGACTTCAGAGTTCCATTTAACCGATGATGTAAACCAGCCAGATATCGCCCCGCCAACAGGCCCATATGATCAACGCTTGGGCTATACCGCATTTAATGACATTGAACAAAATCTTCGTGCAAAAAACTATGTGCTCGTGCGCAAAGCCACGGGCCAAAACGCGACATGGCATGGGCCTGATTTTATTCCCCCTGTACCTTTATTCCCGATCTATGATGAAAAAAACCAAGCGGGCTTAACTATTGAAGATGCTTATCAGCAAGTCATCCACCAAGCGGCCTATCCACGCGCGGTTTATTCAAATTTTGAAGCCATTCCTGAATTGGTTGTGAAGTCATTGCTCTATGTTGAAAATAGAGAGCAGCTTGAAGCCGATATTGCGCCAAGCCGCAATTACGCCATTGAATGGGATCGTAAATTTTATGCCGTCACGCAGCAAGTGTTTGAAAAACTCGGCATGGGCGGCGATGGTTCAGGTGGTTCGACCTTGGCAGAGCAGCTTGAAAAATTACGCCACTCGCCGGGCGGTCACACGAATGGCATGATGGATAAAGCGACGCAGGTTTTTACTGCCTCAGCCCGCGCCTATTCAAAAGCGCCAGATAATACGCTGCAAACCCGCCGCGAGGCCGTTAATAATTATATCAACGCCGTGCCGCTTTCGGGCTATCCAGGATATGGTGAAGTGATTGGTATGCTCGATGGTTTAGCGGTATGGTTTAATACTGATATTCAAAACTTCAATACGGTCATGGCGAAGGATGAAGCGTCTTTAACCGAAGACGAATGGGCCTTAAAGGCGCAATATTACCGTCAGACCCTCGCCTTAATTATGGCCGTGCAGCGCCCAACAGGCTTCTTGCGTCAGGATCGCAGTGCCCTTGATAAACGTATTGATATTTACCTGCCGCTTTTTGCCAAAGAAGGGCTAATTTCAGAAGCATTAAAACAGCGCGCCTTGGCGCAGCGCCTGAATTGGGCGCCGAAAATTGCTCCGCATTTATTGCCGCATGATCCTGAAAAGGCGGTCAACCTCGTCCGCGTAAATTTGATGCAGGCCATGGGCTTGCCAAGCATGCATGATTTTGACCGTATGGATATTTCGGCCAAGACCACTATTGATTATCGCGCAACGGAAATCGTCAACCAAGCGCTCAAAGACCTAGGTAATCCAGACAGTGAAAAGGGGCAGGCTGTTTTAGGTGAAAAAATGGCGAAGCCAGAAACTGCTGCCAATATTCAATATAGCTTCACTTTGTATGAACGTGTCGATGGTGCAAACCATCTGCGTATTCAAACCGATAATTTCGGCGGTGAATTTAACCTCAATGAAGATTCAATGTTAGAGCTTGGCTCAACAGCGAAGCTGCGCACATTGGTGACTTATCTTGAATATAACTTAGCCGCATATCGCAATATCATTGCCCGCGCGCCTGAGGATTACCCAAAATTAGACGGCCGCCGCGGTGAAGAAGACGGCATCACGGCCTTTGTGCTTGATTATATCGCCGCCCATGCTGAAGATGGCAGCGATAGTGAACAAGGCCTTTTAGATGCCGCTATGAACCGTGTTTATTCAGCTAAAAATTATGAACGTTTCTATACAGGCGGCGGCGTCCATCGCTTCCATAATTACATGCCGCGTGATAATAGCCGTTCGGTCACGGTGCGTGAAGCATTTGAGGATTCCGTGAATTTGCCATTCATTCGTATGATGGAAGATATTGTTCATTATACGATTTATAACCAAATGCAAATTGACCCTGCGGTTTATGATGATGCGGAACATCCGCTGCGCGCAAAATATCTCGACCGCTATGTCTTGCATGATGCTATTCAGCATTTTAACCGCATCTATAACCGTTATAAGGGCAAATCCGCGGATGAAATTCGTGCGCAAATCTTTGGTAAATTGCGTGAAGATTTACCGCCTGCGCATATTGCGGCGCTTGACCGTTATATCAACCCAAGTCGTGATCTGGATGGGTTTACAGCGCTGTTAAAGGATAAGACAGGCGCAGAGCACCAAGATTTATTGGATGATGAAGACGCCTTTGAATCGCTTCACCGTCGTTATGCGGGCGAAGAGCTTAACTTAAATGACCGTGCTTATATCACGGATATCCACCCAATTGAATTATGGCTCGCACAAACCATGCTGAAAAACCCTGATGCGGATTATAAAGACCTGCGCCGCGGCGTGGTTAATCTTGCGCCTGAAATTTATCAGTGGTTGGAAAAGTCCAATAACGAAGCGCGTAAAAATCTCTATATCTTCACGATGCTTGAACAAGACGCCTTTGACGTCATTCACAAAAATTGGGCAGAAAAGGGCTTTCCATTCCCGCGTTTAATTCCGTCTTTCGCGACATCAATTGGTGTGTCTGGCGATACGCCTGCAGCGCTATCGACATTAATGGGCGTGATTTTAAATGATGGTAAACGCCTGCCGAATACAGATTTTACCGAAGTGCATTTAGGCCAGAACACGCCATATGAGCATAATTTTGTTTATCACCCTGCGCCTGCGCCACAGGTGCTTGATGCCAATATCGCGGCTGTCGTTAAAGAAAACCTACAGAATATCGTTGAAAATGGCACTGCGCGCCGCGCCAAAAATGCGGTCACCTTAAGCAATGGTGAAACATGGGCGCTTGGCGGCAAAACAGGCACGGGTGATAACCGTATTGAATATCTTGACCGTTACGGCAATGTTGAAACATCCAAAGTCCGCAACCGTACGGCGACATTTGTCTTTAATTTTGGTGAGCGTTATTTCGGTACAATGGTTGCCTATGCGGGCGAAGAAAATGCCGAAGGTGAGGAGTTTACAAGCTCCCTCCCTGTACAGGCCTTTAAAGAAATTATGAAAGACCTCACGCCGCTTTTGGAAGCGCAGCAAACGCCGACAGCGCCTGCGCCACAAACAGTACCGGCGCAACATAAACCTGCCGCGCCGTCTGTGTAATGCGTTTTAGCTGAACCGCGCTTAAGCGGCCTCATGTAGAGCGGATTGATACATATCTGCCACCATTTTTTCAAGGTCACGGTAATTGTTATTCCATACGTCAAACATCTGGCGGCCTGCTGCATCTGGGAAAATATCAGCCTCACTGGCTTCTAGGCCATCTAATATGGCTTCAGCTGTGTCAGACGCACTCGCTTTATCCATATCAAGGTCTTTTGCCATATCGGTATCAATTGGCCCTGGGTTTATGCTATGGACAGAAATACCGTCAGATGCAAGTTCAATGCGCGCGGCCTGCGTAAGGGAATAGACCGCGGCTTTTGAGGCGGAATAACCGCCAAGCATCGGAAAATTCACAAAGGCCGCGATCGATGCGACATTGGCAATTGCCGCTTGACCTTTACCGCTCAGCTTTGGGGCAAAAGCGCGCATCATATGCATCGTGCCAAAATAATTGGTATTCATATCGCGCTGGGCTAACTCTGCTTCGCCATGTAGCGCGCTTGCAAAAGCGGCAACGCCTGCGTTATTGATCAAAATATCTGTATCAGCGGCTTCATTTGCTGCGGCATTAATTTGTGCCTTGTCCGTGATGTCGAGCTTAATGCCGACCACACGCGCATCATTAAATGCGGGCAACTTGCTTGGGTCACGTGCCGCCGCATAGATTTTCTTCGCACCGCGTTTAAGCAGAGCATCTACCAAGGCTTTCCCGATGCCGCGATTGGCACCAGACACAAAAACAACTTTATCTTTTATCTGCATAATATTTACCTTTTTAAATGAGGGGATTAAGAAGCTATAAATTCACTTAGCGCGCAAAAGCGCGCTGTCAATCAGCAACGTGAAATGGATACGCAGTAATTAAGATACGAAAGAAGAAACGGGGATAGCGCGGCGTTTAAAAAATGCCGTCTTTTTGTTTACGCTTATCTTGAAGGCCGGGCAGAAACTCAACATTATCGCCAAGCATATGCGGCTGAGAAACGTCACCGCCAAGTTTACGGTTTTGGTTTTGCAATTCATCGATATGCTTATTCAGCGCTTTGATTTCTTTTTGTAGGCCGCGGTTTTTCTGGCGGAGTGGTGAGGCATTTAACCAGCTAATCACTACACCCCAAATAAAACCAAGGAATAAAAAGCCAATGACGGGCACGAATAGCGGCAGGCTTAAATTTTCCGCGAGCGGCTGCAAATTAATAGTGATTTCATCTGTATGGAACGCCGAAAAACCGACAACCAAAATGATGAAAGGCAGCGTCACCGCCCAGCGGATAAAATGTGACATCGTCGTGTTCCGTTAAAATTAATCTTCGCCGTTTAGACGGTCTTTAAGGGCTTTACCAGTTTTAAAGAAAGGCATTTTCTTTGGCTCAACGTCAACAGTCTCGCCAGTGCGTGGGTTGCGGCCTGTGCGCGCTTCACGCTCTTTCACTGAAAATGCGCCAAAGCCACGCAGTTCAACACGGTCACCGCGGCAAAGCGCTTCGGTCACTTCGTCAAAAAATGTTTCGACGATTTTCTCAATATCACGCAGGTAAAGCTGCGGGTTTTTATCGGCGAGTTTTTGAATGAGTTCTGATTTGGTCATGTGTTTTCAAGCCTTCACGTTGAGTGATCCAAAGATCGATATTGCGTGTTAGTGATAAAAATTCAAAATAAACTTATATATTAAGCATGCCTTATTTTGGGGGTGTTCGTCAAGTATTTGATGATAAACAAATTTTCCTATCCCGTTGTTTTCTACTTATTTTTCAATTCAAGTTTGACGGCAGAATTCTTATCTGAACAAACTGCAATGCAGTAGATAAACCGATTGAAAGCGCTGCAGCAATCGATAATTATAGATAAAGGTACGTAATTAGAGGAATGGAAGGTGTATGATGGCAAAAGTTCTCATCAGTGATAAAATGAACCCGCTCGCAGCGGAGATCTTTAAGGAAAAAGGTGTCGAGGTTGATGTGATTACCGGCCTATCGGCAGAAGAGCTAATCAAAATCATACCAGAATATGATGGCCTTGCGATCCGCTCATCAACAACCGTTACAGCAGAAATTTTAGAAGCGGCAACGAAGTTAAAAGTCATTGGCCGTGCGGGCATTGGCGTTGATAATGTTGACGTGCCTGCCGCAACCCGCAAAGGCGTGGTTGTCATGAATACGCCTTTTGGCAATTCGATCACGACGGCGGAACATGCCATTGCTATGATGTTTGCCCTCGCGCGCGACATCCCACAGGCGAATGCCAGCACACATGCTGGTAAATGGGAAAAATCAAAATTCATGGGCGTTGAATTAACAGGCAAAACCTTGGGCGTGATTGGCTGCGGGAATATTGGTTCAATCGCCGCGGTTCGCGGCCTTGGCCTTAAAATGCGCGTCATAGCCTTTGACCCCTTCCTCACGCCAGAACGTGCGAAAGAGCTAGGCGTTGAAAAGGTCGAGCTTGACGACCTTTATGCGCGCGCTGACTTCATTACAATCCACGTGCCTAAAAATGAACATACACGCAATATGTTGAATAAAGAAGCCTTCGCCAAAATGAAAAATGGCGTCCGTATCATCAACTGCGCACGCGGCGGCCTGATTGTCGAGGAAGACTTAAAAGCCGCCCTTGAAAGCGGTAAAGTCGCTGGCGCGGCCTTGGATGTTTTTGAAAAAGAGCCTGCTGAGGAGAATATCTTATTCGGCATGGACAATGTCATATGTACCCCGCATTTGGGCGCCTCAACGACTGAAGCGCAGGTTAATGTCGCGGTACAGGTTGCCGAACAAATGGGGGATTTCTTGATGAGCGGTGCAGTCACAAATGCCCTCAACATGGCGCCGATCAGCGCCGAAGATGCGCCGAAATTAACGCCTTATTTGACCTTGGCTGCACAGCTTGGTGCGTTTGCAGGACAAATTTCCGAAAACGCCATCACCAAAATCGAGGTTGAATATCAAGGTTTGGTCACGGCGCTGAACACACGCCCGATTAGTGACACGTTATTTGCTGCAATATTAAAAACGTTCCGTAGCGAAATTAATATGGTCAATGTCCGCAATATGCTAAAAGACATGAAAGTGTCTTTGGTTGAAAGCGCAAGCGATGAATGCGAAGAATTCCTTACCGCTATTGAGTTGACGATTCATACGGAACATAATGTCCGCAGTGTCACAGGGACGCTTTTTGCAGGTAAAGAACCGCGCATTGTCGATATTGAAGGCGTGCCGATTGAGGCACCTATTACGGACAATATGCTGTTCATTCGTAATGAAGATACACCGGGTTTGATTGGCGGCATCGGGACAATTTTGGCGGATGCAGATATTAACATCGCCGATTTCCGTTTGGGCCGTAAAAGCGGCGGCGGTCAGGCCGTGGCTTTGATCGCGATTGACGGCATGCTGTCGGATGAAGTTTATCAAAAGGTCAAAGCCCTACCACAAGTGCGTCTTGCGAAAAGCTTGTCTTTTGTTTAGTTTAAACTAAATTTGTAGCAGTGAACGTAACAAAAAGGTTTTCTTATGAGTGAACATTCTCCGTTTGATTCATCGAAATGGCATGCCACGACGATTATCGCCGTGCGCAAAGGTAAAGACGTTGTCGTCGCGGGCGATGGTCAGGTATCCTTCGGCCAGACGGTGTTAAAATCAAATGCCCGTAAAGTCCGCCGCCTTGGCCGAAATAACGATATTGTTGCAGGCTTCGCGGGTGCAACGGCTGATGCCTTTACTTTATTTGAACGCCTTGAAGCCAAATTAGAAGCGCATCCGGGGCAGTTAACCCGCGCTTGCGTGGAATTGGCGAAGGATTGGCGCACGGATAAATATCTCCGCCGTTTGGAGGCCATGATGGCCGTTTGTGACAAAGAAACATCTTTGATCCTCACCGGTAATGGTGACGTGGTTGAGCCTGAAGATGGCATTATCGCGATTGGTTCAGGCGGTAATTACGCCTTGGCCGCGGCACGTGCCTTGATTGACCGCGACGATATGGGCGCAGAAGATGTCGCCCGCCGCGCCATGGAAATCGCAGGCGATATATGCGTCTACACCAATAAAAATATCGTTCTTGAAAAACTTTAAACGTCATACCGCACGTATCATTTTTTGAAATAGGTTGAAAAGATTATGAGTATCACGAATGAATTGATCGACATTCCGTCTTACGCCCCACGCGAGACAGTTGAAGAATTAAACCGTTTTATCATTGGTCAGGACGAAGCCAAGCGCGCCGTTGCGATTGCCCTTCGTAACCGTTGGCGCCGTCAACAGCTTGACCAAGATATGCAAGAAGAAGTCTATCCGAAGAACATTTTGATGATTGGTCCGACAGGTGTTGGTAAGACCGAAATTGCCCGCCGCCTAGCGAAGCTTGCTTACGCGCCATTCATCAAAGTTGAGGCAACAAAATTCACTGAAGTTGGCTATGTCGGTAAAGATGTCGAATCGATCATCCGTGATTTGGTCGAAGTCGCCATTCACATGACCCGTGATAAAATGCGCGAAACGGTAAAAGCCAAGGCCGAAGAAAATGCCGAAAACCGCGTGCTTGATGCTTTGGTTGGCACATCAGCCAGTGATGCGACACGTGAAAGTTTCCGCGCCCGTCTGCGTGAAGGGCATTTAAATGACCGTGAAATCGAAATCGAAGTCGTGGATGCGCCCAATAACGCATTGCCATCTTTTGAAGTGCCAGGTATGCCTGGGGCATCGATGAGCATGATTAACATGAATGATATTTTTGGTAAGGCCTTTGGTCAGCAAACCAAAAAGAAAACCATGCGTGTTGATGAAAGCTATAACGTCTTAATCACCGAAGAATCTGATAAATTATTGGATGAAGATAGTGTGGTTGCAACCGCGCTTGAACTCGTGCAGCAAAACGGCATTGTTTTCATTGATGAGGTCGATAAAATCGCCCATCGTCAGGATGCACGCGGCGGTGATGTTAGCCGTGAAGGTGTGCAGCGTGATTTATTGCCATTAATTGAAGGCACATCGGTGGCGACCAAGCATGGCACTATTCGCACAGACCATATTTTATTTGTTGCTTCTGGTGCATTCCACTATGCGAAGCCGTCTGACTTATTGGCGGAATTGCAAGGGCGATTGCCAATCCGCGTTGAATTAAAAGCGCTCACGGAAGAAGATTTTAAACGAATTCTGACGGAAACCGATGCTTGTTTGATTAAGCAATATAAAGCCTTGATCGCGACAGAAGGCGTAACATTGGAATTTGACGATGGCGCAATTGCAGAAATCGCACGTGTTTCATTTGAGTTAAATGAAACGATTGAAAATATCGGTGCGCGCCGCTTGCTGACCGTTATGGAGAAATTACTCGAAGAAATTAGTTTCTCTGCATCTGAGCGTAGCGGTGAAGTCATTAAAATTGATGCAGATTTTGTACGTGAAAATGTATCAGATTTGGCGAGCGACACAGACCTCAGCAAGTTTATTCTTTAATTTTCGGCTTAAGGCGTTTTGTAACGTGTTTTAATCTCTTCCTCAACGCGGTTCAGTTCCGGCGTGGTTAAAAGATTTTCCTTGTGATAAAGCGCCTTTAGTTCGTTCTCTGTCGTTTGGCCATACCAGCTGGCTTTATAGGACCAGAATACTTCACCATGACGGTTAAAAAAGGCCAAATACGCAATGTCGGTCATAACTATATTATAGTCTTTATCATCCTCTAATTTGATGCTCTGTCCATTGGTTTTTTGTGCGCGCAGGTGCAAGGTGTAACTAAGATAAGGCTGTTGATCATAGCCTTTGAAGAATGTTGCGAGCGCCGCCTCTGTCATCGGGATAGTGCCAAAATCTTCAATATCTTTGACGACTAACATCAGGTTATGTTTTTGGAAATATACAGGAACAAAAAATTCAGGATTAAATTCGTCTAGAACGAAAATATTTTGGCCATTGATTTGCTGTGCGCCAAAAGGAACCACGTCTTGAATGACAATATAGTCGCGATCAGGAGAACATTTAGCATAGCGGTCTTGCAGGCGGTTCACTTCTTTTTGTATGGTGTTGACGTTATTTTCCGCAGGCATATTCTGTACCGCCATCTCCATAAAATTGGGATCAACCTGACGTAGGCTGAAATAGATGAGCGCAGTGTCCTCTGCTGAGGTCGCAGGCATCAGCGCCAATTGACGGTCATCATCCGCCCATGCCTTGGGCGCGCTCAAAATGAGCAAAAGAGAAAACAAGGTAAGGGCGATCAAGTTTAATTTCATTTTACGCATAGTCATACTTTACAGCGGAGCATTTAATAACATATTAATAGGATATGAAAAAAGACGATAAGAAGAAGCCATCCTCACGCAAGGCGAATTTAACACAAGAAGACAAAGCGTTATGGGCTTATGTCACGCAAGATGTAACCCCCATTAAACACGAAAACGCGGTGGCTGAAAATAGTGAAAATGAAGCGGCAGAAGATGCACCTGTACCGCAAGCGCCGAACGTGACCGTTCAGCCGCAATTTCTGCCAGATGCTGGTAAGCCTGCCGCAGCGCCAAGCCGCACGGCACATGACCTACACAGCCATGCCGATATTGATGCGCGCAGTTTTGATCGTTTCCGTAAAGGAGAAATGCCGATTGAGGCGACATTAGATTTACATGGCCTAACCCAGCAAAATGCATATGATCGTGTGGTCAGCTTTATTACATCACAAGTCGCGCAGGGGAAGCGCTGCGTGATGATCATCACAGGTAAAGGGCGAAATGCTGCGGATGGTGAAATTGGCGTATTAAAACAAATGCTGCCCATCTGGCTTGAGCAGCCTACTTTGAAAACGCATATCTTAAAAATGCGTACGGCGCGTCACTTCCACGGCGGAAGCGGCGCTTATTATTTGCTGCTTAAACGTCGTAAATAAATATGTAATGGGGTAAGGGCGAGGTTATTCGTTATAACGTGGCTTCTTGTTTTGTTCGTAATCACTAACGATTTTATCGGCTAATCGTGCGCTTTCTTGATAGGCCTCACTTGCGCGGCCGCCGACGATTTTGCTGACAATCAGACCAGATACATCTTTGCCTGTTTCTTCTTCTGAAATCACATTAGCGATGCTTGCACTTGCCCCAAGGCCGCCGCCAAATACAGCGCCGCCGATAATGCGCGATGCGGGGTTAATTTCATCCCCCGTCAGGCCGCGATAGACAGAGCCGACAAGAGGGAGATGCTGCAGAGGGTTGATCATGTCGATCATATCATCAACGCCATAGGCTTTGTCTTTAGGGGCGGATTGAACCATATAGCCTTTGAACGATTGCACATAGGGTGATGGTGCGGGCGTGGTTGAGCTCTCACCTTGCGCGGCTTCGCTTAAACGGAAAACGCTTTGCTCGCGCGCTGAGCCTGCGCCGCGCCATTCAGGGGTTGATCCAGCTATCCGTTCGTTCTGCTCACGCATGAACAAAGCCTGTGCATCGGCTTTCTGTGGTGGCGTCGTCAAGGACGGTGATTTTTGTATATCCATCATGTTTTTGGACCGTTTGCCATGTTCATATCGTTTAAAACCCGCATCTATACATTCAAGAATCATGCCAGAGGGCTGTTTAAACGTGTTAAGCCTTGCAAAACAATTAATTAGCTGACAAATCCCCCTATGCTATGCTACAAAGAACAACAGTTACGCCGCCGCGCGCCAGTTAATTTATGCCGTCTTTCGGGTAAAAAACGCCATATGCAGAAAAATATCGCCATATATTCCGCAGATACAAACAAAGCGGCACTTTATAGTGAGGCGTTAACGCGCGCTTTTCAGCAAATTGATCAATCTGTTGAAATTCTCTCGGAAGGCTTTGCGGATATAAATATCTTCATCGCCCCTTTTGAGGCGGCTTTACCGTCCCAGTCTTTGGCGCAAAATCCTTTGGCGTTTCAAATTTATATCGGTGCGCAGCCTGATGCGGATGGTTTGTTTGATTATAAATTCCTCTCCCCGCTGCGTTTGGGGCGCGTGATTGACCGCATTGTCGCCTTGTTGGAAGGGCGCGCCATGGGGCAGCTGCCGCGCCGTTTAAAAATCAAAGGCGCTGAAATCTGTCTGCCTGAAAATGACCTTCGTTTTAATGATGGCGGTGAGGAACAGGAGTTAACTGATACAGAGGTGCAAATCCTTTGTTATCTCTATGTCGCGGCGCAGCAGCCGATATCGCGCCAAGACCTGCTTGATAATGTATGGGGCTATCACAAAGATGTTGAGACTCACACATTAGAAACCCATATCTATCGCCTTCGCCAAAAACTTGAGCGCGACCCTGCCGCGCCAGAGATATTAGTCACCGCCGCGGATGGTTACGTCTTGAAGCTTACTTAAGTGGTATAACTTTTTTTATCTGCTGTGGCGTTTCTGGACGGGCGCTGATCTGGCTAACTTTCCATGATCCGTTTTCCATGACCATGGTCACTTCTTCAATACTGGCCTTGATGCTATCGGGCGCAGCACATTGATCATTAAAGCCATAGGTCAGAACGACTTTGTTTGTACCAGATGCCGTGCCGCCTTTAAAATCACGTGTGCCAATACAGCTTTCAGCATATTTTGTCCGTTCGATCAAAAGCTTTTCAACATCACCCTCGCTTGCGCCTTTTTTCGCTGCAAAGCTATTGATGTAGTTTGTGCGTGCGTCAATCATCTCTTGCGATAAATAAGGGCTAAAGGCTGAAAGGCTATTGGCGGATTGTCTTTGCTGAAGATATTTGGCATAGCTTGCCGCAGCATCAGAAACCATATCTGCATGGGCGGGCTGTCCCCAAACCAAAATTGCGCAAAAGCTTGAAACGAAGGATAGAAATAAACGGCGCATTATGTTTCTCCTGTAAATGTCCTGTAAGAAAAAAATCAGCTACGCCCAAGTGGATAATTATATGTGTATTATTATGCGTCTTTTGTATGGCCATCACGTGGCAGGGCAATGGTGATCGTTGTACCTTCGCCCATGCGGGAATCGATACGCACTTCACCGCCATGTAATTCGGTGATGTTTTTGACCAGGGTTAGGCCAAGGCCTGCGCCGCGTGTGTCATTGTTGTTGACGGTAATATCATCACTCGCTTGGCCGCGCTCAAATGGTCTAAAGATGCGTTCAATTTCATCTTCGTCAATGCCGCCGCCTGTGTCTTGTACGAACAGCAAGATATTCTCTTTCTCACGCTTCGCGCCCAAAACGACATTGCCGCCTTCTGGGGTGTGTTCAATGGCGTTACGCATCAGGTTCAATAACACCTGTTTGATACGGCCTGAATCAAGTGCGCCGCTGCCGATATTCGCAGGGCACTTAAGCTGAAGACGAATGTTTTCCTTACGCGCCCAATCTTCGGTCAATGTGTATAGATTCTCAAGCAGCGGTTTGATGGGTTCATCCTGTAGGGTTAATTCCAAATAACCGGCCTCAATCGTTGAAAGGTCGAGAATATCATCAATCAATGTTTTTAGGCGTAGGCCAGATTCTTCCATATCCAGCGTATATTCTTTTTGCTTGTTATTGAGTGGGCCGAAATACTCATTTTTGAGCATGTCGTTAAAGCCGATCATCGCATTGAGCGGTGTACGCAATTGGTAAGATACATTGGCAAGGAAATCGACCTTCAACTGTTCGGCTGTTTGCAGCGCCGCATTTTTCTCTTTTAGCGCTTTTTCAGCCAAGGCACGGTCAGTAATGTCCGTAAAGGTCACAAGCGCGCCGCCATCAGGCAGCGGCGTTGCGGAACAATGCAAGGTCACTTGGTCAACGCGCTCAATCTCGCGTGAGATTTCTTCACGGTTCAGGGCGAGGGCGAGGATGAAATCACGCATTTCAGGCCATTTAGCATCGCTAAAGAAGCCGTCCATCATATTCACGACTTGGGAAATATGTGGTTCACCTTCGATATTTTCAGGGTTAATTTTCCATGTGCTGGTAAAGGCGGTATTGCAAAGCTTTAAGCGCCCATCGCCACCAAACACCACAACCCCTTCGGCAAGGTTATCGAGGGTTTCTTTCTGTACCGCAATCAAGGTGTTGTAAGAGGATTCAAGCTCTAGGCGTGAGGTTACATCTTCAAATGTAGTCATCAAACCGCCATGTGGGCGCGGGATAACCAACATGCGCAAAGCTGTGCCATCAGGCAGATAAAGCATATCATCTAGCGGTTCAATTAGCCCCGTGAACATATCCATCCATTCCTGCTTATAAGCGCGGAAGTCGGCTTGTTCAGGCAGGCGGCGCTGCTCACGTAATTTTTCAAGAATATCATTCATGCGCGGCTTGGCGTTGAGCCATTGTTCTTCTAAGCCCCAAAGCTGCGCATAGGCGACGTTGTAATATTCCAAACGGGTCTCTTGATCATAAATACCAATCGCCGTGGTCAAATGATGGAAGAGCTCGTTATACGCTTCGATAATTTGTGCGTGTTTTTGTTCGCTTTCTTCTTCATCGGTGATGTCGATGGCATAGCTGATGCAGTGATCAACCGGCAAAAGCGGGGCGCTGCGGATAAATAATTTACGGCGTTGCCCTTTGTGAATGCTATGGATTTTATTTTCTTGGGTTTGCCCTTCAAGCAGCGCCTTTTGTGCAAAAGCTTTTAAGACAGGTTCACTCGCACGGTTTTTCAGTGGCAATTCAATTTGCTGTTCTAAAATTTCATCTTGGGTTTTGCCGACATATTGTTCATAGGCGCTGTTGACCCACATCAATTTACCGCGAATATTGTGAAACCATACAGGGAAGGGCTGATGTTCAAAACCAAGGGTCAGGCGTTTGACGTCCTGCTTGGCTTTTTCGCTTTCTTCGCGCAGGGTTTGATAATCGGATTCCTGTGCGGTGATGTCTTCAAACCACAAAATATAAAAGAGTAAACGCCCGTCAATATCGCTGCCTTTACGGCCGTGAATGCGGATGATTTTATCGCCGCTGCGGGTTTTTGCCTTTAACATGAAATTACGGCCATGTTCCTGCAAGCGGTCAAAATAGCTTTCAAGCGCGGCGCTATCAGCGCTTGATAAGGCATTTTGAATATCATGAATGGATTGTATCGATGTAATGCCAAGCATCGTTTCACATTCAGGATGATAGGCAACACTCTGCCCATCTGTGCCAAAGCCGCAATAGGCGCCCGGAAAGGCGTTAAGGAAGGCTTCAAGCCGTGCGGATTCATCCTTAAACTGCGCGCGGCCGCTTAGGCGATCCCAAAAGGAATGAAAAACTTTTTTATCTGACTTTAGATTCGCATGATTCATCGTGGTTGAAGTGTATCGCGCCCCTGTAAATCCATCAAGCCCCAACTTTACGCCATCTTGGCCCTTCTGGGGTGTCTTCAACCTCAATGCCCATATCGGTTAGGGTTTTGCGGATCTCATCGGCACGACCCCAATCTTTATTGGCTTTGGCTTCGGTGCGGGCGACTAATAATGCATCAATCGCGCTGTCATCATCACCGCCGCGGCCAAACCACGCATCAGGATCTTGTTGAAGGATACCTATCAACGCGCCAGTGGCTTTCAAATCAGCGGCAAGGGCTGCATCGCTCGTGGCGCTGTCTTTAAGGCCATGTAACTTGCTAAATGCAAGTGGCGTATTCAGGTCATCGCATAATGCTTCAAGCACATCTTGGGCAATCTGGCCTTTGGCCTCACCTGCTTGGCCTTTTTCAATCAAGCTATAAAGGCTATCAAGGGTCTTTTTGCTCTGCTTTAATTTGTCTTCAGACCAATCAAGCGGCTGACGATAATGCGCCGAAAGCAAGGTGAAGCGCAAAACTTCGCCGTCATATTCTTCAAGCAAGTCGTGGGCGAGCAGGAAATTGCCAAGGGATTTTGACATCTTCTCACCATTGACGGTCACAAAACCGTTATGCACCCAATATTTTGCGAATGCATCTAAGTTAGTCTTGTTATGGGCGCAGCAGCTTTGTGCTATTTCATTCTCATGATGCGGGAATTTTAAATCCGCGCCGCCGCCATGAATATCAAAGGGCAGGCCAAGATGCACTTCGCTCATCGCGCTACATTCAATATGCCAACCCGGACGGCCGCGACCCCATGGGCTATCCCAACCTGGTTCATCATCAGCCGATGGCTTCCAAAGCACGAAATCGGCAGGGTCTTTTTTATAGGACGCGACTTCAACGCGCGCCCCTGCAATTTGTTCATCACGGCTGCGCCCTGAAAGCCCGCCATAATTTTCAAAACTTGGGACGTTAAACAAGACATGCCCATCCGCTGCATAAGCGTGGCCATTTTCAATCATCGATTCACAAAGCTTGATCATATCATCAATATGGTCGGTGGCATGTGGCTGAATATCTGGCTTGGCGACACCAAGCGCCGCCATATCATCATTATAAATTTTTGTATATTTCGCGGTAATCTCGCTAATCGGCAGGCCTGTTTCTTTCGCTGCTGCCATGATTTTATCATCAACATCGGTGATGTTGGATGCATAAGTGACTTTTGGGTAAAGCTGCTTTAACACACGGCTTAACAGGTCAAACACCACTGCCATGCGGGCATTACCAATATGCGCATAATTATAAACCGTCGGGCCGCAGGCATAAACGCGAATATGATTAGGATCAATCGGTTCGAATTTATCTTTATTACGGGTCAGGGAATTGTATAAGTAAAGTTCAGTCATAATGCGCCGTCTATTGTTAAGTGCTGACTTAATTTATGACGATTATCAGGCAAAAAATCAATAGGGGCTTTGAATTTATAAAAGTAAGGGGCTTTATATTCTAAGCGCATGTAGCGATGTGGTTAGCGTACAATTATGATCATGCATAAGCGCTTTTAAAGTCACATGCTGTGGCGTGTCGATTGTTTTGTCGTTGCCGATGGCATCAACGGCGATTGCGCATTGAAAGCCAAGATTTTGTGCATCCTTCACCGTTTCTGCAATACAGGCAGATGTGTTGAACCCAACGAGTAGTAAATGTTTATGTCCATGGGCATTTAATTGTGCAGCAAATGCGCCGCCATGTTCACCATCAAAAGCTGAGGCGCGATATTTTGCATGTGTAATATCTGCTTTTTCGGGTGCGTAATGATGGAAGTCAATATAATCACGCGCGACATCTTCATGGCTATAGTAAATATTATATATCGGCAAACCAGCTTTCCGGAATGAGGGGACTATATTGGCAATATGCTTGGCGATTTTATCGGTATCCTGTGTGCCGCGTGCTTGCGCAGGGTCACAAAAATGTTTCTGCACATCAATCACCAAAACGGCGTCAAAATTCATAGCTGCCTTTTGATGGTTTGTGGATGGTATAAGTTTCATAGTTTTTTTTAAGTCCGCCGTGTCGGCGCTAGGAAATACCTTTAGCAGATCTCGTCTAAGTTTTGATGTTGGACGATGGAGCCTGTTAAACATTATGTGGGGCAAGCCTTTGTATTGTTCTGTGTTTTCTAACAACATCTAATGCATATTCTGATGGAACGAATTTGACACCGTTTTTGCGTGCAACGTCTTTCAAGTCAGGAGCCATATCACCAAAGCCAAATCCGCAGCCATCACTAATGCAGTCTGTAACAAGGGTACAATTATACCCATAAAACTGACCGTCTTTTACGGTTTCTAGGACACATGCCGTGGCATTAAATCCCATGACAAGCAAGTTTTTATGGCTATGTTTGTTCAGGATCTCAAAAAAACGGTTATCCCCGTTCTCATCGCCGACATCTCTAAAAGCTGAGTTCTCAGTTTTTCTAATTGGGATGTCTGTCTTTTTGTATAAATAATGGTGAAAGTCTACCTCAGAGGGAGGTATATCTTCTTGCGCGTAGAAAACACTGTAAATAGGTAGCTGCACAGCACGAAACTTAGGAACAAGACTTGCAATGCGTTTGCAGGTGTTTTCTGTATCAATATTACCACGTGCTTTGCTGACGTCGCAGAACTCTTTTTGTACATCAATTAGAATGAGTGCATCATAGCCTTGTTCTTCATTAATACAGAATTGGTTGTCATTAGCATATCGTTGTACGGCTATCTTTTGCATTAAACGCGGGAAGTCAGTAATAGTGAGTTCATTAAGAAGTTGGTCTGTATATGCGTTTATGCGTATATATTCTTGCTTTAAGCTCATGAGCTGACCCTTGTTGTGTGTGCGTGTGGATAGTATAATAACCCACAGATTATGTCAAATAAATTATTTGTAAATCCCCCTAGACCTTTTGGGCGAGATGTTTATATATAGAAGGGGTTTAATAAAGATTTTCTTCAGCGATAAAGACATAGACACAGATGAGCAAACAGCCAGCATATGCCAAAAAATCAGGTCCATTAAATGGGCGCGCCGTTGTGCCGGGGGATAAATCAATCTCGCACCGTGCGGTGATGTTTGGCGGCCTTGCTGAAGGGGAAACGATTATCTCCGGTCTGCTTGAAGGCGAAGATGTACTCTCTACCGCCGAAGCGATGCGTAAATTAGGCGCGACGATTAACAAAGATGACGATGGTTTATGGCGCTGCTATGGCGTCGGCGCACAAGGCCTGCGTGAAAGCGCTGAAATTATTGATATGGGCAATAGCGGCACGTCAATTCGCTTGTTGATGGGCGTGGTCTCTGGCTATGCGATCAGCACATTTTTTGTCGGTGATGCATCATTGAGCAAGCGCCCAATGGGCCGCGTTATGAACCCGCTTAAAGAAATGGGCGCTGAATTTATTTCACGTGACCAAGGGCGCATTCCGCTCGCCGTCAAAGGTGCCGCCAATTTGCGCGCGATTGATTATGTGTTGCCTGTTGCCTCAGCGCAGGTGAAATCTGCCGTGTTATTAGCGGGTTTAAATGCGAGTGGCAAAACGCAAGTGACTGAACCTGCCGCCTGCCGTGACCATACTGAAAATATGCTGCGTCACTTTGGTGTGAATCTTGATATCACCCTTGATGATGCAGGACAGCGCGTCATTAGCCTTGAAGGCGGGCAAATCCTTCAGGGCTGCGCCGTTGATGTGCCTGCGGATCCAAGTTCTGCCGCTTTCCCCGTTGTTGCAGCCTTGCTATGTAAGGGCTCTGAAGTCGATGTTTTTGGCATTTGCTACAATGAAACCCGTAACGGCATTTATAAAACTTTGATCGAAATGGGCGCGGATATTGAAATTATTCGCAGCTATGACCAAGGCGGCGAAACCGTGGTCGATATGCGCGTACGTGGCGGTAACCCGCTTAAAGGGGTGAATGTGCCTGCTGAACGCGTGCCGTCAATGATTGATGAGTTTCCTGTTCTCGCGGTGGCGGCAGCCTGCGCGGAAGGCACAACCTATATGAGCGGCCTTGAAGAACTTCGCGTTAAAGAAAGTGACCGTTTGGCGCTTGTCGCCAATGGCCTGCGCGCTGCGGGCGTGGAGCTCGAAGAAGGTGAAGATAGCCTGACCATTCATGGCACAGGCAAACCACCAAAGGGCGGAAATACGGTTGAAACCATGCATGACCACCGTATCGCGATGAGCTTCTTGGTGCTTGGTTTGGCGAGTGATGAATCTGTGCATATTGATGATGCCTCGCCAATTCGCACATCTTTCCCGAATTTTATTTCACTTATGCGCGGCATTGGTGCTACTATAGAAGCGGATGATACGCCATCTGCTCCAAAAACCTTCCGCTTTGAAGAGGATTTATAGTCATGCAGCAACCAAAACGACCATATTTCCGTTCCACAGATTATATTGGTTCTAACAGATATAGGAAAATGTCTATGGCTAGTTTAGTTATCGCCATTGATGGCCCTGCGGCAAGTGGCAAGGGTACACTCGCCCGCAAAATTGCTGAACGTCTTGGCTTCGCGTATTTGGATACTGGCGCAATTTATCGCGCCGCTGCACATCACTTGCTCCGTAACATGAACAGCGTCGCTGAAAATGAAGCGGATGCGCTTATCGCTGCGGAATATGTGCGTGATCATCTTGATGACGACATGATGAAAAACCCTGAACTGCGCGCTGAAGACGTGGCGCAGGCGACATCAAAAATCGCCGCCAACCAAAAAGTGCGCGCAATTTTGTTGGACGCACAGCGCAAATATGCGGAATCTCCACCAGATGTAAATGGTCAGGCCGTCAGCGGCGCAATCCTTGATGGACGTGATATCGGTACAGTGGTTTGCCCTGCGGCAGATGTAAAACTTTTTGTTACCGCCAGCAACGAAGTGCGCGCAAAACGCCGTTATGATGAACAAATCGCCAAAGGTGTTGACGTCGCATATGACGCCATTCTTGCTGATATGATTGAACGTGATAAACGCGACCGTGAACGCAGCGTTGCGCCGTTAAAACCCGCTGATGACGCTTTCGTGATCGATACATCAAACGACACGCCGAAAGACGTTCTTGCCCGCGCGCTCGACATCATCCGCGGTCACCTCGCCGAACAAGTCGCGAAGAACGCACCTTAAGCTTAAATCTTTGTTATTCTTCCGCTGCTGCACGTTTCAGGAGAATGATTTGCGCGGTGGTGAAGAGCAATGTGCCAATCCACCAGCTTTGCCACATGCCGTAACCTGTGGCGGAAATCGACAGCACAGCCATAAACATCGCTAGCGCGGCGCGTTTCACGGCAGGGTGTTCAAGCTGCATGATTTGACGCAGTAATGTGATGACGAGGGCGCAGCCTGCTAAGGCACCAATCACGCCAAATTCAATCCAAAGCTGAAGCGCAAAGTTATGTGGGTGCAGAATAGTATTGCCTTCAATAAATTTTTCGGCGGAGTCAAAATCAGTAATATTACGCGTTGCTTCTAAGCCATAACCAAATAATGGGTTTTGCTGCACATAACGCCCTACATAATCCCAAATCTCGAGCCGCGGCCCTGCATAGCCCATGCCTTGACCAAGGAATGGAAGGTTATTAATTGTATCGGCTTGTGTGTAAAGCAAAGGCGTGAAAAACGGTGCGGCAAGGGTCAGGGCACAAATAAGTCCGCCAAGTGCATAAAAGGATATTTTACAGTTCACCGGAAAGGCGAAAAGGAAGATAAGCGCGACAAGTAAGGCGAGCTGTGTGGATTGACTATCCGTAAAGGCCATCAGAGCCAAAAGCGGCGCAGTAATAAGAGCGGCGGATTTAATGGATTTTTTAATGAAAATAAAATAGCTAAATACGGCAATCCAGCTAAAGCTAAGAACCACTGTGCCACGGTTAAATGCGGCTGGCCAAATAAAGGTTTCAGTATCAAGCCCGCGGAAAAATTTATGCGCGCTATAATTCGCATTAAGGTCAAAAAGGGTGAGGGCGCCACCTGCACAAATGAGCGTGCCAAGCATCATAATAACAGGACGGATCATTGAATGTTTTAAGGTTTTTGCCGCGCTAATGCACACGAGCCCTGCAAAAAAGACAGGGATCAGCTTACCACTGCGTTCAAGCGCGTAACCACTATCAATCGCCCAAAGGCTGCTGAGTGCGGCGAGGGCGGTAATGCCAATAAGGATGAATAAACTCAGTTTAGGCAGCGTAGGTTTGATTTTATCTTTGCCATAGATATAACCGAGCATCGCAAGCCCCATAACCCCAGGCATAAAGGCCAAGCTGCGTGGGAATTCAATCACAATCACGGCAAAAACGAGGCCGAGTATGAAGGGCAGAATTTCTATTGCTTTTGGCGCGGTCATCACGGCATAATCCTTTTTTTAACTCGGGCAAAGACTAATTAGCCTTGCCTATAAAATCAATCAAAAACAATGGTAAGGTGTCATCTTATGCTGCCCAAAATCTATGTCATTAATATGAAGTCCTCAACGGAGCGCCGCGCTAAAATCGCCGCGCGGCTTGATGCCTTGGGGCTGCCATATATATTTTTTGATGCGGTGCGCGGCGCGGATTTAGATTATAAAAATGCGCCTTATTATGACCGTCAAAAGCGTTTGCGTTATTTTGGGCGTGATTTATTACCGGGTGAAATTGGCT
This sequence comes from Alphaproteobacteria bacterium, assembly GCA_030147745.1. Taxonomy (GTDB): domain Bacteria; phylum Pseudomonadota; class Alphaproteobacteria; order Micavibrionales; family Micavibrionaceae; genus UBA2705. The sequence continues at coordinate 37,450 of JASBUS010000090.1, forward strand.
GTTTGCTCTCTCACCGTGGTGTCTATCAACAAATGCTTATCGATGATGTCGAAGTCGCTTTAGTCCTCGAAGATGATGTGACGCTGAGCGATGATTTTAAAGAGATATTAGAGCGCATCATGGCGCATGATAAAAAATGGGACTTATTACGTTTTCTTGGGAATAAGAAGCCTTTTTCAAAAGGCTATCGCACGCTAGAAGCTTTGGATGAGACTCATAACTTCATTCGTATTCCAACAGTGCCGGGCGGTGCGTATGGCTATATGCTAACCCGCAAAGCGGCGGCGGTTCTAATTGAACAGACAGCATGCAGTGCCTTTCCGATTGATACCATCCACGGGCGGGTATGGGATACTGGGCTGGATGTCTATGCGCTGCTTCCATCACCGATTTATGTCGATATGTCACAAGAAACCACGATTGGTGATGAACGTTTTGATAAAACCCTGCAAATCACCGGCGTGAAAAAAGCTTTGTACCCGCTGTTCCGCTTTGCTTTTAAAATGGGTGAAGCATGGGATAAGCGCCGCGCTTATGCCGCGAGCGCCATCCGTGACAAAGCGTAAAGTGTATTAACCTTGCGGCGCTAAGATATTTTTGATGGTTATGCTGTAACGCGAAGTTTGATTTAGATTATCTATTGCGCAAAGCATGACATGATCACGGCTTATATCGGCCTCTTTAACATCTTGTGTTTTCATTCGGAAAACGGAGAGTAGAGCTTTGTCGCCTGTCGCACTACATTTATAAGCCGATGGTTTTGGCGCTGTTTTGCCTTGTGGGTTACGTAGCGCGTTTTCGTGGTCTGATTCACGCGCGATCATGCCGTCTTGGCTAAGATAGGCTTTGTATTCCGTATCCATCGGGACAAGAACATCTGGTTGAATACCAATTTGTTGATATGACCCACTCTTCGGAAGATAGATCAGCATATTGGTCAGTTTAAGGCTCGGCACTGTGCCGTCTGGACTTTTGAATTGCATCATCACCTGCCCATTGGCTTTACCATGGCTTGGCCCATCACCAACAATGGTCGCGCGACCATAATCTTGCAATATACCTGCGAAAATTTCAGAGGCTGACGCACTGAAATTATTGATCAGCACGGTAACCGGTAAATCTGTTAATTCGTTATTGGGTTCAGATATATATGCGCCGCCAACCTCTTGACCGAATTGGATGCGGGCAATTTCAAATAATTTATTGTCATCTTTGATGAAATAATCGGCAAGCTCTGCCACGGCGTGGACGGATCCGCCTGAATTGTCACGTAAATCAATCACAATGCCTTTCAGGGCATTGCCGCCTTTGGCTTGAACGGCTTCAAATTGCGCTTTGAATTGAAGATGTACGTCATTTGCAAAGCTAAAAATTTTAAAATAAGCCGTTTGATTGTCGATGATAGAGCTGCGCACGGCATCTAGTTTAACATCAGCTTTAACAACTGCGATATCTTGTGGTAAGGCGGTGCCATCGCGTGTGACTTTAAATGCGAATTTCTCTGGATCGGTTAGATAATCACGAACATCTTCTGTGCTCATGCCTTTAAAACTTTTCGTGCCATCACCATGAATGATGTCATCGACTTGTAAGCCCGCGGCTTCAGCGGCGCTGCCTTCGGTCACTTGTCGAATGATGATGCCTAGGTCATGTGCTTCAAACGTGATGCCGATCATATGGATGACGCCATTCATGCCGTTAAGGAAGTCTTCTCTTTCTTTTGGCAAGAAAAAATTGCTATGCGCATCAAGGGATTCGATCATCTCGCTTGTTTGTGCATTAACTAAATCTTTGATTTCATCGCTCGTATAATCTTTTTGCGCATCTAATTTAGTCAAAAACTTTGTTGAACTATAATGTTCTAGAATGGCGCGCATATTCGGACGGGTCACATGCATTTGTGAAGCGGCAAAAGCGGCGTTTGTAAAATTACTTGACCAATAGGCATATGAATTGAGTTCATCCTGCGTGATCCCTTCGATCGGATCGACAGCAACAAAGCCTTTCTTATTGGCAGTTATGGCAACCATTTTACCTTGTGCTTTTGCGGCATCTGCACGGTTTTGAAGGGCAACCATCGGATCTTGAGGTTGCTGTGGCTCTGCCTGTTCTGGCGGCAGATTGTTCAATGTTGA
>JASBUS010000001.1 GCA_030147745.1 Alphaproteobacteria bacterium
TATTAACGATGATGAATATGGTTATTGTGAAGAAACGGGCGAACCAATCTCGGTTGGGCGTCTAGATGCCCGTCCGATTGCGACCCTAAGCCTTGAGGCGCAAGAGCGTCACGAAAGACTAGAAAAAACGCATCGTGACGATTAAGACTTTTCTAAAAAGCGCCTGAACAGGGCGCTTTTTTATTTAATACCTATATTTTTTTATTTTTTAAGCTAAGTTATTAATATGCGTTATTTCATTTTGGCCTTATTTACAGGCTTTTTAATGATATTGTTCAATATGCCCGCTACTCATGCGGCTGAATTGCGCATCCATGGTTCATCAACGGTCGGCTTGGCGCTCAAAGATAAAATCGAAACATTCGCCAAGAAAAACCCTGACATATTTATACAGCGTCAAATCAGTAATTCAGGGCGCGGCCTTATCGAATTAAATGCGAATGAGGCGGATATTGCGATGGTATCTGCGCCGCACGAATTTTTTATGCGCCGTATAACGGATATTGATTGGATGCAATTGAGCGTCTATCAGGTTGGTGAGCGCCATGCTGTATTTATTACCCATCAAGATAACCCTATTAAGCGTATTACCCGTGAACAGATGCGTCAAATTCTCAATGGACATATATCCAATTGGCAGACATTAGGTTGGGAAGACGCACCAATTTTATTGGTCGCAGAATTTGCCACAGGTGGCATCAGAACATCCGTTGAACATGCGCTTTTAAATGGTGAGGATATCGGCATCAATTTTATGCGTATTAAATCCGCGCCGATGATTATCGACATGGTGCAGCGTAACCCTTATGCTATAGGCATTGTGTCCGAAGATATGATCAATAAAGATGTTAAACATATCAAATTAGATGCGCCGATAACGCAGCCGCTGTTATTAATCGTGAAAGGTAAGCCATCACCAGAGGTGGAAAAATTCCTGAAATATTTAAAAGCGCAATATGTTGAAATTAAAACGAATTAAAGTATTTGTACGCGCATTTTTTGTAATTTCTGTACATGTGCCAGCATCGCTTCGTCAATTAATTGGTCAATCTCTTCAATACTTTCCAACACGTCTATATTATGTTTGGCGTTTGACACGCCGTAGCCATATCTAGATGCGTCGCTGTGGAGATGAATACGCGTCAGTGGTTTATTCTTTTCGCGAAGTTTTTCAATATCTGCGGGTTCGGTTGCGAGTGGGTGGCGCATCGCTATATTGTTAAACATCAATCGTACAGGGATTGTGTTTGAACTGTCTTGTATGTTGTTTGAATGAACTGTAATTTCAAAGCTTGTCGCGAGAGACATGGTTTCGTCCTTATATAATATTGACGCGTAATTCACGCAGCATTTTGACATGCGCTTGACGGCCTTCAGTTTTTAATTTTTCAAGTTCTTCAATTGTTTCAAGAATAAACAAAGCGCTTTGAGCTCTACCTCTAAATGTCTCGCATCCGCCAGTTTCAGCAGCGGAAGTCACTATGACGCCATTGGTATTAAATAAGTGCATCAAATCAATGCGCGTGGCGGCTTTATCCTCGGTATGATTTTCTTCGCGAATATCAGTGGTTAGAAAAATGCTATTCACATTGACCTGACAAGGTGAAAAACCTTTCTGCTGCGCAACAGATTTGGCATTAACCGTAATTTCAAAATCATTCACAATACTCATGGTCAATTCCTAAGCTTAAACAATCAGCGCCACGCCGCTTTTTCTAAACAGCTCAAGCTGCGCCTTTTGGGCGTCTTGAATTTTTTGCGTGATTTCTTCAGGTGTTTCTTTAACGAAAAGGGCTGTTTGTACTTCACTGGCGGTAAAGGCTTCTGCGAGGTGCACATAACCCATAGGCTGATAATATGCGCTTAGATCAATCCGCGCATTGGCATTTTTAGCGTCTGTAGCTGGGTATGCCATAATATTAGCAACATTTACTGGATAATCGATAAAATCGTCCCCTTGGCGTGCGGTCACGGTAATAAAAACAGTTGATAGGCTCATTTATTGTCTCCCTTAATAGATCAAGCGTATGCCAGCAGTCTTTAATGAAGTAAGCATGGCGTCTCGATCATCTTTTAATGATTTTTCGATGAGTGTGTTCACTTCATCTAGCGTTTCAATAGCGTTAATCTTATTTGTACTATGTCCTTCGGGAGTATAATACATGGATTTTTCTAGTGTGATTACGCTTTTTGCTTCGAGATAGTTTGGGTATTCACTGCATTCAGAACGACCGTTAATGTCACGGATTAAGACTGTGACACGTGCTTGCGCTTTGTTGAAAACGGCCGTAAGCGTAATCGTTGCTTGCCCTGATTGTAGTTGCATTTTTCTTCTCCCAATATTCTGATAGAGAAGCTGTAGCATTTGGTTATGAAAATGTCAAATGATTATGTTAATGGGTGGGCTTTGTGAAGCTGCGTAAAAATTTCATGTAAATCATTCTGCAATTTACTGAATTTTTTGGCAGAACGTTTGATTTTGGCTTCATCCATATAAAGGGCGCGGTTAATTTCAATTTGAATACTATGGCGGTTATTCTGTGGGCTACCATGGGCGCGGATAAGCTCATCTCCTTGGAAGGGGTCGTTACTCATGGTTTTATAGCCTTTATTTTTAAACATATTGCGCAAGGCGCGGCCTATGCGGGCATCGGCGGTTTGGCCAAATTGGTCGCTAATCACAATATCGGCGGTGTAATTAACACGCGGGTTTATCTGTGGCTTCATAATTTTATGTGGGGCGGAATGGCAACTGATATGCAGCACATGGCCAAATTGTTCATGTAGGCGGTCAATTTCATCACGTATGACTTGGTGATAGGGGCGGTAGTAACGGTCTATACGGTCTTGAATATCATCTGGGCTATGGGTGATGCCACATTTTTTCGGCCATATCAGCCCGATGCCATTGGCGCTTTTTTCGCTCGGGTTTAATGGATGCGGCCATGGCGCGTCAAACCATTCGGGGCGCATATCATCAAGGGCACGGTTCGGGTCAATATAACAGCGACAGAAATCCGCATGAATAAGCGGCGCCCCCATATCAGGGACAAAGGCGAAGAGTTCATCAACAAAGCGATCAACACCCGGAAAAACTTTTCCAGAGGCAATATGTTCGTCGCCATCTTCAGGATGAAAAGTGCCGCTGTGAGGAGATTCGAACAAAAACGGCAAATTTTCTTCATTTTTTGACGGTATGAGGTGATAGATTCTCTTGTCTGAATGCATATTTCCCGCTATTTTCTTGTAACTGACCTTAACGACAATACTACTACAGAAGATAGACATGTTCGACATTAAAGCAATTAGAAAAGAACCAGAATTTTTTGACAAAGCATGGGCGCGCCGTGGTTTAGAGGCGCAAACGCCTAAAATTCTAGCGTTGGATACGGAATGGCGCGATGGCCAAACGAAGTTGCAAACATTGCAGCAAAAGCGCAATGACTTGTCGAAAGAGATCGGCAAAATTAAGTCGCAAGGTGGTGATGCAGACGCGATTATGGCTGAAGTCGCTGCAATTAAAGATGAAATGGCATCTATTGAAGAGCGTGATCGTGCATTGGCGGAAGAGATTGATTTGATCTTATCTAGCTTGCCAAATATTTTAAACGAAGCTGTGCCAGATGGCGCGGATGAAAATGACAATGTGGAAATCCGCAAATGGGGTACGCCGCGTGATGTTGGCGCAAAGGATTTCCCTGACCATGTGGCAATTGGCGAACGCCTTGGCATGATTGACTTTGAAACAGCGGCGAAAATTTCAGGCTCTCGTTTCGTTATGTTGCATTCAGGCATTGCCCGTTTAGAGCGTGCTTTGGCGCAGTTCATGCTTGATACACATGTGACAGATCATGGCTGTATCGAAGTTTCTCCACCGCTTTTGGTGCGTGACGAAGCTATGTATGGTACAGGCCAATTGCCAAAATTCGGTGAAGACAGCTTTAAAACAGAGCAAGGCCACTGGTTGATCGCGACATCTGAAATTTCATTGACCAATATCGTTGCAGATATGATTGTGGATGAGGCAGATTTGCCACGCCGTTATACGGCTTTTACACCATGTTTCCGCTCTGAGGCGGGCGCTGCGGGTAAAGATACACGCGGTATGCTGCGTCAGCACCAATTCTACAAAGTTGAAATGGTCTCTGTCACAACGCCCGAAGAAAGCTGGGCAGAACATGAGCGTATGACGACTTGCGCAGAGAATATCTTGCGCAAACTCGAATTGCCCTTCCGTACGATTGTTCTTTGTTCGGGTGATACAGGTTTCGGCGCAATGAAAACGCATGACCTTGAAGTCTGGCTTCCAGGGCAGCAGCTTTACCGCGAAATTTCATCTGTTTCAAATACAGGTGATTTCCAAGCGCGCCGTATGAAGGCACGTTGCCGTAAGTCGAATGAACGCGAAACACGTTTCGTGCATACATTAAATGGTTCAGGCGTTGCCGTTGGCCGTGCTTTGATTGCGGTTGTCGAAAATTACTACGACGCGCAAGATGGCGGCGTTTGGGTGCCAGACGTGTTGAAACCATATATGGGTGGTATGGAGAAAATCATGCCTGCCGATGGTGAAGTACAAAAGCTTGTAAAAGCCGGTTGATATGAACACGGAAAGCACGCGTAAAATCCGTCTGATTATGAAGCTCCGTAATATGGGCATCAAAGACACCAATGTGCTTTCCGCCATTGAAACGACGCCGCGCGAGAATTTTATCCCTGATGCATTAAAGGATAAGGCTTATGAAGATATGGCCTTACCGATTGGTCTAGGCCAAACGATTTCACAGCCATATGTTGTGGCATTAATGAGTGAGGCGCTGCGTCTGACAGATCGTGATAAAGTGCTCGAAGTTGGTACAGGTTCAGGCTATCAGGCTGTGATCCTCGCAAAAATATGCCGCCGTCTTTATACGATTGAACGTCATAAACCATTGCTAGACGTCGCCCAGCAGCATTTTGATGCGCTGAAGATTAATAACATCACGGCTATGGCGGCAGATGGTATGAAGGGCTGGCCACAGCAAAAGCCGTTTGATAAAATTATTGTTACTGCCGCGGCTTTTGAACGCCCGCCTGAGGCGTTATTTGAACAATTGAAAATTGGCGGTATAATGGTTGTGCCCGTAGGGGATCGCATCGAACAAGTTTTGAAACGCTATGAAAAACTTGATGATGATACCTATTCAGTGACCGATTTAGTTGGGGTGCGTTTCGTGCCTTTACTGCCTAATTTAGCGTCTAAACAGGAACAGTTGGACGACGCATATATCTAAGCGAGTAATATGAAGAAGCGAACCAAAATCACTCTAGCCACCACATGCACAGCATTGCTTTTGACGGGCTGTGTGGGCGGTGGTAATGGGCCAAAACATTTGGCGCCAGTTGTGCATTATGGTGGCAGTGAAGGCGCGGGCAGCGCCGGTATGCACACGGTTGTGCGTGATGAAAATATCTGGCGTATTTCAAAAAATTACGCGGTCTCTATGCAGGAAATTATCCTTCGCAATAAATTGAATGCGCCATATACGCTTAAAGTTGGGCAGCGTTTGGAAATGCCGCCGCCGCGCAAATATACTGTGCGCAAGGGGGATACTGTTTATGAGATTGCACGCTTGTTTAATGTCTCTATGCGTATGCTTGTGCGTCAGAATAATTTATATTCACCTTACATTATCAAAGAAGGGCAAGTGCTTGATTTGCCGATGTCTTATGATGTTGCGGTTGATAAGCCAACGGCACGCAGCGCCGATGCAAAACAATATGTGCATATGAGTGTACCTTCGGCGCGTCCTGCGGCTTCGGGGCAAGCAACGGTGCCAAAAGCGCCAGTCAAAAGTAAGTTCATTAAAACCCAAATTCCTGCCCGTACAAGTGGTCAATTTGGCTGGCCTTTGAAGGGTAAAATTTTATCATCTTATGGTTCAAAAGGGCATGGTCTTTATAATGATGGTATTAATATCGCCGCGCCGCGCGGTAGTATCGTGCGAGCCGCTGAGAATGGCGTGGTTGTTTATACGGGCGATGAGATTAAAGGTTATGGCAACCTTGTGCTTTTGAAGCATAGTGATGGCTGGATTTCAGCCTATGCGCATTTAGATAAAATTAAAGTCACACGCGGCGCAAAAATCATGCGCGGGGCGGATTTAGGCACAGTAGGCTCAACAGGTAATGTTGATACGCCGCAGCTGCACTTTGAATTGCGCCGTGGTGCGCAGACTCAAAACCCAATCAATTTATTGGCACGTAGTTAAAAACCGTGTGTTTTATTGTGCTGGCGGTGGCGCTGCTTGTTGTTCGCGCTCTAGCTTCGCTTGCGCTTTTTCAGCCATCTGTGCTTCTGCCATTTTTGTGAAATAATCAAAGAAGAATGTGAAATAGCCATTCTTATCTGGTATCGCGCGTTTAAATGACGTGCGCTTTAACATTAATGTACCATCGTCATCAATATAGATCTTATAAGGGATCTTTTCATGCATCGGGTCATCTGGATCTATATTCACATAGGCTGTGAATATGTCTTTTGCTTTCTTGGTGTAAGATTCGATGCGCTCCATGCCAGCTTTACCGTCATAGAAAACTTCATAGAATCCTTTTTTCTCTTGATCGATATGTTCCATAAATTTCACGATCGATTCTGGCTTTTTTATGAGCCAGATCGGGTTTGGTAAAATATTTGAAATCGGGAA